>JADLFU010000270.1 GCA_020849655.1 Polyangiaceae bacterium | reverse complement strand
GTACCTGCAGGCCCTCACGTCGCGCGCCGTCGTCATCAAGTGGGAGGCGAGCGCGCCGTCGACGGGCGTGGTGACGCTGCGCGGGCCGTCGGGCGCGCCCCGCGAGGTGAAGACCGGCGAGAAGCTCGAGTTCCACGCGCTCGACGTCGCCGGTCTCGAGCCGAAGACGGCGTACGCGTACGAGCTCAAGGTCGGCGACGCGAGCCCCGTGTCAGGAAAGTTCGTCACCGCCCCCGAGGGCGACGAGTCCTTCACCTTCTTCGCGTACGGCGACAGCCGCGACGATCACCGCGCGCACGAGGCCATCGTCGGGCGCATGCAGCAGTCGCCGGGCGATTTCCTGGTCAACACCGGCGACATGGTGGGCGAGGGGAGCAGCGCGTCCGACTGGCGCGATTTCTTCCGCATCGAGGGCCCGATGCTGCGCGATCGGGCCGTGTTCGCGTGCGTCGGCAACCACGAGCTCATCGGCGTCTCGGGCTCGCCGCCGTGGCTCCGGTACTTCCACCCCGGCGCGCCGAAGGGCGACAACCGGCGCGGGTTGTTCCACACGATGCGGTGGGGCAACACGCGGTTCTTCTTCCTGAACGCGATGGTCCCCTGGGAGACGGGCGACGACGTCACCTGGATCCAGGAGGAGCTCGCGCGGGCAGAGGCCGAGGCCGGCCTCGCCCACCGCATCGTCGTGATGCACCATGGTCCGTCGTCGAGCGGGCCGCACGGCCCCAACGAGACCCTGCGGCGCATGAAGATCAACGAGCTCTTTCGCAACAAGAAGGTCGACCTCGTGCTGGCCGGCCACGACCACTTCTACGAGCGCGGCGATCTCGACGGGGTGAAGTACCTCATCACCGGGGGCGCGGGCGCGCCGCTGTACCCGCCGAAGCGCCGGCTGCAGGCGGCGACGCTCGCGATCGAGAGCTCGCACCACTTCGTCGAGGTCTCGGTCGCGGGGCCGAAGATCTCGTTCGTCGCGCGCCGCGCCGACGGCTCGACGCTCGAGGCGTGCGACGTCGAGAAGGCAGGGTTCACCTGCCAGACGGCGCTGCCGCTGCCCCGCCGCGATCCCCCCTCGAAGCCCGCGACCGGCGCGCCCGAGCCGCCGAAGAAGCGGGACTGCGACTGCGGTGTTCCAGGCGCGCGCTCCGACGACGGGGGTCAGGCCTCGCTGCTCGCGCTCGGGATCGGGCTCGCGGCGGTCGCGCGCGGCGCGCGGAGGCGGCGGTGAGCGGGTGGTTCCGGCCCGCGCTCGGCGTGATCGAGGCGCGGGGCAGCGATCGAGTGGCGTGGCTGTCCGGGCTCGTGACGTCCGATCTGGCGACGCTGTCCCCGACGAGCGCGTCGTACGGGCTCGTGCTGTCGAAGGTCGGGCGCATCCTCTCCGACGCGTGCGTGCTCGTCGACGGCGCGCGCCTGCTCGTCGGCGACTCGGCGCCGGCGGCGCAGATCCTGGAGCACTTCGAGCGTCACCTCGTGATGGAGGACGTCGAGCTGCGCGACGCCTCGGCCGACGGCGACGTCTGGTTCGTGCTTGGCGCCGCGGCCGGCGGCGCGTCGATCGACCTCGGGCTCCCGTCCACGTCCGCGCTCTGGGTCCCCGCGGCAGAGCGCGCGCGCCGCGCCGAGGAGCTCGGTGAGGAGCTCTCGCCGGCCGCGTGGGACGAGCTCCGGCTCGCGCACGGAGTTCCGGCCTTCGGCGTCGACTTCGACGCGAAGACGTACCCGCAGGAGGCCAGGCTCGAGGGGCGCGCGGTGAGCTTCAGCAAGGGCTGCTACCTCGGGCAAGAGGTCGTCTGTCGCCTGCAGATGCGAGGTCAGGTGCACCGGCTGCTCGCGCCCTTCGAGATGAGCGCGCCCCCACCGTCGCCCGGCGAGGTCGCCCGGATCGGCGGCGCGGAGGTCGGCGTCGTCACGAGCGCGGCCGTCGTCGACGGCGGGGTGCGGGGCCTCGCGATGCTGAAGCGAGCGGCCGCCGCGCCGTCGACGGCGCTGGAGCTCGCGGGTCGCTCCGCGCGCGTCGTGGGCTGACCGGCTCCACCGCGGCCTCGCCCCCTGCGTGCCTTGACGCGTGGACGACGCGGAGAATCGTGCTAGGTCGCGATTATGAACTTGTCTTCATCGATCAGGATGACCACAAGGTAGGGCGCGTGTCGAATGAAGGTAGCATCATGAAGCGACGCTGGGTCGTCGCTGCCGTCCTCGCGGGCGGCGTCACCGCGGCGGTCGGCGCGGGCGTGCTCCTGCGCGGGCGCGCGCAGGCGGCCCCGCCGGCGGCGACCCTGCCCGTGCGGGTCGAGGGGGGCGCGGTCGTCATGTCCACGGGGTTCCGCGAGCGCGCGGGCGTGCGCTCGGCGGTCGTCGAGCGGGCGCGCGTCGAGCCCACCATCCGTCTCGTCGGCGCGACCACGTTCGACCCCGAGAACGTCTCGGCGGTGGGCTCACGCGTCCGCGGCTTCGTCCGCAAGGTGTTCAAGGTCGAGGGCGACTGGGTCGAGAAGGGCGACATCCTCGCCGAGATCGAGAGCGCGGAGCTCGGCGCCGCGCAGTCGGAGGCGCGCGTGATGCGGGCGCACCGCAAGGCCGCCGAGCTGAACGCCCACCGCGAGCACGAGCTCGCGAAGAAGGGCCTGACGACCGCGCGCGAGGTGGAGCTCGCCGAGGCCGCGCTCGAGGAGCGGACGGCGCAGGAGTCCGAGGCGCAGCTCCGCGCGAGGACGTACGGCGCGGATCGCGCTCGCGGGCACGGCATCGTGACGCTGAAGGCCCCGATGCGGGGCACGGTCGTCGAGCGCCACCTCGCCGCGGGCCAGGCGGTGCAAGACTCCCACCTCGCGTTCCGCGTCGCGGATCTCGACCACCTCTGGGTCGAGCTCGAGGTGTTCGAGCGAGAGCTGCCGCTCGTGCACGAGGGCGACCAGCTCGTCGTCTCGCCGCTGTCGGCGCCTGGGCTCACGATCCCGGGGCGCGTCGCGTACGTGGGCGGCGTCGTCGACGCGACGAAGAAGAGCGCCGAGGTGCGGGTCGAGATCGACAACCGCGCCCGCAAGCTCCGCAGCGGTCAGTCCGTCTCGGCGGTGGTGAGCGGCGGGAAGGCCGCCATCGAGGCGCTCACGGTCCCGAAGGGCGCGGTCACGTACGTCGACGGCCAGGCCGTCGTGTTCGTCCTCGAGGACGATCTGCGCGCGCAGCCGCGCCAGGTCACCGTCGGCGTCGGCGACGGCGTGAAGGTCGCCGTGACCGAGGGCCTGAAGGAGGGCGAGCGGGTCGTGTCCGAGGGCGTCTTCGCCCTGAAGAGCGAGCTCTACAGGTGAGGGCTCCGTCATGCTGACGTGGCTCGTCCGGTGGTCGACGAGCCGGCCCTGGCTCGTCCTCTCGCTGCAAGCGGTCTTGATCGCGGTCGGGGGCGCGTTGATGGTGACGCTGCCGATCGACGCCCTGCCAGACGTCTCGACGATCCAGGTGAGCGTGCTGACGCGCGCGCCGGGACTCTCGGCGGTCGAGGTCGAGCGCAGCGTGACGTTCCCGATCGAGGCGGCGCTGAACGGCTCGCCGCGCTCGGTCGAGCTGAGATCCGTGTCGCGCGGCGGGCTGTCGGCGGTGACGCTGGTGTTCCGCGACGGCACCGACGTGTGGTTCGCGCGGCAGGTCGCGCTCGAGCGGCTGCGGGGCGTGGAGCTGCCCGAGGGCGCGGGGGTGCCGGAGCTCGCGCCCGTCTCGTCGGGGCTGGGAGAGATCCTCCAGTTCGTCGTCCGGTCGGATCAGCACACGCCGATGCAGCTGCGCACGCTGCTCGACTGGACGATCGCGCCGAAGCTCCGCGAGGTGGCGGGGGTCGTCGAGGTCAACGCGATGGGCGGCGATCTGAAGCAGCTGCAGGTGGTCGCGAGCCACGAGAAGCTCCGGGCGAACGACGTGACGCTCGGCACGCTCGCCGACGCGCTCCGGGACGCGAACCTCAGCGTCGGCGGCGGCTACATCGAGCGCGGCGACGAGGCGTTCACGGTGCGAGGGCAGGGGCTGCTCGCGTCGCGCGGCGAGGTCGAGCACGTCGTCGTGCGCGCCGACACGAGCGGCGGCGCGGTGCTCGTGAAGCACGTCGCCGAGGTCGAGGTCGGCTCCGCGCTTCGCCAGGGCGTCGTCACGCGCGACGGCAAGGGCGAGGCCGTCACCGGCGTCGTGATGATGCTGCTCGGCGAGAACAGCCGCGACGTCGTCAACCGGGTCGGCGCGCGCTTCGAGGAGATCCGCGGGACGTTGCCGCCCGGCGTCAAGATCGACGTCCTCTACGACCGCAAGGATCTCGTCGGGCGGACGCTCGCGACCGTCGGCCGGAACCTCGCCGAGGGCGTGCTCGTGGTCACGATCGTGCTCGCGGTGTTCCTCGGCACGCTGCGCGGCGCGCTCGCCGTCGTCATCGGCGTGCCCGTCTCGATGACGTTCGCGCTCGCGGTGATGCACCTCGCGGGCGTCACGGGCGATCTCATGTCGCTCGGCGCGATCGACTTCGGCTTCCTCGTGGACGGCCCGGTCGTGATGCTCGAGGCCGTCGGCGCGGCGTGCGCGGGGCGGGCGATGCGGCCGAAGGAGAAGAGCGCGGCGTATGGAGAAGCGATGGCGAGCGTCGGGCGGCCCGTCGCGTTCGCGATCGCGATCATCGTGCTCGTGTACGTGCCGCTGCTCACGCTCGAGGGCGTGGAGGGCAAGATGTTCCGCCCGATGGCGATCACGATGGCGGCGGCGCTGTTCGGCGCGCTCGTGTACGCTGTCGCGTTCTTCCCCGGCGTGCTCGTCGCGCTGATGCCGCCGCCGAAGGCGCACACCGGCGGCCTGCTCTCGCGGCTGGAGCACGCCTACGCCGCGCGGCTCCCCTGGCTCGTGTCGCGGTCGGCGGCGCTCGTCGTCGGCAGCGTCGCGCTGCTGATCGCGGCCAGCGTGGCCTTCGCGCGGCAGGGCGCGGAGTTCGTCCCGCGCATCTTCGAGGGCGACGCGGTCGTCACGGTGCGGCGCGCGCCGAGCATCGGTCTGACGCGCGCGCGCGAGCTCGATCTCGAGGTCGAGCGCGTGCTCGCCGAGCTGCCCGAGGTGAAGAGCTCGCTCGGCATGACGGGGCGCGCCGAGGTCGCGGTCGACCCGGTCGGCAACGACAACACCGACATCTTCGTGCACCTCGCGCACCCGTCCACGTGGACGACCGCGCGCGACTTCGACGCGCTCTCCGAGGTCATCAAGACACGCGTCGAGGGGCGCGTCGTCGGGACGTTCGTGTCCGTGTCCCAGCCCATCGAGGACCGGACGAACGAGCTCATCAGCGGCTCGCGCGCCGACGTGTCGATCAACCTGTTCGCCGACGATCTGAACGAGCTCGTGAAGGTCTCGTCGCGGGTCGGCGCCGTCGTGCGGCGCGTGCCCGGCACCGGCGACGTCCGCGTCGAGCGGCTGCTCGGGCAGCCCGAGATCACCGCGACGGCGAACCGCGCGCGCATGGCGCGGCACGGCGTGCGGGTGCGCGACGCCTTCGACGTGCTGGTCGCGTCGCGGGAGGGGCTGCACGTCGGCTCGATCTACGAGGGGGAGCGCAGGTTCGACATGCGGCTGCTCGGGCCGCCCGTCGAGGCCACGCCCGACGCGCTCGGCAACCTGTTCGTCGAGACGACGACGGGGCGGCCCGTGCCGCTCTCGGAGGTGGTCGATCTGAAGGAGGGCGACGGCGTCGGCGTCGTGCGGCGCCAGATGCGCAAGCGCACCGCGCGCGTCGACGTGAACCTCCGCGGCCGAGATCTCGTGTCGTGGGTCGCCGAGGCGCAGCGCGAGGTCGACAAGGAGCTCGGCCCGGGCAGCCCGATCGGCGTCGAGTGGGGCGGACAGTTCGAGAACTTCGAGCGCGCGCGGCGCCGCCTGTCGCTGATCGTCCCGGCCGTGCTCGTCGTCATCGGCGGCATGCTGTTCATGATGTTCGGGCGCGTGCGCCCCGCGGTCGCCGTGTTCGCCATCGTCCCGTTCTCGCTGACCGGCGGCCTCCTCGGCATGGTGATCCGGGGCTACCCGTTCAGCCTGCCCGCGGCGGTCGGGTTCATCGCGCTCGGCGGCGTCGCCGTGCTGAACGGCCTCGTCGTGACGTCGGAGGTGCTCGGGCGCCTCTCGCGCGGCGAGCCGCTCGAGCGCGCGGTGGTCGACGGCTGCGCGCACGTCCTGCGGCCGGTGCTGACCACCGCGGCGGTCGCGGCGCTCGGCTTCGCGCCGATGGCGCTGTCCCAGGGCGCCGGCGCCGAGGTGCAGCGCCCGCTCGCGACCGTCGTGGTGTTCGGGATCGTCTTCGGCACGGCGACCGCGCTGCTCGTCTTGCCGGGCGTCCTCGCGCGCCTGCTCCGTCCGGCACCCGCCGCGGACGCCGACGAGACCGATCCACAGGAGGAGCCGACATGATCCGATCCACGCTCGCGCGCGCGCTCGCCGCGCTGGTCGCCCTCGCCGCGCCGGCCGCGACCGCGGAGGAGGCGGCGCCCGATGCCGTCCCGGAGCTGTCCCGCGTCCTCTCGATGGCGAGGGAGCGTGCCCCGTCCATCGCGCGGGCGCGCGGAGAGACCAGGGTCGCGCGCGCCGGGTACGAAGGGGCGCGCCTCTCGCAACTTACCAATCCTTACCTCGAGGTGCAGGCGCAGCACGGGCGGGGGGGCGCGACGCGCGACGTGCAGGTGCAGGCGAGCCTCTGGGTGCCCGTCGAGGTGTCCGGGCAGCGGGGTCGACGGATCGCCGAGGTCGACGCGCACGTCGCGCTCGCGGACGAGGCGCTCGCGGCCGTCCGCGCGAGCGCGATGGCCGACGCCGTCAGGGCCTATGGCGAGGTGGCGACCGGGGAGGCGCGCGTGAAGGCGCTGGAGGCCGCGGTCACCGTGTCGAAGGAGCAGGCGCACATCTTCGAGGAGCGCGTCGCCGTGCACGACAGCACCGTGGCCGATCTGCACCTCGCGAACCTCGAGGTGGCTCGCAACACCGTCGAGCTCATCGAGGCGCGCGCGGATCTCTCACGTGCCCTCGCCGAGCTCGCGCGCGCGACGGGCGTCGCCGAGTATCGGCCGACCGAGGGGCTCTCGCTGCGCCCTCCTGCGGCGCCCCAGCGCGGGCCGCAGATCGAGCGCGCGCTCGCGGGCTCTCCGATGGTGACGGTGCTCGATCGCGAGGCGATCTACTTCTCGCGCGTGCGCGACCGGCAGGCCCGCGAGGCGCAGGTGCCGCTGAACCTCATCCTCATCGGCGGTCGAGGCGATCTCGGCGAGACGCGGCTCGGGCTCGGCATGTCGTGGACGCTACCGACCTTCCGCGTGAACCAGACCGAGCGGGCCCGCGCGGAGGCCGACCGCCTGCGCGCGGTCTCCGAGCGCGACGCCCGGCGGCGCAGCATCGAGGCCTCGCTCCGAGGCATCTCCGCCCAGCGCGCCGAGCTCGGCAAGGCCATCGAGGTGATGTCGGGCGCGGGCGTGCGCGCGGCGGAGGAGTCCGTGGAGGCCGCCGCCGCCTTGCACCGCGCGGGCAAGGGCGAGGTGCTGCGCGTGTTCTCGGCGCGCCGAGACCTCGTGCACGCGCGCACACGAGTCGCCGAGCTCGCGCTGAAGGAGTGGCAGCTGGCGGCCGACGCCGTGCTGCTCACCGGCGAGGCGCCCTGAGCTGACCGTCAGGGGCAGGAGACCGTCGTACGGATGGCGCGGAGCGCGCTCAGGATGCCCGCCCTACCCGACGTGCCGGTATTGGTCATCGTGCCGCCGCCCGCGGTCGAGATGTCGGTCCACTCGGTGATGTCGGCCGTCACCGGGGTGCCCAGGCCGATGACGTACGTCGGCACCGACGGCGCGCCGGAGAGGCCGGCCGCCGCCGTCGCGACGGACTGGGCTGCGTCGCCGGTGCAGCCGTTCCCGATGCCTCCGTCGTTGATGACGACGACCGCGGCGGGAGCCCCTGGGTGGGTGAGCGTCCACGTGCGCGCGCCGTCGATGCCCGCGGAGAGCGGCGCGTTGAACACGCTGTTGCCGCTCGCGATGCCGTTCGCCATCGCAGAGACGATGGCGCTGATGTTGCCAGGAAGCGCGGCGATCGCGGCGTCGGGGGTCGCGTAGTCGGACGCGACGCACGACGAGCTCACGCCTCCGCGCGGGTAGAACGTGGCGCCGACGCTGATCCCGGTCGACTCTGGCTCCTGGATGAACGCCTTCACCGCCTCTGTGACCTCCTTCACGCGCGTGGACGAGGCGAGCGAGTCGCCCATCGAGCCCGAGCGGTCGAGCAGGATCATCAGCGCGCCCGGCGTGCAGGTGGAGCACTGGCCGCCGACGCAGGAGTTGCCGCCGCAGTCGACGCCGCAGTCGCCGCAGTTCTTGGGATCCGTCTGCTTGTCGACGCAGGCGCCCAGGCACGTGTCAGGCTTGCCAGCGGGGCACTTGCAGACGCCGACGCTGCAGGTGGCGCCAGCGGCGCACGCGACGCCGCAGTCACCACAATTCTTCTCGTCGGTGTCCGGGTCGACGCAGGCGCCGCCGCAGTCCTTCTTCAGGCACTGGCAGGTCCCTCCCGCGCACTTCTGCGCCGCCGAGCACGGCTTGTTGCACCCGCCGCAGTGCTGCTGGCTCGCCTGGGTGTCGACGCACGCCGTGCCGCACGCCACCGCGCCGCCGGGGCAGTCGCAGGCGCCGTTGACGCAGGTGGCGCCGGCGGGGCACTTCTTGCCGCAGGCGCCGCAGTGGTTGGGAGAGGTCGACTTGTCGACGCACTCGTTGCCGCACTGGTTGGCGGCGGGGCACGCGCAGGCGCCCGCCGAGCACACGCGGGGCGCGGCGCAGAGGTTGCTGCCGTCGATGGCGCCGTCGCAGTCGTTGTCCTTGCCGTCGCAGACCTCGGCGCCGCCGGGGTGCTTGCTCGCGTCGACGTCGTCGCAGTCATCGCCGCCGCAGACGACGGGCCAGTGCAGATCGCCGTCCTTGTCGAGCATGTCGAACTTGCAGGTGGCGGTGGCGCCGTCGCACCGGACGTTGGCCTTGCACGGATCGGCGCCCCAGAGCGCCTTGCACGCGGCGTCGTCGGCGCACGTGGGCGCCTGGACGCACCCCGCCTTGATGTCGCAGAGCTGCGCGGTGGGGCAGGTGCCGGGGACGTGGACGCAGGCGCCGTCCACGCAGCTGTCGATGGTGCAGGGGACGCCGTCGTCGCAGCCCCCGGCGCAGGCCGTCGCGCCGCCGCCGCCCGCCGATCCGCCCTTGCCGGCGCTCGCCGATCCGCCCTTGCCCGCGCTCGCC
>JADLFU010000269.1 GCA_020849655.1 Polyangiaceae bacterium | reverse complement strand
GCCCTCCCCGACGGCGACGGCGCGCGGCGGATCGTCGAAGTCGAGAGAGGGGTGATCCGTGGGGATCGGCGTGACGGCGCCGTCGGGCCCGACGAGCGCGACAGCGGCGGTCGTCGCGCCTCGCCTGACCTGCCTCGCCTCCGGCGCAGCGCCGACCGCGCGGCCCCACAACAGGACGACCGCGCCGCCGTCGCGTGGCTCGAGCACGCTCGCGCGCAGCGTGCCGATCGCGGGTACGTCCTGCAGCGGCGAGACGACGCGCGCGGCGGGATCGAGCGCGGCCGTGAGCTGCGCCTCGAACGCGGGCCACGCGCCCTCGCCACAGCCCTTCGACCGGTCCGCGCAGACCACCTCGTCGGACAGGCTGCACGCGGGGGCGAGCAGCGAGAGCGGCGCGAGCAGCCCGAGGAGCGAGAGCGCGGCGACCGACGCGACCACCGGGCGCGCCTTCACTTGGACACCTCCTCCGACGAGGCCGAGGGCGGCGTCCGCCTCGGCACGAGCGGGCGACCGAGCTGGCGCGGCCCGAAGGTCGCCTGGAACCCCCACACTTGCGCGTTGGGAATGGGGAAGAACGTGACCGAGTCGGGCACGTTGTAGCTGTACGACAGCGTGATCGCGAAATCCTGGTGGTCAGGCGAGCTCGTCCCCGCCCCGACGAACACCTCTCCCCCGGCCACGAGCGCGTCACCTCGACGAAACCCCACCCCGCGGCCCCCGGCGCGCACCACGTGGTCGCGCTGGGACCACCCCAGCTCGGCGAGGCGAAACTGCGTGGTGGGCGCGATCTGGGTCACCGCGCGCACGCGCAGGCCGACCGAGGCGAGATCGTCGACCACGAACGGCACCTCCCAGAGCGCCTTCGCGGGCAGCGCGGGCCGCGGGAGCCCCTGGGCCGCCGCCTTCTTCCCGGCCTCGAACGCGTCGGAGTAGTAGTCGATGCCTGGCGCCACCCGGTCGACGCCGAGGCTGGGCACGCCGAGCGCCCGCAGGCCCGCCCGGCGCAGCAGCGGCTCTGGTTGCGCGAGGGCGCGCACGGCCGCCAGCGGCGAGGACGCGACGGATCCGTCGAGCACGGCCCCGAGGCTCAGGCCCTCGACGTGCTCGACGGTGGTCACGACCCCGCCGAAGCGAAACCTGTCGACCCGCTCGCGCCCCAGCGTCGGGAGGAGCGCGTCCCCTGGGGCCCCCGCGCGAGGCGACGCCGCCGACGCGCCGGTGTTCGAGCGCAGCGTGAACTCCCCGTTGGCATCCATCCCGCTCGTGAAGCCGCCGCGCACCCCGGCGCCCACAGTGAGGCCATGGTAGGCGACGCCAGCGAAGAGCAGCCCGTCGTAGATGACAGCGTCAGCGGCCTTGTGGGCGGTGGTCGCGACGCCGACGTCCGACTGGAACGCCGAGAACCAGGCGAACCCAGTGCGAGGGCGCCCGCCTCCCCACCAGTACCCGCCGCCGAGGCGCTCCAGCACGGCGTCGAGCTCGGTTCCGTCGTTGAGGCGGACGCGAGCCTTCATGAACCGCCCGGTCGACTCGGCGAAGAACTGCGAGCGATCGATCGCCATCTGGCCCTGGAGCCGGTAGTGCTGCATGCGCATCAGATCGATCGACTGGCGCGCGAGCGTGGTGAAGTCGGCCCCAGTGTACGCCTCGGCGGCGACGCCCTCGCGCGGCGAGAGGGCCACCGCGCCCGCCGCGGAGAGCAGCGTCGCGGCGCGGACCCGCCGGCGAAGTGTCCTGGAGCGCATTCGTGTAGGCATACCCTATCTGCGCGCGCCGCTCAACGGTACCCTGCGGGGCGCCCGACAGCCCACGAGCGCCTGAACCTGTCGGCGTCGGGGCGCACACAACCTGGAGCCCAGGGGAGCACTTTCGCACATTCTTCCCGCCCCTCCCCGCCCTGCGCTCGTGGGGGGCTGGCGAGGTGGGAGGCGGGGCAGCCGCACCCAACTACCCACCTACCTCGCGGACACCCTGAGCCCGGCGCGCTCGATCTCCGTGAGGAGATTGCGGTAGTCCGTGAACGCCACCGGGCGGTAGTGGGCGAGGGAGTTTCGCATGATGCGGGCGCGCTGCGCCACCTTCGAGAGCCGGGGAAGTCCAGGATGCCTCCCCGTTCTCCCGGCCTCGCGCGCGACGGCCTCCAGGTGCCCGAGCTGGCACTGCAGATGGCTCTCGCGAACGAGCGTCAGCTCTTCTTCGCTGCTCGGCGGCCACCGGACCGCCCACCCGGCGCCGAAGTCATGCTCGTATCGCTCGCACAGCGCGAGCCTGACGTCGTCCAAGAAGGGCAGGAGCAGCCCGGTGAGCCCGCGCCAGAGCCGGCGCTCGACCGGCGCCACCCCTCGGGCAATCGTCGCGAAGGCCAGGTGCTGCTCCTCCTCTCCTCCCCTGCGGGACACGATCCCCCGCAGCTCCGCGTCGGGTGCCTGCTGGTCACCTGGCTGCCACCCTCGCTCCGCCGCGAGGGCCACACAACGCTTCGCCACCTCCTCGACGCCGAGGACGCAGGCGTCCCACAGGCGATCCATGAGGGCGAGGTCCCCCCCGGCCAACGCTGGCAACACATGCTCGCGCCAGCGCGACACCGCGTCCTCCGTGTCCCCGCACCGCGCCCGCACCATGCAGCGCGCGTCGATCTCGTGCACCGCGCGGTGCAAGTGTTCGATCTCCAGCAGCACGTCGGGGCGCGGCGTGGCGACGCCGTCTCCAGGCCAGCAGAGGAGCACCGCCGGCCATGGGTCTCGTCCCACCGAGCGCGCAGCGTGCGCGGCGGCCGAGTACCTCTCCAGCGTCTGGTACCACGAGGACGGATCACCGACGCCTCGGTCGACGTCGACGTAGACCACGTGCGACGCGGGCAACTCGTCCGCGCCCCCCGCGAGCAGCATCGAGACGTCAGCCCCCAGCGCGTCGGACAGCGCCCGCGGGGGCGCGACGCCGACCGCCGCGCTCGGGACTGGTATGTGGTGGCGCAGGCTCGCTGCACCCAGCACCGCGTCGCGAACCTCCACGGGATCGATGTACGCGCCCGTCAGCGCGACCACGGAGCTGCCGGCGGCCAGGCGACCAGCGATGTGGGCGCACCGCCGCGCCGGGCCCGGCAAGCCGCAGACGGTCGTCATGTCAGTCTGTGCGCTCGCGGGCGCTGGCGGCCGCGTGGGCGTCGACCAGCACCCGCCCCCCTGCCCTCTCGATGAGACCCAGTCTCTCGAGCTGCACCAGCAGCCTGTGGATATCGGCATCGCCCAGGCGACCGGTGGGATCGAACAGGTCGGGCGTGATCTGCTGCTCCTCCGCGCCCGTCGGGCCGACCCAGTCCTCGAGCGCCACGAAGAACTGGCGCTCGCGCGTCCCCGGTCCGAGGCCCGCGTCGACGAGGAGCTGGGCGCGCCGCGGCCCCGCCGCCACGTGCTCGAGGCGCGCCTGAAACCAGACCTGCGCGTCGACGTTCGGCGGCGGCGGCTGGAGCGCCTCCTCGACGAGGATCGTCCAGCCTCCGCTCGCTCTTCGGAGCCGCTCGACCGCCTGGTCGTCCCAGGCGACCTGCTTGTGCTGGAGGCGGGCGCGCAGGCCGACGGGGCCCCAGAGCCTCGGCCACAGGACCAGCTCCACGCGCCTCTCCAGGTCGCCGTGACGAGGCATGCTGGCCGTCCAGCCCGCGGTGGCGGCCTCGTCGAACAAGAACAACACCCGGACGAAGACGTTCTTGGAGGTCGACCTCCTCGTACAGTACGAGTGCGCTCGCTCGACGAGCGCGCGTGTGGCCTCGCCGTGGGCGCTGGCGCGGACGACCGCCACGATGAGCCCGCTGGGCCTGCGCTGTTCCTCGGTGAGCCAGTGTTCCAGCTCGTCGGCGGACACCCCGGCCGGCGCCTCGATGACGACGTGTCGCTCGAGATCCCTCAACGAGGGGACGATCGCGTCGTGTCCCTGGGCGCGGCTCGCGAACAGGAGCGCGACGCCATACTGGCGCGCGAGGAGGCTCCGCTCCTGGCCCAGCGTGAGAGGACTGTACCCGCTGGGGCCATGGCGGTGGATCCGGTCCACGTCGAACGAAGCTGGAGGCTCCTTCTCGGCGAGCTCGAGGAGCCTCGGCTCCACGTCCCCCATGAGCTGCGCGACGTTCGGGCTCCTTAGCCTGAACTTGCCGTCGGGGGACGCGACGAGGACACCCAGGCCGACCATCTCGTCGAGCAGGCCACGAAACTCCTCCAGCGACGTGCGCGAGAAGCCCTTGGGCCACCACACCTGCACCATCTCCTGCAAGTCGCGCACCGCGTAGGATCGCTCGGACCTGCCGGCGCGCTCGACGATCAACGCCCAGGCGAGCGCCTGGTAGCGAGGATCGAGCGCGAGCGTGAGATCGAAGCGATCGAGGATCCCTCGGCGGACGTCGGGGAGGCGATAGACCCGATCGACGTGCTGTCGGGTGATCTCGTACGGTGGGCTGCCGACGACCTCAGCCTGCAGGAGCTTCACCAGCTCGTGACAGTAGAGCTGGATGAGACCGGGGTGGTAGTTCGTGTACGAGAGGATCCGCAGGACGTCTGCGTCGTCGGCGAACACGAAGCCAAGCGCGCGGGTCGGGCGGCGCACGAGGTCCGCCGCGTCGCGCGGCTCGAGCGGCCCCACCTGGATGGCCGCGCCCAGGTGGACCAGCGGCTGGTTGGGGAGCTGCTGAAACCGCTGCACGTTGTGCAGGCCCGCGAACACCACGCGAAACCTCCGATCGGTCTCGCTCATCAGCTCGCGCAGCGCTGTCACCGTCTGAAATCCATCCTTCGCGTCGGCGTCCAGCAGGTGATCGGCCTCGTCGGCGAGCACCGTGAGGCGCAGCTGCGGATGTTCGTTCAGGTGGCTCCGGATGCTGGAGATGATGTCTCGCGGCTTCGTCTGACTGGTCTTCAGCACGCCCGCCTCGCGGAGTCGGTCGCGCAGCACTTGCCAGAACTCGTGCACGTCCTGGCCCGCCCCGGGGTCTCCGATCGTCTGGACCTCGACCACGAGCGCGTACCGGGAGCGTGCCGGGTCGTGGAAGCGTCGACGCACCTCCCGGAGCAGCGCCGACTTCCCCAGCTGTCGCCCGCCGTACACGATGCAACGCCCCTCCGGTCGGAGCAGATCGTCGAGGAGCGCGCGCCGACCGAAGTACATCTCGGGCGGCACCTCCCCGTGAGGGGTGTAGGGGTTCAGGTGGCTGAACGGCAGGGCGCACTCGAAGAGGGCGGCGTGCCTGTCCTCGCCGCGCGTCATCAAGAACGCGAGCAACGAGTCGTCGAGGCACAGCATGGTCAGGTTCTTGTGACGAGCCGCGGCGCGCACGCTCGCGCGCTGGGCCCAGGTGAGGCGCTCCAGGCAGAAGACGATGACTGGGCTGCCCTCCGGCACCGCGCGGGTCAGCGCGTCGCCGCTCACTTGCCCTCGCAGGCACACGACAGTGTGTTCGCCCCGAGCGCGCGAGCCGAACTGGGGGACTGGGCACTCCCCGCCGTCCGTCGCGCGCACTCTCCAGCGGCCGGGCTGGCCGGCCCCCGTTGGCTCTCCTTCCAGGGCGTACCCGAGGAACCGGAGGGCCCTGCCGATCGCCGTCGCCTCGGCCTTCGCGCCGTCGGGACGACTCGCCGCGATCCAGGCCTCGATGACGCCGACCGCCTCCCGGCGCGTCCCGTCCGTGAGGGGCGGGACCGAGGGCGCGATCCGACCGCTCTCCCGGACGCGCCTGAGGACGTGCCCCCAGTCCATCTCTCTGCCGAGGCTCTCCGCCATCTTGCAGAACTCGCGGTACTCCTGGAGCGGGGCGCTTCCCTGGGCGGGCGCGGAGGTCGGGGGCTCGATCTCCTGCCCCTGGTCCATCCGAGCACGGAGCTCCGACAGCCGCTCATCGAGGATGCGAACGTCGTTGCCGGCGCCACGGATCACGGCGTCCCACGCCGCCACGACCCCTCGCGGCGTCCCGCGGGTGTGGAGCTCGGTGCTCAGGCGTCCCCACTCTTCGAGCGCCTGTCGCGCGCGGTCGCTCCGCAGACCCTCGAGCGCGCGGAGCACGTTCGCCACAGCCGCCTGCCTGGCCGAGAAATCGGGCTCGTCTCGCAGCTGCAGGGCCTCCAGCTGGTCCATGAACTCGGCACGCTCTGCGCCGACGTACCCGTCGATGACCCCCTGCTCGACGGTCGAGAGCGCGCGAGACAGCTCCCTGTCCGTCTGCTGGCGCCACCGCTCTCGCTCGAGATCGGTGCGCGTTCGTGCCTGGTCGGAGAGGAGCCCGGCCATCCGCTCGACCTCGGCGAACCGCCCCGCGCGCGCCCACGCCTCGGCCGCCGTCGACGGATCGAGCGGCGGCGCCGAGACGCGCGCGAGGAGGGACGCCGGATCGATGCCGAGGGCGCGCGGCTCGGGAGGGGTGCACAGCAACAGTCGTGCGTCCAGCGCGTCGTCCAGGCTCCTCGCTTGACGGGCGAGCTCGGCGAGGACCGCGGAGGTGTCAGTCTCCACTGGCTCATCAGCGATTGGCTGGTGCAACAGCCGCCCGAGTTCCATCAGGCTCCGGTGGAGCGTCGCCCCCGCCGCTGCTCGTTCCAGGACCCCGTCCAGGCGCAGACTGGCCGCCCACTCCAGCGCGCGCTCGAGGTGCTGCCCGACGGCCTGCTGAAGCTCGGCGACTCGCTGCGTGAGCCAGTCGAGGCGCTTGACCTGGTCGGCCTCTCGGGCCACCGCGCTCCACTCCTCCAGGAGCTCGAGCGACTGCGCTGTAAACAAGTCAAGCTGGTCGCGGGCGCCGAAGGCGATCTCGCCCGCGTGCCCCTTCCTGAGCTCACGGTCGACCTCCCTGAGCCGCGAGGCGAGGCCACCGGAGGCGCGCAGCCGCGCGACGAGATCCTCCACCTCACCTCCGAGAGCGCTGTCCACCTCGCCGCGCCCCGCGCGCTCGCACAGTGGCGCAAAGTCCAGGCGAAACAGGGTCTGCCAGAGCCTTGTGGCGGGCTGATACTTCGTGGTGCGCCGCGGGGCCGAGTCGGACCACTCACGCAGGCGTCGCTGCGCCCTGGCGAGCTGGTTCGCGCGTTGCTGCGCGTCTCCCGCGCCCTCCAGCAGCAAGGGCGTCAGCGGCTGAGCCGTCTGATCGGCGAACGCGACCACGGCGGCGATGATCGGGTCAATCGAGTCATCCAGGTTGGTCTCCATCCAACCCCTCAGCTTGGTCGCCGGCGAGGTGAGGGTCGGCACCAGCGCGGCCGCCGTCGCGATGGCGCGCTCGACCCAGCTCTCGCGCGCGGGCTTCGCCACCCGAGCAGAGACGTCGCTCACGAACAGCCCGCGGCTCGGGTCCACCCATCGTGATGCCTGGAGCGACGCCAGCACGTCGCTGCTGACGGGGGGCGGCGACCCGAGTTGCTCGAGCGCCCAGGCGGCCCAGTACGCGCCGGCATCGTCCGCTGTCTTCAACAGCCTGAGCACGACGTCCCCCTCACCGGGGACGGGCGCGCTCGGGCGGGCGGCGGCGACCTCCGGCGCCGTCGGCGTCTGTGAGGAGTCCGGCTGCGCTCGCGCCGGTGGCGGATCGGCGGTCGCCTCCGCCCCCGCGGGCGCCGTGGTCCCAGATTCGGGGGCCTCGTTCGTCGATGGCTGGTGGTCGCCCCCGTCGTCCCCGCCCGGCGCCGCGGGCGCCATCGGGTGCGTCGGCGCTGCCACCGATGCGGTCGCGTCCTCCGCTGCTCGCGGCGCATCTCGGGTCGATCCGGGATCTTCGAGCCTCCTCGACGTCGCGGAGTCAGACGGGTCATCGCCACGGCGCGCAGCGTCAAGCTGCTGCTCGATGTCCTGGAGCGCCAGGAGGAGCGCCTCCGACGCCGCCCGCCGCGCCCTCTGCGCGACCTCCTCGTCATCGAGGGTCTCCGCCTGCAGGGCGCGCGCAGCTCCCAGCGCCTCCGCGCGAGCGCCGAGGCCCTGACACGCGAGCAGCAAGTCATCAACCCGCTCCGGATCGATCCGTCGTGGCGCGAGGGGGAACGCGCGCCTGAGGTACCGAAGCTGTGCCTCGACGGCGGGAGACATCGCCGCGAGCGCGGTCGCCAACCTGCCTCCGGCCTCCTCCTCGGCGGCGCGCGACCGCCGCGCCGCGCGCTCCGCGCTGGCACGCCGCTCGTCGAGCTTGCGGGCGCCCAGATCGTGGAGCCCCTCGACGAACGCGTCGAGCGAGTCCCACAGGGGATGATCCGCGGCCAGCTGCTCCAGCCGCACGAGCTCCTCGCGGACCGCGCCAGGATCACCGCCGCCTCCGTTCTCCGGGGCGGCCACGTCGGTCTCCCCCGCGTCGTTCACGTACCTCGCCTCCTCGAGCGACAGCGCGGCGACCAGCACGTGCGCCTCCTCGACGCTGAAATCACTGGCGATCAGCGTGCTGGCAGCCTGGTTCGCGGTCGCGTGCCAGGCAGCGCCCAGCGCCTCTACACTCATCGATTCGCCCAGGATGTCTGCCGCTTCGTCGAGGTCGTCCGCCCACGCCACGGCGAGGACGGGCGCAAAGGTCGCGCAGAAGAGCGCCTTGTTCGCCCGGCGGAAGTTGCGAGACTCCAGGCACCGCTGCGCGGGCAGCGGCAGAGCAGTGATGACGGGCTCGAGCTCGTCCCTGGCTAGCTCCACCTGCTCGGCGATCCAGGACGTCAGGTCCTTCCGCGCGAGCCACTGACCCACCAAGCTGTGTCGGTCGCGCATGGAAGGACAACCTACGAGACGCCGACGCGGCGGTCCAGCCCTCGCGCCCCTCGCGCGCGGGTCGACGCCGTCGACGCCCGCCGCTACCGCCGCCGCTTCTCCTCGGCCTCCCGCGCCTTCTCCGCCCGCCGCTCCTCGCGGCGGCGCGCGGCGTCGGCCTTCTTCTCCGCGCGCCACTTCCTGTCGCGCTCGATCTGCTCGGGCGTCGGGCGCTTGCCAAACAACCACGCGAGGCCGATCGACACGAAATACAGGCCGATGAGCGGCACTGTCATCACCACCATGCTCGTCGTGTCGGGCGGCGACAAGACGGCGCCCAGCACGGCCGCCACCATCACGAACCACCTGGAGAACCGCAGGAGCTGCAGGTAGTTCACGAGGCCGATCATCGACAGGAACGTCAGCAGGATCGGCAGCTCGAAGATGATGCCGAACGCGAGCAACAGCTGCGCGACGAAGTCGAGGTACTCGCCGATCATCACGGTCGGCGTGATGCTCACCCCGGCCCGCTTGGCGTCGGCCGTCAGCGACAGGAAGTAGTCGAAGGAGATCGGGAAGGCGAGGCGCCACCCGAAGAGCGCGCCGCCGACGAAGAACACGCTGGTGAACACGACGAACCCGACCGACCAGCGCTTCTCGCGCTTGTAGAGGCCCGGCGCGATGAACGCCCACACCTGGTAGAACACGATCGGCGCCGCGAGCGCCGCGCCGGCGATCATGCTGAGCTTGAAGTACGCCATGAAGGCGTCGCCGGGCGCGGCGAAGTGGAGCTGCGGCTCGCCCTCGAGGCCCGCGCTCTTCCACGACTGGACGAACGGCTTCCACAGGAACGCGAGCACCTCGTCGCGGATCGCCCACGCCGCGAACATCGCGACGACGTACGCGAGCGCGGCCCTCGTGAGCCGCGACCGCAGCTCGTCGAGGTGCTCCCAGAACGACATCACGGCCGCGCTCTCGCCGGCCGGGTCGGGCGGCTGCTCCGTCTCGGGCGAGGTCATCAGGTGGTGGGCTCGGGGGCCTCGACGCGGCCTCGCGCGACGCGCTCACCCTCGGGCGCGCCGAGCACGGGCGCGGGCCGCTCCGGGGCGGGCACGTAGGGCTCGGCGTCCTCCGAGAGCGCGTCGTACGAGTCGGGGCCGTACGTCGGGTACTCGCGGCTGCGCGGGGGCGAGACGTGCACCGTGTGGGTCACGCCGGGCTCGTCGTCGAGGCGGATGTCCATGATGCGGCCGGTCGCGAGCTTCTTGATCTCGGCCACCTCGCGCTCGATGCCCTCCGCCCGCAGGATGTCGTCGATGCCGCTCTGCTGCCGGATCTCGGTCGTCAGCCGCCGCACCTTCGACACCGTCTTGCCGAGCTGGCGCATCATCTGGGGGAGGTTGCGCGGGCCGACGACGACGACGCCGATCAGGCACAGGAGCACGACCTCGCCGAACGAGAGCCCGAACACGCGCCGCAGCCTAGTACGGCGCCCCGGAATTGGTAGGCTCCGCGCGCGGGCGGCGCGATCTCGGCGCTGCTAGGCTGCGCCGGTGCGGCGAGCGTTCGGGGCGATGCTGGTGGGAGGCGCGCTGCTCGCGGCGACGCCCGCGACCGGTGACGAGCGCGCCGCTCCGCGACGGGGTGAGCACGCGACCGTCCCGGTGCCCGGCGATCAGCCCGCCTTCGTCGTCCACGGCGCGCACGACGACGCGCGCGTGCTCGTGTACCTGCACGGGCGGTGCGGCGATCCGCTGGCGGGCATCCGCGCGTTCGCGGACGAGGCGAGCGAGCGGGGCACGCTCGTCTCCGTCCAGGCCGATCTCCCGTGCCCGGAGCGCAAGGGCCGGCGCCGGTGGAGCGGTGACGTCGCGAGGGCCGCCGCCCGGGTCGAGGCCGCGATCGCCGCGGTCGCCGCCGCGCGGGGCCGCCCGCTCGCGTCGAGCGGTCGCACCATCATCGGCTACTCCGAGGGCGCCCTCCGCGCCGAGTCGATCGCGAAGCGGCTGCCGCTCGTGTACCCGCGCGCGGTGCTGCTGGCGTCCCCGCGCGCGCCCCGCGGCGACAGCTTCACGCGGGGCTCGCGGGTCGCGCTCGTGGTGGGCCAGCTGGACGTCCAGGCCGAGATGCGCGCGGGCGACGCGCACCTCGCGCAGGCGGGGGTCGACCACCACCTCTTCACGCTCCCGGGCGCGCGCCACGGCACCTACGGAACCGACGGGCGGCGCGCGATGCGGGAGGTGCTCGGGTGGCTCTACGCGAGCGCCGACGGCGCCCCGACGCGCTCGACGAGCCGCGAGTAGAACCCACGCACGCGCGCGACGCCGCGCTCGACGCGCGACAGGCGATCTTCGTTCATGTAGAGCCGCCGCGCGACCTCGATCTGCACGGCGTGCACGCCCGCCTTCGGCCGGCCGTAGTGCGTCGTCGAGTAGCCGCCGCGGTACGGATCGTCGTGCCGCACCGACAGGTTGAGCTCGCCGCAGACAGCGTCGACCGCGTCGAGCAGGCGGGTGTCCGCCGACGTGCGGCCGCGCGAGCCCGGCACCACGTCGGCGCGCGCGCGGACGCGCCCGTCCACACCGACGCCGTCGCTCGGCATCGAGTGCGCGCAGAGCAGCACGACGTGGCCGTGCTCGCGCCGCAGCTCGTCGAGCGTCTCCGCGAGGGCCGCGTGGTACGGCGCGTGATACTGCGCCACGCGGCGGTCGAGCTCGCTGCGCGGCAGCGGCGCGTCGAGGGCGGGCGCGCCGTCGCTCGTCCTCGTCCATACGAGCCCGTGCCCGCCCCCTGTGCCTCGTCCGCCCACGACCATGGCCGCGTCGACGTCGGCGGGGCCGCGGTTCAGATCGATGAGGTAGCGGCTCGCGCGCGCGACGAGCAGCGTGACGCCGACCGCGGGCAGGTGCGACACGAGCTCGTCGACGAACAGATCCGCGTCGCGCGCGAGCGACCGGGCCGGCGCGACCAGCGTCGAGGCCGCCTCGGCGTCGACGAGGAGCCCCGCGTGCGGCACCTCCACCACGACGGGCGCGCGCCCCGCGGCCGGGCGCACGAGCTCGAAGGGCCGCGTCGCGAGGGGAGACAAGGGGGCGACAGTCTAGCACCGCCGCCTCGTCAGCGGCCGCGCGGGTGCGCCCCGGCGTGCGCGCGCGCGAGGTGATCGCGCGTGACGTGCGTGTAGATCTCGGTCGTCGCGACGTCGGCGTGCCCGAGCATCGCCGAGACGAGGCGCAGGTCTGCCCCGCCGCGCAGGAGGTGGGTCGCGAAGCTGTGGCGCAGCTGGTGCGGCGAGATCGGCCGCGTGATCCCGGCGGCGCGGGCCGTCTGCGAGACGATCTTCCACAGCCCCTGCCGCGTGAAGCGCCTGCCCCGCGGCGACACGAACAGCGCGCGCTCTGCAGGCGCCGCGCGGCGCTCGTCGGCGGCGTAGGCCTCGAGCAGCGAGAGCGCGATCGGCGTCAGCGGCACGAGGCGCGTCTTGTCGCCCTTGCCGCGCACGCGCACGACGCCGCGCTGCCGATCGACGTCGTCGAGCGAGACCGTGGCGAGCTCGCTCACGCGCAGGCCCGCCGCGTACATCACGTGGAGCATCGCGCGGTCGCGCCGGCCGCGAGGCGTCTCCTTGCTCGGGGTATCGAGCAGCGTCGTCACCTCGTCGAGCGACAGGCCGCGCGGCAGCTTGCGCCCCAGGCGAGGGCGCTCGAGCAGCGTCGACGGATCGCGCGCGACGAGCCGCTCCTTGTGCGCGAACTTGAACAATCCCCTCGTCGCCGACAGGTGCCGCGCGAGCGACCGGGGCGCGAGCCCGGCGCGCGAGAGCTCACCGACCGCCCCGGCGAGGGCCGCCTCGTCGACCTCGGCGGGATCGTGGACGCCGCGTGCCTCGAGGAGACGTGTGAGCTTTGTCAGATCTCGGCCATACGACGCGACGGTGCTCGGCGAGAGCGCGCGCTCGACCCGCAGGTGGTCGAGGTAGGCGTCGACGAGCGAGTCGAGGCGCATCAGCACGCCCCCACGAACCGCGCGAGGAGCGGGCCCGGATCGTCGGCGCGCATCAGCGCCTCGCCCGCGAGCGCCGCGTCCGCCCGCCCCGCTGCGACCGCGCGCACGTGCTCGGGCGTCGAGAGGCCCGAGAGGTGCACCGCGACGCGGCCGCGCGGCACCTGGTCGAGGACGCGCCGGGCGCGGTCGGGATCGATCGCCAGCGTGTCGAGATCGCGCGCGTTGACGCCGACGAGCCGCGCGCCGGCCGACAGCGCGCGCTCGAGCTCCGCCTCGTCGGTCACCTCCACGAGCGGCGCCAGCGAGCGGGCGCGAGCGGCGGTGATCAGGCGCGCGAGCGCGGCGTCGTCGAGCAGGCGCACGATCAGGAGCGCGAGCGACGCGCCCGCCGCCGCCGCGTGATCGAGCTGCGCCTCGTCGAGCACGAAGTCCTTGCACAGCGTCGGCGCGTGGACCGCGGCGCTCGCGACGGAGAGATCGTCGTACGAGCCGCCGAAGAACTCGCCGTCGGTGAGGACGCTGACGGCGACCGCGCCGCCCGCCACATACGCCCGCGCGCGCTCGACGACCGACAGCGCGGTCGACAGGGCGCCGGCCGACGGCGAGCGCCGCTTGATCTCGGCGATGAGCCGCAGCGGCTCGCCGTCCGGGCGTCGCAGCACGTCCATCGGATCGACGCCGAGGCGCGCGCGCGCAGGCGGAGTCGGGGCCGCGCGCAGCCGCTCGATCTCGCGGCGCTTCGCGGCGACGATGTCGTCGAGCAAGCCCATGGGGCGCGATCCTAGCCGTGGTAGACGCGCGCTCGCCATGGCGTCGGGATACGAGGCGGTCATCGGGCTCGAGGTGCACGCCCAGCTGCTGACGAGGACGAAGCTCTTCTGCGGCTGCGCGACGTCCTTCGGCGACTCCCCGAACACGCACGTCTGCCCCGTGTGCCTCGGGCTGCCGGGCGCGCTGCCGGTGATGAACGCGGAGGCCGCCAGGCTCGCGGTGCGGGTCGCGGTCGCGCTCGGGCTCGACGTCCACGAGGAGAGCACCTTCGAGCGAAAGAACTATTTTTACCCCGATCTCCCGAAGGGCTACCAGATCAGCCAGTACGCGCGGCCCTTCTCCACGGGCGGTCGCCTCGACCTCGATCTGCCGGGCGGCGCGCGGCGCGCAGAGATCCAGCGCGTCCACCTCGAGGAGGACGCAGGCAAGAGCGTGCACGGCGCGGGCGGCGAGTCGATCGTCGATCTGAACCGCGCGGGCACGCCGCTCGTCGAGATCGTCGGCGCGCCCGATCTGCGCTCGCCCGAGGAGGCGTCGGCGTACCTGCGCGCGCTCCGCGACGTCTTGATGTTCGTCGGCGCGAACGACGGCAACCTCGAGGAGGGCAGCTTTCGCTGCGACGCGAACGTGTCCGTCCGCCGGGCGGGCGCCGCCGCGCTCGGCACGCGGTGCGAGATCAAGAACGTCAACAGCTTCCGCTTCGTCGAGCGCGCGATCGCCTTCGAGATCGCGCGCCAGACCGAGCTCGTCGACGCCGGGCGGCCCGTTGTGCAGGAGACGCGCGGGTGGAGCGAGCGCGACGAGCGCACCTACTCGCTTCGCTCGAAGGAGGAGGCGCACGACTACCGCTACTTCCCCGACCCCGATCTGCCGCCGCTCGTCCTGTCGCGCGAGCTCGTCGAGGGCGAGCGCGCCGCGCTGCCCGAGCTGCCCCGCGCGAAGCAGGCGCGCTACCTCGGCCTCGGGCTGACGCCGTACGACGCCAAGGTGCTGACGGCGCACCCGGCGATCGCGCGCCTCTTCGACGACGCGCAGGCGGCCTACGGCGGCGACGCGAAGCGCCTCGCGAACTTCGTGCAGACCGAGGCGCTGTCGGGGGTGGTCCTGCGGGGCCTCGAAGCAGAGCTGCCAGCCTCGAGCGCGCAGCTCGCCGAGCTGATGAAGCTCGTCGACGCCGGCACCATCAGCGGCAAGCAGGCGAAGGAGGTCTACGCGGCGATGGCGGGCACCGCGCGCGCCCCCGCCGAGATCGTCGCCGAGCGCGGGATGGCCGTGATCAGCCACGAGGGAGAGATCACCCGACTCTGCGAGCGCGTGCTCGCCGACAACGCGAAGAGCGTCGAGAGCTACCGCGCGGGAAAGTCAGCTTTGTTCGGCTTCTTCGTCGGCGCCGTGATGAAGGCCACGAGGGGCAGCGCGAGCCCCGAGGTCGTGCAGCGCGTCCTGAAGCGCCTGCTCGGCTGAGCGCGCGCCGTCACGACCGCACAAAAGGCGCGCGGCGCCTGCCCCGAGGAGCAGACGCCGCGACGTCGAGCCCGTGGGCTCAGTGCGTGACGAGGAACCCGGTGTAGTTCGCCGTGCAGTGGCGGCCCGTCGTGATCGGGCTCGGATCGATCACGATCCAGTTGCCAGTCGAGCCGGCCGCGCCGTACCAGTACACGCCGTCCTGCACCGACGCCTGCGCGCCGAGGTTGATCTGCGCGTAGTTGCTCGTGTTGTTGGTGCCCCACGGGTAGAACCACCAGGTGAGCGGCCCGTTGGACTGCTGCGTGCGGAGGAAGTAGTTGAACTGCGCGTTGCCGTCGTTCAGCATCGAGAACGTCTCGATGGAACCGACGCCGGAGCCCGTCAGGTTCAGCGAGACGATCGGCGAGCCCTGCGCGTTCAGGAACTTCAGGTTCGTGCCGGCGACGACCGTCGTCAGCGTGGCCGTGTACGGGTTGCCGCCCATGATGACCTGCAGCGTGCCGTCACGGTGCGAGCCGGGCTGCGCGTCGATCTGGATGGCCGTGGTCGACACCGTGAGCGGGAACTGCTGGCCCGCGCCGATCGTGCCGTTCGCCGCCGACAGGGTGTAGTTCGCGCCGCCCGACGTCAGCGTCGCGGTGAAGTTCACCGGGACGACCGTGTCGTTCTTCAGCGTGAACACCTTCGCCTCGGCGCCGGCGCCGGTGCCGCAGTAGACGCCGACGGCGACGTTGTTGTCGACGATGCCGACCGACCCGAAGGTCGCCGACGACGGCGTCATGCTGTAGACGCCCGAGCCCGCCGCGACGCCCTTGCCCGCGAGGGTGATGGCGTTCGCCTGCGTGTTGTCAGGCAGCGGCTGGCAGAGCACCGTGTTCGACACGTTGAGGGTCGCCGTGTCGCTGTACGCCTGCGCGTTCGTCGGGGTGAAGCGCGCGTCGGCGACGATCTGCGTGCCGCCGGCGACCGTCTTCGAGTCGATCGAGAACCACGGGCCGCCCGACGCGATCGCGAAGCTCACGTTCGCCGGGAGGTTGCCGGTGTTGCGCAGCAGGTACTGGACGTTGTCCTGCGTGTTGACCTGCGTGTCGGAGAACACGAGGTTCGTGGGCTGCATCGAGAGGATGGCGCCCTGCGAGGCCTGCGTCACCGCCACCGTGTGCTGCACGTCACCCGGGATGTCGGTCGTGATCTGCAGCGTGTCGTTGTAGCTGCCCGGGATCGACGGGAACGGGATCTGCTTCGGCGTCAGCGTGACGGTCACCGCCGGAGAGGCGCCGCCCGCCGGCGTGACGACCGTGCCCGACTGGGTGAGCGTGTACCACTGGTTGTTCACCAGCGAGATGCTCGTCAGGTTGAAGTCGGTCGTGCCGCTGTTCGTGATCGTGATCGACTTCGGCGCCGCGGTGGCGCCGCAGTTCGTCGAGCCGAACGCGAAGTTGCCGGACTGGACGTAGTTGCCGATCGTCGCCTTGCCGGTCAGCGTGACGCCGGCCGGGGTCGGCGCGCAGAGGACGTCGCTCGACGAGACGCCGAGCGTGGCCGTCTTCGTGCCGGGAGGCGCGACAGGGTTGAACGACGCGCCGACGTTCGTGTCGCCGACCGCCGCCGTGCCCGTCGTCGCCGCGAGCGTGAACTCGCCCGCGGCGGTGCCCTTGCCGGCCGTGATCGAGTAGCTCACGTTCGCCGGCGCGTTGCCGGAGTTCGTGAGGATCGCGTTCTGGCTCGCGGTCTTCGTGATCGGCACCTCGTTGAAGTCGACCGTCGGGCCCCACGAGAGCACCGCGCCGCGCGGGGTCTCGGTGATCGCGATGTTGTGCGGGGCGTCGTTGATGACCGTCGTGTTGATCTGCAGCTGCGCGACCAGCTGCGCGATGCCGCCGAACTGCGCGACCTGCGACGGCGTGATCGTGATGTCGACGCTGGCGCCGGGCGCGAGCGCGGTGCCGCTCAACGGCGCGACGGTGAACTGCGCCGCGTTGGCGCCGCTCATCGTGCCCGTCCAGTCGAACGGCGCGTTGCCGTTGTTGGTGAGCTTGACCGTCTTCGCGCCTGCCGTCGTGCCGCAGTCGACCTGGCCGAAGTCGACGGCCTGCGTGTCGAGCAGCACGCCGCCGTTGAGGCCCGTGCCGCTCAGCTGCAGCGCCGCGGGGAGCGGCTCGCACAGCACGGTCGCCGGATCGTTGACGACCAGCGTGATCGTGCCGGTCTGCGCGGTGTTGTCCGCCGGGGAGAAGGAGACGCTGGCCGGCGACGGCGTGCCGTTGACGACCGTGATGTCACCGCCGGGGCTCGCCGCGAAGATCGGCGAGTTCGTCACCTGCATCTGGACGATCGCCTGCTGGTTGCCGGTGTTGGTGATGTCGAAGCCGCTGCTCGTCGTGCCGTTGACGGGCACGCCGGGGAACGTGATCGCCGACTGGCTGAACCCGACGATCGCGCCCTTCGCGCTCTGCGTCAGCTGCACCAGGTGGTCGACGTCGCCGGGGATGCTCGTCTTGATCGTGACGGCGTCCGCGTAGTTGCCGGGCACCGGCGACGGGAACGGGATGGCCGCCGGGGTGACGGTGATGTCGAGCGAGCCGCCCGCGTCGACCGTGCCGGAGGCCGGCGAGACGGTGTACGCGGCCGGGTTGCCGTTCGTCGCGGTGAACGTGTACGAGCCCGCGCCGCTGTTGGTCAGCGTGATCTTCTGCGGGGCCGCCGCGGCGCCGCCGCACGGGTTGCTGCCGAAGTCGAGGTCGCCCGACACCGTGATGGCGCCGCTCACGCCCGTGCCCGAGACGTCGAGCTTGGTGGCGTTGGTGCCGCAGAGCACGCCGGTCGTCGTGAACGGGATGCTGCCGCTCGCCGCGCCGTCGGCCGTCGGGGTGTAGCTCGCCTCGAGGCCCGAGGCGCTCGCGCCGGCGGCGACGGTCGCCGTGCCCGGGGCGATCGAGAAGTCGGCCGCCGAGGACTTGCCCCAGGTGATGTCGACCGGCGCGTTGCCGGTGTTCTTCAGGTCGAGCGGGCCGCTCTTGCCCGTCGAGCCCGTCGAGACCTGGCCGAACGCGTACGCGCCGGTGGCCGGCGTGACCCAGGTCAAGGTCGCGCCCTGCGGGGTCTCGCTCAGCGCGACCTGGACCGACGGCTTCGCCGGATCGTTGGTCGCGAGCGTCAGCGTGCCCTGGATGGCCGCGCCCGCCGTCGCGCCCGCCGGGACGGCCGTGGCCGCCACGGTGATGGTCCCGGTCGCGCCGGGAGCGACGGTGATCGACGCGTTGCCGACGATCGAGAACGTGCTCGAGCCGCCGACCGACGCCGCGACCGTCAGGTCGGAGGTGCCGTTGTTCTTGATGCTCACCGTCTGGTTGCCGGGCGCCGCGCCGCCGCAGTCGACGAGGCCGAAATCGGCCTTCGTGGTGCTCACCTCGGCGACCGCGCCGCCGGCCTTGCCGCCTGCGCCGGCTGTGCCCGCCGTGCCGCCCGTGCCGCCCGTCGCGCCGCCCGCGCCGGCCTTGCCAGCCGCGCCCGCCGTGCCGCCCGTGCCGCCCGTCGCGCCGCCCTGGCCGGCCGTGCCGCCCGTGCCGCCCGTCGCGCCGCCCTTGCCGGCCGTGCCGCCCGTGCCCGCGCCGCCCTTGCCGGCCGTGCCGCCCGTGCCCGCGCCACCTGCGGCCTTGCCGCCTGCGCCCGCGCCGCCCGCGCCGCCCGCGCCGCCCGCCGCCTTGCCGGCAGCGCCCGCCGTCGCCGCAGACCCGGCCTTGCCGCCAGAGCCCGCCTTGCCGCCGCCGCTGCCCGCGGCCGCGCCGGGCGTGTCCGCCTCGTCGTCGCTGCCGCCGCAGCCCACCGTTGGCATCGTGGCGACGAGCGCGGACGCGCTAAGGAGGAAAAAGAACTTCGATTTCAGCATTGGGAACCCCTCGGGATCAGAGCCGCTCCAGGCGGGCCGGCGCCAGTGCCGGACCGGAACAGCGGTCAGGTTGAAAGGTGATGCTACCCAGCCGCTGAAGTGCTCCGCAAGCGTAAAATTCTAGCTGGGCGATCCGTCGGCGTCGGCCGCCTTGACGTCGCCGCCGTCCGCGCGGAGAGCCCGCGCGATGACGCACGAGCGCCCCGGGATCGCCCGCACCGCCGCCACCGGCGCCGCCATGTTGCCCTCGCTCGTCGCGTGGTCGTCGTCGTACGAGCTCGACCGCGCCCTCGCCCGCGAGGATCTGCTCGGCAGCGCCGCGCACGTGACGATGCTCTGCCACGCGGGGCTCGTGTCGCGCGTCGACGCGGCCCAGCTGAAGAGCGAGCTCCTGGCGATGTTCTACCTCGCGTCGAAGGGCTCGCTCGCGCTCCCCGACGGCGAGGAGGACATCCACATGGCGGTCGAGGCCGAGCTCGCGCGCCGGCTCGGCCCCGTCGCGGGCAGGCTACACACCGCGCGGTCGCGCAACGATCAGGTGTGCCTCGATCTGCGCCTGCACGTCCGCGCGGAGGCCGCGGCGCTGCTCGGGTCCGTCGCGGACCTGGTCGCGTACCTCGCGGCCCGCGGCGCGAGCGAGCGCGACACGCTCCTCCCCGCGTACACGCACCGCCAGCGCGCGCAGCCGATCAGCGCGGCGTTCTTGCTCGGCGCCTGGGCGGCGGGCCTCGTCCGCGCGGGGCGCGCGCTCGCGTTCTGCCTCGACGGCGTCGACGAGCTGCCGCTCGGCTCGGGCGCGTGCTCGGGCTCGTCGCTCGCGATCGACCGCGCGCTCGTCGCGGAGCTGCTCGCGTTCTCGCGGCTCTCGGACAACGCGCTCGACACCGTCGGCCACCGCGATTTCGCGCTCGACTACACGTACGCGGCGTCGCGCGTGCTGCTCGCGCTCGGCAAGCTGTCGGCCGATCTCGTCGACTACGCGACGAGCGAGTTCGGCCTCGTGGAGATGGGCGGCGAGATCGCGGCCGGCTCGTCGATGATGCCGCAGAAGAAGAACCCCGACGTGTTCGAGCTCGTGCGGGGCAAGTCGGCCCGCGGCGTCGGGAACCTCGTCTCGCTGCTCACGCTCGTGAAGGGCCTGCCCTCCGGGTACAACCGCGACCAGCAGGAGGATCGCGCGACCGTGCTCGAGACGTCGCCGCTCGTCCTTGGGGCGCTCACTGCGGTGCGCACGTCGCTGCCGTTCGTGCGGTTCCACCCGGAGCGCGGGCGGGCGGCGCTCGCCGACGGCTTCACGCAGGCGACCGATCTCGCCGAGGAGCTCGTGCGGCGCGGCGTGCCGTTCCGCGAGGCGTACAAGGCGTCCGGCGCGCTCGTGCGGGCGGCGCTCGACCGCGGCGTCGCGCTCGTCGACGTCGATGACCTGACGGCCACGACGCTGCACCCCGCGCTCACGCGCGACGCGCGCGCCGCGCTCGATCCCGCGCGCGCGGTGGCGGCGAAGCAGGTGCACGGCGCGACCGGCCCCGCGCCCGTCGCGGCGCACGCAGAGAAGCTCGCGCGCGAGGCCGACGAGCTGAAGGGCGTCGCAGAGAGGATCCCGTCGCTCGACGCGCTCGCCGCGCGGGTCGCCGCGCGATCCCTGTGATCGCGGCGAGCCCGCGGCAGCCTACGGCGCGAACCGCGGCAGGCCGAGCAGGCCCGTCTCGCGCGGGAGCCCGAGCAGGAGGTTCAGGTTCTCCACCGCCTGCCCCGCCGCGCCCTTCACGAGGTTGTCGATCGCGCACGTGACGACGACGACGTCCGCGTCGGCGACGGCGCCCACGTGCGCCTGGTTCGTCCCGGCGACGCCGGTGATGCGCACGCGCTCGGGCGGCATCACGCGGACGAACGGGCTGCCCTCGTAGGCCCGCTCGAGCGCGCCCATCACCGCGTCGGTGGTCGCGCCGCCGCGAGGCCGCAGGTACGACGTCGTCAGGATGCCGCGGCGGATAGGCAGGAGGTGCGCGGTGAACGTGATCTTCGCGCCCGCGCGCTGCTCGATCTCGGGCGTGTGCTGGTGCGAGAGGAGCTTGTACGCGCGCAGATCGCCCGCGGCCTCGGCGAGCGAGTACTCCTCCTTCGCCTGCCGGCCCGCGCCCGTGACGCCCGACTTCGCGTCGACGACGACGCCGCGCGGCTCGGCGAGCCCGGCCGACAGCAGCGGAGCCACGGAGAGCAGCGCCGCGGTCGGGTAGCAGCCCGGGTTCGCGACGAGCCGCGCGCCGGCGGGCGGCGGCCCCGCGATCTCGAAGCACCCGTAGTGCGCCTCGGCGAGCAGCTCCGGGTGGCGGTGCTCGAGCCTGTACCAGCGGGGATACTCTGCCGCGTCACGGAGGCGAAACGCGCCCGAGAGATCGACGACGCGCTTGTTCGCGGCGAGCAGCCGCGGCGCGAGGTCGAGCGACACCTCCGCGCTCGTCGCGAGCAGGGCGACGTCGCAGCCCGCCGCGAGCTCGAGCGCGGACCCGTTCGGCGAGAAGCGCAGCTCGCCCGTGTCGGCGCCCGTCACGTCGGACACGCGCTCGCCCGCGCGCTTGTCGCTCGTCGCGAACACGAGCCGCGCGCCCGGGTGCCGCGCGAGCAACGACACCAGCACCGCGCCCGAGTAGCCAGACGCGCCGACGACGCCGACCGGCGCCGGGATCATCCGCCCGCCATGCAGAAGCCCTCGTAGTCGACGTACGAGGTGATCGTCGGGGCGTCGCCGCACACCGGGCAGGACTTGTCACGGCGGAGCTTGAGCTCGCGGAACTTCATCTTGAGGCTGTCATACGTCAGCAGCCGGCCGTTGAGCAGCTCTCCCTTGCCGAGCAGGAACTTCAGCGCCTCGGTCGCCTGCAGGATGCCGACGGTGCCGGGCAGGATGCCGAGCACGCCCGCCTCCTGGCACGACGGCGCGAGGTGCGGCGGCGGCGGCTCGGGGTACAGGCAGCGGTAGCAGGGCCCCGCGCCTGGCACGAACGTGGTGACCTGCCCCTCGAAGCGGAAGATCGACCCGTGGACGACCGGCTTCTTGTGGAAGATCGACGCGTCGTTGACGAGGTAGCGCGTGGGGAAGTTGTCGCAGCCGTCGACGACGAGGTCGTAGGCCGCGAACAGCTCGTCGACGTTCTCGCGCGTGAGGCGGGCCTCGTGCTTCACCACCTTCACGTCGGGGTTCAGATCGCGGAGGGCCACCTCGGCGCTCTCGACCTTCGGGCGGCCGATGCGGCTCGTCGCGTGGAGGATCTGTCGCTGGAGGTTCGAGGTGTCGACGACGTCGAGATCGACGAGGCCGATCGTGCCGACGCCGGCCGCCGCGAGGTACAGCGCCGCCGGGCTGCCGAGCCCGCCCGCGCCGAGCAGGAGCACCTTGCTCGCGAGCAGCTTCGCCTGGCCCGCCTCGCCGACCTCCGGCAAGAGGAGGTGCCGTGAGTACCGCTCGCGCTGCGCGTCGGTGAGGTTCGGCGGGAGCTCGACCGGGTAGCCGACGTCCTTCCAGCGCACGAACCCGAGGCTCGCCGACTCGACCCGGGTGTAGCCGAGCTCCTGCAGCGTCCTCGCGGCGAACGCCGAGCGCACGCCGCCCGCGCAGTAGACGACGATGGGCGCCCCGCGATCGGGGAGGCGCGACTCGGCCTGCATCTCGAGGAACCCCCGCGGCAGCGAGAGCGCGCCCGGGATCTTCCCGAGCTTGACCTCGTCCTTCTCGCGCACGTCGACCAGCACCATCGGCTCGCGCGCGTCGAGGCGGCGCTTCACCTCCTCGAGCGTCACGAGGCGCACCTCCGCCTTCACGTCCGAGAGGAGATCGCTGTAGGTCTTCGTCATGGTAGTGGAGGAACCTTCACTTGAATGGACTCCGCGTCAAGCGCGCGCGGGCACGGCGAGCGGGCGACGAGGCCGCGAGCGCTGCCCATGGCCAGCGTCCCGCGCCCGCGCTACAGGCGCGCCGTCGTGACGGTGAGCCAGGCGGAGCTGAAGCGCGTGCGCGCGCTGCAACAGAAGAAGGCGCGCGCCGAGGCGTCGCGGTTCCTCGTGCAGGGGCGCAAGGTCACGGCCGAGCTGCTCGCCTCGACGTGGGACGTGGAGGCCATCTACGCGACCGAGGACGCCGCCGCGTTCGTCGCCGACGCGGCCAGGCGCCGCCGCGTCGAGGTGCACGTCCTCCCCGCGCACGAGCTCGAGCGCCTCGGGACGTTCGAGCGGGGCAACGAGCTCGTGGCGGTGGCCGTCTCGCGCGAGCAGGCGAAATTCAGGCTCCCCGAGCCCGGCGAGCTCGTGCTCGCGCTCGACGGCGTGCACGATCCGCGCAACCTCGGCGGGCTGCTGCGCATCGCCGACTGGTTCGGCGTCCGGCGCGTCGTGTGCAGCCAGGACTGCATCGAGGTCACCAACCCCAAGGTGGTGCAGTCGACGATGGGCTCGTTGTTCCGCGTGCAGGTGCGGTACGCACAGCTGGCGGTCGAGCTGCCCCAGTGCGCGGCGGCCGGCGTGCACCTGTACCTCGCCGACATGGGCGGCGCGTCCGCGTACGACGCCCCGCTCGCGCGCCCCGCGGTGCTGGTGCTCGGCAGCGAGTCGCACGGGCTGTCGGAGGTGCTGCGCGGGCTCTGTGCGCAGGTGCTGTCCATCCCGCGCGTCGGGCGCGCCGAGTCGCTGAACGTGGCGATGGCGGCGGCGGCGCTGTGCAGCGAGTTCGCGCGGCAGGCGGGCGCTCCCAAGTGAAGGTCACGGTGGAGGTCGCGCTCGCGCCCGTCGCGGCCGCCGATCCCGCGCGCGTGAAGAAGGCCGCCGAGCGGGCCGCAGGCTGGGCGCTCGGCCGCGCGTCGGGGATGCGCGTCGAGCACCGCTCGATCGACGCGCGCGGACGCGAGGTCAGGCTGCGGCTGCGCGTCGCCTTGTCAGACGAGGGGCCGATCGCGCCCCCCGAGATCCGCGCGCCCCGGCTGCGCGACGTCCGCCACGCGCCGCGCGCGCTGGTCATCGGGTGCGGGCCCGCGGGGATGTTCGCGGCGCTGCGGCTGATCGAGCTCGGCGTCCGGCCCGTCCTCCTGGAGCGCGGCAAGGACGTCCGCGCGCGCCGGCACGATCTCGCCGCGATCACCCAGCGCCACGTCGTCGACCCTGACAGCAACTACTGCTTCGGCGAGGGCGGCGCGGGCACGTTCAGCGACGGCAAGCTCTACACGCGCGCGCACAAGCGGGGCGACGTCGCGGGCGTGCTCCACGCGCTCGTCGCGTTCGGCGCGAGCCCCGACATCCTCGTCGACGCGCACCCGCACATCGGCACCAACAAGCTGCCCGACATCGTCACGCGCATGCGCGAGGCGATCGTCGCCTCGGGCGGAGAGGTCCGCTTCGGCGCGCGCGTCACGGAGCTGGTGCTCGACGGAGGCCGGGTCCGGGGCGTGCGCCTCGCGTCGGGCGAGCTCGAGGAGGCCGAGCGCGTCGTGCTCGCGACCGGGCACTCGGCGCGCGACGTGTTCGAGCTGCTCGTCCGCGCGGGGGTCGCGATCGAGCGCAAGGATTTTGCGATCGGCGTCCGGCTCGAGCACCCGCAGGAGCTCATCGACCGGGTCCGCTACCGCCGCGCGCCGCGTGATCCGCGCCTGCCCCCCGCGAGCTACAGCGCGGTGACGCAGATCCGCGGCGCCGGGGTGTACACGTTCTGCATGTGCCCTGGCGGGGTCATCGCGCCGTGCGCGACCTCCCCCGACGAGGTCGTGACCAACGGCTGGAGCCCGAGCAAGCGCAACAACCCTTTTGCCAACAGCGGCGTCGTCGTCGAGATCAAGGGGCCGCAGGCGGGCGGGGGGCCGCTGTCGGGCGTGCGGCTCCAGCGCGAGCTCGAGCACGCGGCGTGGATCGCGGGCGGTCGCACGCAGGCGGCGCCGGCGCAGCGCATGGTGGATTTCATGGAGGGGCGCGCGTCCTCGACGCTGCCGGCGTGCAGCTACCTCCCCGGAGTCGTCAGTCATCGGGTCGATCAGCTGTTGCCCGCGGACATCACGGAGCGCCTGCAGCTCGCCATGCGGGACTTCGGACAGAAGCTGCGAGGCTACGTGACCAACGAGGCCGTGGTGGTGGCGGTCGAGTCGCGCACCTCGTCACCCGTGCGCGTGCCAAGAGATCCCGAGCGCCTCGAGCACCCCGACGTCAGGGGGCTGTTTCCGTGCGGGGAGGGCGCGGGCTACGCCGGCGGGATCGTGTCGGCCGCGATGGACGGCGTGCGGGTCGCCGAGCGCGTCGCCGCGCTCCTCACGACCTAGCCAACGTTGACTTGCAGCAAGGCCCTCGCGCACCTGGCGCTCACGCTCGCCCGCGAGGCGCGCCTGCGCTACCACGGCGGACATGCGCAACCTCTCCTTGTCCACTTCCATGCTGCTCCTCGCCGCCGCGTGCGGCGGCAAGACCGATGATGCCACCCCGCCCGCGGCGGCAGGCGCGGCGGGCGCGACGACCGCGGGCGCGGCGGGCGCGACGACCGCAGGCGCGGCGGGTGCGACGAGCGCAGGCGCGGCGGGTACGACGAGCGCAGGCGCGGCGGGTGCGACGAGCGCAGGCGCGGCGGGTACGACGAGCGCGGGCGCGGGAGGCGCCGGGGGGAGCGGCGGCGCGGCGTGCCTGACGCCAGGCGCAGGCCAGGGGCCGTTCCCCGTCAAGCTCACCCTCAAGAATGACACTTCCGCGCCGCTGTCGCTCTGGCAAGAGTGCGCGATCGACCACCGCATCACCTCGTGCGAGTCGGGGTTCTCGACGCCGCTCGTCACGAGCGGCGCCTGCACCATCGAGTGCGGGAGCAGCTCCGGCTGCATCGCGTGCGGCGCGTGCTTGTCGGAGGAGCTCACGCTCGCGCCGGGCGAGGCGAAGGAGCTCGGCTGGGCGGGCCACACCTTCACCTTCTCCACGATGAACGGCTGCGCTTGTCACGACACGCACGTCGCGCCCGCCGCAGCGTACCGCGTCGAGGTCCCGATCTACCCGACCTCGACGCCCGGCGGACCGGGCGGACCCGGCGCGCCGAAGCCGAAGCCGATCCGCACGGTGACGAAGGAGTTCTCGCTGCCCGCCGCGGGCGGCCTCGTCGAGGTGTCGCTCGCCCCCTGACGGGCGCGCCGCCGTCAGGTCGACAAGAGGTTGCGCGCGATCTGCGAGATCTGGATCTCGTCGGTGCCGCCGTAGATCTGCAGCACCTTCGCGTCGCGGCAGAGCTGCTCGACCTGGTACTCGGCCATGTAGCCGTTGCCGCCGAACAGCTGCACCGCCTCGAGGCACACTTCCATCGCCGCCTGCGCGCAGTACAGCTTGCAGGCGGAGGCCTCGGCGAGCGTCATCCCGCGCCCCGCGCCGGCGAGCTCGATCTGACGAAACACCAGGTTCTGGATGTTCATCCGCGCGACTTCCATCTTCGCGAGCTTCAGCTGCACCAGCTGAAACTCACCGATGGGCCGCCCGAACTGCACGCGCGTCTTCGCGTAGTCGATGCACAGCATCCGGCACTGCTCGACGATGCCGAGCGCCATCGCGGCGACGCCGGTGCGCTCGGAGGCGAAGGTGTCCTTGGCGCCGTCGCGCGCCTGGACGTCCTCCGTCTCGCCGATGAGCCTGTCGCGCCCGACGCGCACGCCGTCGAGGAACAGCTCGCCCGTCGGCGACGCGTGCAGCCCCATCTTGCGCAACGGCTTCGACTGCGTGAGCCCCGGCATGCCCTTGTCGAGCACGAAGGAGAGCACCTTGCGATCCTTGGGATCGTTGCCCTCGTCGAGCTTGCAGATGAAGACGATGGTGTCCGCGTACGGGCCGTTGGTGATGAAGGTCTTGCTGCCCGACAGCACGTAGCCGTCGCCGTCCCGCCGGGCCGTGCTGTGCATCGCGCCGAACGCGTCGGAGCCGGAGCCAGGCTCGGTGATGGCCCAGGCGCCGATCTTGTCGAGCGTGAGCAGATCGAGCGCCCAGCGCTCCTTCTGCTCGATGGTGCCCTTCGACATGATGGCGTTCGCCGTCAGCCCCATGCTGACGCCGAGCGCCGTCACCATGCCGGGGCTGTAGCGGGAGAGCTCGATGATGGGAATCATCCGCATCGCGAGCTCCTCGCCGGCGGCGGGGTTCGCGCGGGGCTCGCGGGGCTTGTCGGCCTCGCCGCGCTCGCGACGCGCCTTCGCCTTCGCGATGTCGGCCTGGAACTTCATCGCCGCCATGTCGCGCAGCCCGAACGTCGCCGACATCTTGCGCATGAGCTCGTACGGCGGCAGATCGCCGTGCTCGATCGCCTCGAGGTTCGGCTTCAGCTCCGCATCGACGAAGCGGCGGAACGCGTCACGGATGGAGAGGTGGGTCTCGGACCAGTCGATCATGGGCGCCGATGCTACACGCCGGCGGCGGGACCGGAGCGGTCGTCCCTTCCCTCCCCCGGCGCGCGCCGCGCTTGCCGCTGAGGCGCGCCCGGCGTCATCGTCGGCGTCTCGTGATCGCTCGACGCGCCTCGCTCTCCTCCGCCCTCGTCCTCGCGCTCGCGGCGTGCAGCCGCGACGAGTCCGTCCTCCCGAAGCGCTCCGGGCCCACCGCCGCGCCCGCGCCTCCCAGGACCGCGTCGACGGCCGCGTCGACGGCCGCGCCGCCGCCCCGCGCGCCCGCGAAGCCGACGGCGCCCGCGGTCACGCCCGACGCGCGCAAGGCGTACGCGGTCCACCTCGCCGCGGGCCGCAAGCTCGCGGCGGACAAGCGCTGGGGCGAGGCGACGGCCGAGCTCGACAAGGCGCTCGCGGAGGTGCCCCACGATCCTCGCGCGCTGCTCGATCTCGGCTGGGCAGCCTTCCAGGCAGGGGACGTGAAGAAGGCGGAGCGCGCGAGCCGCGAGGCCGTGCGCCGCGCGCCGGACGCCGCCACCCGCGCGAAGGCGCACTACAACCTCGGCCGCGTCGCCGAGGCCGAGGGCAAGCGCGATCTCGCCGCGCGGTGCTACGGGGAGTCGCTGCGCCTGCGCCCGAACGAGACGGTGCAGCGCCAGCTCGACGCGCTCACGAAGCCCGCGCCGGCCGCGTCGGCGCCGCCCGCGACGTCAGCGGCGCCGGTGGCGCTGCCTTGCACCGGCGCGACGCCGATGGACGAGCTGACAGCGTGCCTCGGCAAGGCGACCCGCGTCGACGACGACGACGATCCGGCCGAGCTGCGCCCGCCTGCGCTCGTCCCGATCGAGGCCGCGCCCGACGGCCTCACGAAGCGCGTCTCGATCGTCCAGGCGCAGGCGTCCCGCACCGAGGAGGTGCTCCTGCTCGTGGCGTCGAGCCTGCGCGGCTGGAGCACCGTCGCCGAGCTGACGCGCACGTTCAACCCGGGCGCGTTCGGGATCTCGGAGGAGGCGAGCTTCCCGAGGATCGAGATCCGCGAGCACAAGGGGGCGAAGGTGCTCTGGCTGGAGGTGCAGAAGCGCCGCGCAGACAGCGATCTCGGCGTGGACGAGATCGAGTCGGACGACACCCGCGACGTCGTGCTCTGCCTGCTCGCGGACGAGCGCCGCCGCGAGACGTCGTGCCCGCTGCGGCTGCCGCTCGCGACGACGTACAAGCGCGAGCGGATGAGCGCGGCCGAGCTCGACGACGAGACGAAGCGGCTCGCCACGCCAGGCCTGCCCATCGCGCGCGAGGCGACGTTCTCGGTGACGATCGGCGACGACGGCGTGGTGACGACCAGGCTGGTGAAGGGCGTCGCCGACGAGCGCACGAGGCCGCTCCTCGGCGCGCGCAGGCTGTTCTGAGCGTCCCGATCTCGCGTCAGCGCAGGTGCAGCCACGACGGGCCTCGCAGGCCCCTCGCCTCGACGAGCCGCGTGATCTTGGGCCCGAACCGCACGCCGAGCTCCGGCACCACGAACCCACGGCGCCTCGGCGCGACGTCGGCGAGCAGCCGCAGGATCTGTTCGCGGTTCGACGCCGGCCCGACGGCGCGCGCCTCCCTGTCCTCCGTGAACACGAGGAACACCGCGAGCGCAGGATCGAGCGAGTCGGCGAGATCGATCGTGCGGCGCACCTCGTCGAGCGTCTCGCCCTCCGCGCCGAGCACGAACGTGTGGCAGTCGCGCACGCCGGCCGCTCGGAGCGCCGAGGTCGCGCGGCGGACGTCCGCGAGCGAGAAGGGCTTCCGGAGGCGCAGGAGCCCAGCCTCCGTGCCCGTGTCGGTGCCGAGCTCGACGCCCACGCTCCCGCCCGCCGCCATCGCCGCGGCGAGCTCGTCGTCGAGCCCGAGCGGCGTGACGTACGCCACCCACGGCAGAGGAGCGCCGCGCGCGGCGAGCTCGTGGCAGATCTCACGCGCGTGCGACCGCGGCACGTTGAACACGCTGTCGACGAAGAACACGTGGCTGACGCCCGGCGTCACCGCGAGCGCGGCGACCTCGTCGGCGACCCGCGACGGGCTCCGCTTCCTCACCTTGCGCCCCTCGAGATCGGGGTAGTCGCAGTACGCGCACGTGAACGGACAGCCGCGCTTCGTCTGCACGTTCGCGGTGCCGTCGAAGGCGAGGTAGCGCGGATCGGCGAGATCACGCAGCGGCGGCGCGAGCGCGTCGAGCACGTCGCCCCGCGCGGCCCCGAGGCGCACCGGCGCGCCCGCGACCGCGTCGGCCGAGACGAGCCGCGGCGGGCGCTCGCCGCGGGACAGCGCCTCGACCAGCTCCAGCATCGCGCGCTCTCCCTCGCCCACGACGCCATGGTCGGCGCCGAGCGTCGCCATCAGGCGCTCCGGCTGCAGCGAGAAGCCGGCGCCCCCGAGCACGAGCGTCGCCGACGACGCCGCGCGGATCACCTCCGCCAGCGCGGCGTACTCGGCGACGAGGGCGGCGGGGTCTCTGTACGCGTTGTCGTGCAGGTTGCGGAGCGCGAGCCCGACGACGTCGGGACAGGACGCCGCGAGCCGCCGGCGCAGCGCCTCGTGAGGATCGGGCTCGAAGCAGAGATCCAGCACCTCGACGTCGCACCGCGGACGAAGCGCAGCCGCGACGTACAGCACCCCGAGCGGCGCGACGGGCTGCGGCAGGCGCTCGCGGTTCGCCGAGACGAGCAGCACGCGCGCGGCGCGCGGCGCCCCGCCTACAGCTCGGTCAGCCACGCGAACTTGAGGTAGCGGCCCTCGGGCCACGCGGGCGTGATCGGGTGGTCCGCGGGCGGCCCCGTGAGCTCGTGCAGGCGGAGCGCGCGCCCGGTCGCCGCGACGTCGAGCGTCGAGAGGAAATCGTCGTGGGTGACGTGGCTCGAGCACGACGCCGCGCACAGCGCGCCGCCCCTCGCGAGCACGGCCGCCGCGGCCGCGTGGAGCTTGCGGTACGCGGCGAGCCCGCGGGCCCGGCTCCGCTCGTTGTGCGCGAAGCTCGGCGGATCGCAGATCACGAGATCCCACGCCTCGCCGCGCGCCCGCGCGCCCTCGAGGAAGGTGAAGGCGTCCGCCGTGATCCACGCGTGCGCGCGCGGATCGAGGCCGTTCTCTTGAAACGATCGCGCGCCCGTCTTGTGGCCGCCCGCCGCGAGATCGACCGACGTCGTGTGCGTCGCGCCGCCCTGCGCTGCGGCGAGGCTGAACCCGCCCGCGTAGCTGAAGAGGTTGAGCACACGGCGCCCCGCGGCGAGCTCGCGCACGCGCCGGCGGCTCTCGCGCTGGTCGAGGAACGCGCCGGTCTTCTGGCCGTGGTGCAGATCGACCCACATCTTCATCCGGTGCTCGCGCACGAGGACGTCCCTCGGCACCTCGCCCTCGAGATCCTCAATCTTCACCTCGCCCGCCCGGGCGTCCGCGCGCCGCGCGCCCACCGACACGACGCCCGCCGCGTGCAGGGCCGCCACGAACGCGCCCAGGTGGCGCGTGAAGAACCGGGCGGGCGCCTCGCCGTCGAGCCGCGCGACCGCGACGTCGGCGTAGCGATCGACGACGATCCCTGGCAGCCCGTCGCCCTCGCCGTTCAACAGGCGGTACGCGGTCGTCTCGCCAGACGCGAAGAGGCGCGCCCGCAGGTCGAACGCGGACGCCAGCCTCGCGCGCACGAGCGCGGCCTCGTCGGCCTCCGGGGACGACAGCATCCGCACCGCGATCGCGCCCCCGGGATCGCAGAGCGCGAGGCCGAGGGCCCGCCCGTCAGCGCCCTCGACCGACACCACGTCGCCCGGCTCGACCTCCGGCATCCGCGCCACCCCCTCGCGAAAGACCCACGGGTGCCCCCTCATCGCCGCGCGCGCCGCGGGCTCTCGCAGCCTGACGGTCGGTCGCGCACGCGGTCGGGGCGGCACGGCGCGCTCAGGGCCTCTTCGCCGACGCGGACGCCGACGGCGACGGCGCGATGGCGATCTCGAGGTCGAGCTTCGTGGTCTGGCCGGCGACGACCTTCACGTCACGGGTCGCCTGCGGCGCGAGCGACGCGCCGAGCTTCGGGTGCCACGCGCCGACGCGCGCCTCGCCGGGCGGCACCCGCTCGATGCGGTAGCGCCCGGCTCCGTCCGTCACCGCGTGCGTCGGGAACTTCAGCACGAGCAGCTCGGCTTCCATCCACGTCCGGCGCATGTCGTCCGCGAGCTTGAACCGGCCGATCGTGCTCGGGTACAGCTTCACCGGCGCGCCGTGGGGCACCGCGACCATCAGCGCGCGCGCGGGCGCTCCCCAGAGGTGCGGCACGTAGGGCTGGTCGTCCTGGTTCACGATGTCGAGGCGCTGCCCGAACGTGAGCACGAGCGTCCGCGACGAGTACGCGCAGCCCTCGATCTTCGTCGTCACCGCCTCGGCCGCGGGCTCGACGTAGCGCTCGAAGCCCGTCGCCGCGACGACGGCGTCGCCGAGCGCGCCGTTCGCTGCGACCCGGAACCGCTTGGCGTACATATCGGCCGCGCGCGCGCAGCGCCGTGGGATGGGCAGCTCCTGCGGCTCTGCCTCGGGGGCCGGGCCCTTGTAGGTGATCGTCCCCTCGATCGCGCCGAACGGCCCGCCGTACGCCGGCAAGCCCGACGGGTTGTTGCTCGCCGCGATCTGCTCGGGCGTGACGGGGGGCGCGACAGGCACGTCGACGGACGCCGACGGCGGCGGGATGACCGTCAGCGTCGGCGGGGCGTCCGTGCGCGGCCTCGAGCGCTCGCACCCCGCCGTGAGCGCGAGCAGCGCGCCCGCGACGCACGCGGCGCGGCGGCTCACTTGACGGCCGCGGCGATCGCCATCTCGAGGCTCGCGCCAGGCACGAGGCCGAGGAGCAGCACGACGACGCCCGAGATCAGGAGCGCGGAGACCACCATCCCCGAGCGCATCGGCTCGGCCTCCGGCGCGCCCGGCGCCGGCTCGCGCATGTACATGTAGACCATCACGCGCAGGTAGTAGTACGCGCCGATGACGCTGGAGAGCAGGCCGATCACGGCCAGCCAGTAGAAGCCCGCGCCCACCGCCGCGCGGAACACGTACATCTTCGCGAAGAACCCCGCTGACGGCGGCACGCCCGCGAGCGAGAGGAGGAAGAAGCTCATCGCGAAGCCCGCGGCGGGGTGGCGGCGCCCGAGCCCGGCGAGATCCTCGTAGCTCGTCGCCTCCTTGCCGCGCGAGCCCATCCACACGAGCGCGCCGACCGCGCCGACGGTCGAGACCGTGTACGCGAGCAGGTAGAAGAGCACGCTCGCCTGCGCCTCCGCGCCGACGCGCATCACGCTGACGACCCCGACGAGCACGTACCCCGCGTGCGCGACCGACGAGTACGCGAGCATGCGCTTCACGCTCTCCTGGCGACCCGCGATGAGGTTCGCGATCACCATCGTCAGCACCGCCAGGAGCGCGAGGATCGGCGGCCAGCCCGTCGCCCACGAGCCGAACTTCGCGTCGCCGAAGGTCGTCACGAGCACGCGCAGCGCCATCGCGAACGCGGCGCTCTTCACGGCGACGCTCATGTACGCCATCACCGGCGTCGGCGCGCCCTCGTACGCGTCGGGCACCCACATGTGGAACGGCACGGCGCCGATCTTGAAGACCAGCCCGACCAGGATCAGGCAGAACGCGAACACCAGCGCCGGGTACGGCAGGCGCCCGCCCTTCGCGAGCGCCTGGCCGATGCCCACGAGATCGGTGTGCCCCGTCGCGCCATAGAGGAGCGCCCCGCCGTAGAGCAGGAGCGCCGCGGCGAACGAGCCGAGCAGGAAGTACTTCAGCGCCGCCTCCACGCTGCGCGGCGACCGCCGGAACCCTGTGAGCGCGTACACGCCGAGGCTCATCGTCTCGAGGCCGAGGAACAGCGTCAGCAGATCGCCAGCGGCCCCGAGCACCACGCACCCGAGCGTCGAGAAGATCATCAGCGGGTAGAACTCACCGCGGTCGAGGTTGTGCTCGGGCAGGTACCCGCCCGCGAGCAGCGTCGCGAGCGCGCCGCCGAGGCACGTCACCATCGTGAAGAACACGCTGAACCGGTCGATCACCAGCCACGGCGCGAGCACGGCGGCGCCGTCGAGGGTCGCCGGATCCTTCAGCCACAGGCCGAACGCCATCACGGCCGCCGCGAGCATCGTCACGGCCGAGGGCAGCGCGAGCTGGGAGCTCGCCCCCTCCTCGCGCGTCTTCGTGAAGCTCGCGTACGCCTCCGTCATCATCAGGCCGCAGCCGCCGAGCGCGAGCAGGAGCAGCGGCGCGACCGCGAGGTACGGTCCCATCACTTGCTCCCCTCGGCGGCGGCCTGGCGCGCGGCCTCGACGGCGGCCTTGCCGAGCGGCGGCGCGCCCTTCAAGAACGACGCGTCGTCGATGGTCACGAGCTCCGCCGGGTTGTTGCCGTGCGCCTTCGCGAGCTCGAACGAGTCGCGGTAGCGCACGTCGAACGCGGCGACGGCGTCCTTCATCCGGTCGGTGAACAGCGACGGGAAGAACCCGATGACGAAGATGAGGACGATGAGCGGCGCGAGCGCGACGCTCTCCCGGGTGTTCACGTCGGCGAGGCGCTTGTTCTTCGGGTTCGACAGCGGGCCGAACATCATCTTCTGGGTGACGCTGAGCATGTAGACCGCGCCGAGGATGACGCCGAACGCCGCGAGCACCGCGTCGATGCCGGCAAACCTCCCGAGCCGCGGGCTGACGTACGTGCCCATGATGACGAGGAACTCGCCGACGAAGCCGTTCGTGCCCGGCACGCCGATGCTCGCGAACGTCACGATGAGCCACAGCACCGCGTAGACGGGCATCACCTTCGCGAGGCCGCCGAACTCGTCGACCTGCCGCGTGTGCCTGCGGTCGTAGATGACCCCCACGAGGAGGAACAGCGCGCCCGTCGAGATGCCGTGGTTGACCATCTGCAGGATCGACCCGGAGATCGCGCTCGGGGTCGCGCTGAACAAGCCCAACATCACGTAGCCGAGGTGCGCGACCGACGAGTAGGCCACGAGCTTCTTCACGTCGTCCTGCTTCCACGCGCAGAGCGCCCCGTAGAGGATGCCGCCGAGCACCGCGACGCCCGCGAGGTTCGCGCTCATCGTGCCGGCCGCCCAGGGGAACAGGCCCATCCCGAAGCGCAGGTACCCGTACGTGCCGACCTTCAGCATGATCGCCGCGAGGATCACCGACCCGCCCGTCGGCGCCTGCACGTGCGCGTCCGGCAGCCACGTGTGCACCGGGAACATCGGCACCTTGATGAAGAACGCGAGCGCGAACGCGAGGAAGCACACGGTCTGCACCTTCTGCGGCAGCATCACGCGAGAGAGCGCGAGCAGGTCGAAGCTCGGCGCGCCGGTGATGCGCGTGTACTCCCACACGAGGTACAGCATCGACGCCAGCAACAGCACGCTGCCGAACATCGTGTAGAGGAAGAACTTCAGCGACGCCTTGATCTTCTCGGCGCCGCCCCAGATGCCGATCATCACGTACATCGGCACGAGCATCAGCTCGAACGCGACGTAGAACAAGAAGAGATCGAGCGCGACGAACGAGCACAGCATCGCGCCCTGCATCAGCAGGTAGGAGAAGCACAGCTCCTTGATGCGCGTCTTGATGCTGCCGAACGACGCGAACACCGCGATCGGCGTGATGAACGTCGTCAGCAGCACGAGCCACACGCTGATGCCGTCGACCGCGACGTGGTAGCGGATGCCGAGCGAGGGCACCCACTCCTTGATCGACTGGAAGTGCCAGCCCTTCGTCATCGGCACCGACAGGAGCGAGAGCGACAGCAGCAGATCGAGCGCGAGCACGCCGAGCGTGAAGCGCTTCAGCAGCTCGGGCGACTGGCGCGGCAGGAACAGCAGGAACCCGGCGCCGAGCAGCGGGATCGCGATGAGCGCCGAGAGGAGGTTCGGCCACTCCTTCGGGCCGTCCTCGGGCACGACGGGGACGTCCCACGTCTTCAGCGCGAACAGCACGAGCAAGGCGGCAGAGAGCCCGAGGCCGGCCCGGAGCTTCCAGTCTTGTTTGGTCGGGATCAAGGCGCCGATGGCGCCCACGCCGAGCACGGGCCAGAGATCGAAGAGCGAGGAGGGCATGATGAGTCTGCTTGCGGGGGGCCGCGGTCAGTCCTTGATGAGCTGCTGGAGCTGCTCGAGCTGCTTGTTGAGCTCGTCGAGCGACGACGCCTGGCCGTCCTTCTTCGGGCGAGCCACCTGGAACGTCTTCTTCGCGGTGCGGCGGAACGAGTTGACCACGTACAGGGTCACGTTCTGGGCCTTGCCCGGCTCGAGCTTCACCTCGACAGTGTCGCTCTCGAGCCACTCGCGGGTGTCGGGCTTGCCGTCGCCGTCGGCGTCCCACTTGAACTTGTAGCCGACGCCGCCCGCCGCCTGGACCTTGTACGCGCCGGTGCCGGGATCGCCGATGACCACCGCGTCGGGGTGCGGCGCCCACACGAACCACCCGATCGCCACGAGCCCCACCATCGTCGCGGCCGCGTACACCTGCACCCGCCCCGTCTGCGCGAGGCGCAGCACGAAGCCGAGGCCCTTGACCAGCGCGGAGGTCAGCTTCGCCACGACGCCGTCGACCAGCCACTTGTCGGCGATGACCGCGGTCGTCGCCAGCTCGTCGACCGCGCCGACCGCCGTCGCCTCGTACAGCTCGTCGACGCGCCACTTGTCGAGCAGCAGCTTGTGGAGCTGCGGCACCTTCTCGGCGAGGTCGCGCGTCGGCGCGCCGCCGTGCAGCACATAGGCGTAGTACGCGAAGCCGATGCCGATGGCCGCCGCGGCCATGCCGGGCGCCGCGAGCGTCCACGCGTGCGACGTGTTGAACGCGGGCACGACGACGGCGCGGCTCGCGTGCTCGAACACCGGCTCCAGCCAGTGCTCGAGCCACATCAGCCCGTGCGCGTGCAGCGTCTCGCCGAGGATCTTCGCGTTGAGGTACCCCGCGAGGATCGCCATCGACCCGAGCACCATCAGCGGCAGGGTCATCTGCCACGGCGACTCGTGCGGCGCCGGCCCCTCGAGGTGCTCTCGGCCCGTGCCGGGCTCGAGCGCGTCGTGGTCGTGGCCGTGGTCGTCGTGGCCGTGGTCGTCGTGGCCGTGGCGCTCGACGATCCTCCAGCCCTTGAACTCGCCCCAGAACGTGAGGAAATACGTCCTGAACATGTAGAACGCCGTCATCGTCGCGCCGATGATGCCGATCGCGAACAGCACCTTCCCCCAGTAGGCCGGGGGGGTCCACATGAGCGGGTGCGCCGGGGTGATCGTCGACTCGAACGCCTTCGCGAGGATCTCGTCCTTCGAGAAGAAGCCCGCCGTCAGCGGCACGCCCGCGATCGCGAGGCACGAGAGCAGGTAGCTCGCGTGCGTGAAGGGCATGTACTTGCGCAGGCCGCCCATGTTGCGCATGTCCTGCGAAGCGTCGGAGTCGTGGATGGTCGCGTGCATCGCGTGGATGACCGACCCCGCGCCGAGGAACAGGCACGCCTTGAAGAACGCGTGCGTGAAGACGTGGAAGAAGCCGTCGCTGAACGCGCCGACGCCGACGCCGATGAACATGTACCCGAGCTGACTCACGGTGGAGTACGCGAGCACCTTCTTGATGTCGTGCTGCACGAGCCCGATGGAGGCCGCGAGCAGCGCCGTCAGCGCGCCGGTCGTCGCGATCGTGGTCATCACGGCGGGCGACAGCACGAACACGCCCGCGAGGCGGCACACGAGGTAGAGGCCAGCGGTGACCATCGTCGCCGCGTGGATGAGCGCGGAGACGGGCGTGGGGCCCGCCATCGCGTCCGGCAACCAGACGTACAGCGGCAGCTGCGCGCTCTTGCCCGCGCACCCGAGGAACAGCGCGAGGCCGCACAGCGTCGCCGCGTAGACCTCGACGGGCTTCGCCGGCTGCAGGAACGACAGGAACGACGGCAGCCCCGACCCGAGCGGCCAGATCTGCACCTTCGTGAGCAGCCCCTGCGCGCCCGCGTGGATGCCCGCGAAGTCGAGCGCGCCCGTGTAGTAGAGCAGCATCGCCATGCCGCAGAGCAGGCCGAAATCGCCGACGCGGTTCGCGATGAAGGCCTTCTTGCCGGCCTCCGCGTTCTTCTCCTCGGTGAACCAGAACCCGATCAGCAGGTAGGAGCAGAGCCCGACGCCCTCCCACCCGACGAACAGGAGCGGCATGCTGTCGCCGAGGATCAGCACCAGCATCGAGAAGACGAAGAGGTTCAGGTACGAGAAGAAGCGGTAGTAGCCCGGGTCGCCGTCCATGTACGACGACGCGTACAGGTGGATGAGGAACCCCACGCCCGTGACCACCAGCATCATCACGGAGTTCAGCGGGTCGATCGCGAACGACACGTTGATGGTCGTCGAGCCGACGCCCTCGCGGAGCGACACCGTCGCCCAGCGCCACGCCTCCCACGACAGCTTCGCGACCGAGGTCACCTTGTGCGTGGCCGGGTCGTGCAGCGCGTGGGCCTGGTGGTGGAGCGCGAGGAACGCGACCACCGCGGCGAGGAACGACGTGCCGAGCGCGGAGAGCGCCATCAGGCGCACGGCGTCCTTGCCGAGGCGCTTGCCGAACACGCCGTTCACGAAGGCGCCGACGAGCGGCATCCCGAGGATGACGGCGAGCAGCGTGAAGTGCTGCGGCGGAAAGATCCGAAGGAGCGTGTCCATCTCTCTAAGCCCTTGAGCTGGTCGGCCTGGTCGGTGCGGATGCTCTTGTTCGCGCGGTAGAGCGCGATGACGATCGAGAGCCCGACCGCGGCCTCCGCGGCGGCGACCGCGACGATGAAGAACGTGAACATCTGCCCGGTGTGCGCCTGCTGGTACATGCGGTTGAAGGCCACCAGCGTGAGGTTCACCGCGTTCAGCATCAGCTCGATGCTCATCAACGCGACGATCATGTTCCGGCGGGTCATGAAGCCCATGGCGCCGACGCAGAACAGCAGCGCGCCAAGGATCAGGTAGTGCTCGAGCGCGATGGGGGTCATTCGGCCGCTCCCTTCTTCACGAGGCCGTCGGGCAGGGACGGCACCGCGGGCAGGCGCCGGTGCGCTGGCTCGCCCTGCTTGCCGCGCGCGACGGCGACGGCGCCGACGATCGAGACGATGAGCAGCGCGCTCGCGATCTCGAAGGGGACGATCCCGACGCCGAACACCTCGCGCGCGACCGACTCCACCGTGCCGGTCGCGGGATCGGCCGTCGGCAGCGCGGTGAACACGCGCGCGCCCTCGCGCGTGCGGTCGCCCGTCCACTCCCACGACATCCACACGGCCGAGATCGACGCGAGCGCGACGCACGCGCCCGCGAACACCCGCGGCCCCACCGTCTCGTTGTCCGCGCTCGGGACGGCCTCGGGCCCGAGGACCATGATGGCGAAGAGGAACAGCACGACGACCGCGCCCGCGTAGACGATGAGCTGCACCGCCGCGAGGAACTCGGCGTGCAGCGACAGGAACAGCCCCGCCATCGAGCCTATCGTCAGCAGGAGGCCCATCGCGCCGCGGATGGGGTTGCGCGCGGCGATCGTGGAGACGGCGCCCGCGAGCGCGCACGCCGCGAACAGGTAGAAGTAGATGGTCTTCAGCAGCTCGACGTTCATGGCGTCAGCCTCCCCGTCCCGGACTTTCCGCCGGACGTCACGTAGGCCTCGAGCTCGGGCCGGAACTTCTGGACGAACCCGAGCGCGGGCATCGCGGCGCCCTCGCCGAACGCGCAGATCGTGTTGCCCATGATGCCGCTCGCGACGTCGTGCAGGAGGTTCAGCTCCTCCATCGAGCCCTCGCCCGCGACGATCTTGTCGAGGATGCGCTCGATCCACCCGGTGCCCTCGCGGCACGGCGTGCACTGCCCGCAGCTCTCGTGGCGGTAGAACCGCATCAGGTTGTGGAACGCGAGCACCGGGTCGGCCTTGTCGCTGAGGACGATCGCGCAGCAGGTGCCGAGCATCGTGCCGAGCGCGCGGTACGTGTCGACGCCCATCGGGACGTCGAGCACGCTCTGCCCGTGCCAGCGGTGGAGCGGGCTCTTCTCGTCGGGCGCGTGCACGATCTCCTCGGGCCGGAGGATGGGGCAGGAGCTGCCGCCGGGGATGACCCCGAGCAGCTTCGCGTCGCCGAGCACGCCGCCGCCGAGGTCGTAGACGAGCTCGCGGAGCGTGAGCCCGACGCAGCACTCGAACACGCCGGGCGTCTTCACGTGGCCCGACACGCCGAAGAGGCGCGTGCCGCCGTCCCGGACGTCGTGCAGCGCGGAGAGCTTCGAGAACTCCTCGCAGCCGAGCTCGAGCGCGGTCGGGATGGCGGCGATCGTCTCGAGGTTGTTGACGGTGCTCGGGCAGCCGAACGCGCCGACCTGCGCGGGGAACGGCGGCTTGAACCGCGGCTCGCCGCGGCGCCCCTCGAGGCTGTTGAGCAGCGCCGTCTCCTCGCCGCAGATGTACGCGCCGCCGCCGGTGTGCACGTAGACCTCGACCTCGTAGTCGACGCCGAACGGCCGCTTGCCGAGGTAGCCCTTCGCGCGGGCCTCCTTGATGGCCTCCCAGAGCCGCGCCTTCGACAGGTGCAGCTCGTCGCGCACGTCGATGTAGGCCGCGTGCGCGCCGATCCCGAGGCAGCCGATGATGCACCCCTCGACGACCGAGTGGGGGTTCAGCTCCATGATCGTGCGATCCTTGAACGTCCCCGGCTCGCCCTCGTCGGCGTTGATGACGAGGTACGCGGGCTTCGTCGGGTGCGGCCGCATGAAGCTCCACTTCACGCCGCACGCGAACCCGGCGCCGCCGCGCCCGCGGAGGTTGGCCTTCTTGACCTCCTCGACGACGTCCTCGCGCTTCATCGTCGAGAGCGCGCGGCGCGCCTGCTTGTAGCCGCCGACCCCCTCGTAGGCGGCGAGCTTGTGGCCGTCCGGGAGCTTGTACGTCCGGGAGAGGTAGTTGGTGTGCTTGATCATCGAGCGCTCAGCTCCGCTTCAGCCGATCGAGGATGACGTCGACCTGCTCCAGCGTGAGGTTCTCGTGGTAGTCCTTGTCGACCTGCATCATCGGCGCCTGGCCGCACGCGGCGAGGCACTCGGCCGTGCGCAGCGTGATCTTGCCGTCCTTCGTCGTCTCGCCGACGTGGATGCCGAGGCGCTTCTCGCAGTGGTGCAGCACGTCGTCGGCGCCGCGCAGCGCGCAGGAGAGCGTGCGGCAGACCCAGACCTGGTGCTGGCCGACGGGCTTCTGGTTGAAGAGCGTGTAGAAGGTGACGACGCCCTGGACGTGCGCGACCGACACCTCGCAGCGCTCGGCCACGAACGCGACGACCTCGGGGCTCACCCAGCCGTTCTGGTCCTGGCAGAGGTGCAGCGCGGGGATCGTGGCCGCCATCTTGTTGGGGTAGCGACCGAAGATGTCGGCGAGCTCGATCTCTCGCTCGGGAGTGAGGGCGAAGGCCATGGACGTGGAGCCTCGGCGGGCGAGGGCGCGCGGACGCTAGTGGCGGTCGCCCGAACTTTCAACATGGGTTTCGCGCGCGCGGTCTTTCGGCGCAGCGCTCAGGAGACGGAGCCCGCCGGCGGCGTCACCGAGCCCGCGTACGCCTGCGCGACCGCGTGGCGCATGCGGTCGGCCTCGTGCACCGGCAGGCGCAGCGTGCCGCCTCGCGCCGCGGGGCCTGCGACGATGGCGGGCGCGTGCGCGGCCATCGCCTGCTGCGCCTGCCACCCCGCGGTGTCCGGGATGGCGATCGCGCGCCGGAACGCGTCGCCGAGCTCGATCGCGGTCGCGAACCTGTGCGCCGGATCCTTCGCGAGCGCGCGCGACAGCAGGCGGTCGAGCACCTGGGGCGCCGACGGCACGAGGCTCGAGAGCGGCGGCGGGAAGTCGTCGAGCTGCGACGCGCGGATCATCAGCTCGCTCTTGCCCGGCGCGTCGAACGGCGTGCACCCGGTCAACATCTCGAACAGCACGATCGCGGCCGAGTAGAGGTCGGACCGCCCGTCGATCGGCTTGCCCAGCACCTGCTCCGGCGACATGTACGCGCCCGTCCCGGGCTGCATGCCGCCGCTCGACCGAGCCGCGTCCTGCGGGAGCCGCGCGATGCCGAAGTCCGTGAGCTTCGCGAGGCCGTCGCGGCGGATCAAGAGGTTCGCCGGCTTCACGTCGCGGTGGATGATGCCGAGCGAGTGCGTCGCCGCGAGCGCGCCGAGCAGCTGCTGGAAATAGTGCCACGCCCGCGCGAACGGCATCGCCGGCAGCCCCCCCGGCACGGCGCGCGCGACGTGGCGCTCTATGACGCGATCGAGCGACTCGCCGTCGACCAGCTCGAGCACGATCGCGAGCACCGGCCCCGCCTCGAACAGCGCGAAGAAGCGCACGATCCCGGGGTGGGACAGCGTCGCCAGCGCCTCGGCCTCGCCGCGGAAGAGCTTCAGCACGTGCGGCTTCGAGGCGAGCGCGGGGTGCAGCACCTTGATCGCGACAGGGTGCGCCTCCTTGCCGGCGAGCGGCCCCCTGGGGTTGTAGTAGAGCCAGCCTCGGTAGACGGTGCCCATCCCGCCGTCGCCGATGACGTCGCCCGCGACCGCGCGCCCCCAGCCGAGGTCGAAGACGGCCCCCGTCGGCTGCGGCTGCGTCACGGCCGGTGAGGATAGCAGAGCGCCCCACGGAGCGCGCGAATGCGCCTTGCGGCGCGCGCCCGCGGTGTGAGAGCGTGCGCCTGCTCGGCTCGCTCGCGCGCGGTCCGAATCCACTCCCACGCACGGAGCCCCTCCCCCATGATCCGCCTCCGCTCGGTGTCGCTGCTCTCCTCGCTCGGCGTCCTGCTCCTCTCGGCCACGGCCTCCGCCGAGGGCGCAAAATCAGGCGAATTTTCGGTCCAGAAGTTCGCGCCCGCGCCCGGCCCGCGCAACTTCATCACGGTGTCCACCGTGCGCAGCGACGGCCACAAGTCATGGTCGCTCGGCGCGTTCGTCAACTACGCGGCGAACCCGCTCACGCTGCGCAGCTGCCGCACGGCGAGCGACTGCTCCTCGCCGAACGCCGTCAACACCGGCGACGTCCACGTCGTCAAGACGATGGTCACCGGCGATCTCCTCGCGTCCTTCACGCCGATCCCGCGGCTCCAGCTCGGGTTCCGCCTGCCGATCACGATGAGCAAGGGCGACGGCATCGACACCGAGCAGGGCACGGCGAAGCGCGGAGGCCTCTCGGGCACCGGCGTCGGCGACCCGATGCTCGAGGCGAAGATGCGCCTCATCGGCGACCTCACCTCCCCGATCGCGCTCGGCGGCGCGGTGTTCATGAGCGGCCCGCTCGGCCACGCCACCGCGAAGGACAAGTACATCGGCGACTCCAGCCCCGTGATCGGCGTCCGCGGCATCGCCGACTTCAAGGCCGGACCGCTCGACCTCGGCGGCAACCTCGCGGCCCTGTACAAGAGCGAGGCGAAGCTCGGCTCGACCGAGGTCGGCTCGGCGATGCGGTACGGCGTCGGCGCGGCGTTCAACGCGACGCCGGTCATCCGCCTGGTCGCGGAGGGCTTCGGCGAGACGAAGTTCTCCAGCAAGGCGGGCACGAACAACCTCGAGATCGACGGCGCGCTCCACGTCCACCCGCTCAACTCCGGGATCAACCTGTACGTGGGCGGCGGCCCTGGCGTCATCCAGGGCGTCGGCGTGCCGCAGTTCCGCGCGTTCGCCGGGATCATGTACGTCCGCGAGGGCACCGACGGCGACGGCGACGGCATCTACGACGCCGACGACAAGTGCCCGACCGACGCCGAGGATCGCGACGGCTACCACGACGAGGACGGCTGCCCCGATCCCGACAACGACGGCGACGGCATCAAGGACACGCAGGACAAGTGCCCGAGCCAGCCCGAGACGATGAACGGGTTCCAGGACGACGACGGCTGCCCCGACGACGTCCCGGACCGCGACGCCGACGGCATCGCCGACACCGACGATCAGTGCCCCGACGACGGCGGCGCGACGGTCGTCCGCGCGAAGGGCCAGTACTACGGCTGCCCCGACCGCGACAAGGATGGCGTCCCCGACAAGAGCGACAAGTGCCCCGACGAGCCCGAGGACACCGACGGGTTCCAGGACGAGGACGGCTGCCTCGACGCCGACAACGACGGCGACGGCGTGCTCGACGCCGAGGACGAGTGCGTCGACCAGCCCGGCACCCGCGCGAACAAGGGCTGCCCCGACCCCGACACCGACGGCGACGGCATCCCCGACTCGAAGGACAAGTGCAAGGACAAGCCCGAGACGTACAACGGGTACCAGGACGACGACGGCTGCCCCGACAAGGCGCCCGGCTCGCTCGTCGAGGTCACCGACGCCGGCATCAAGATCCTCGACCGCATCGAGTTCGCGACCGCCAGCGACAAGATCGTCGGCGCGAAGAGCTTCAAGATCCTCGACCAGGTGGCGACCGTGCTGAAGGCCAACCAGTCGATCTACCTCGTCGAGATCGCGGGCCACACCGACAGCGCCGGCGATCCCGGCGCCAACAAGGCGCTCTCGCAGAAGCGCGCCGAGTCCGTGAAGGGCGAGCTCGTGAAGCGCGGCGTCTCCGACAAGAAGCTGCAGCCCGCCGGGTACGGCGCCGACAAGCCCATCGCCGACAACAAGGACGCGAAGGGCCGCCAGGCGAACCGCCGCGTCGAGTTCACCATCCTGAAGAGCGCGAAGAAGGCGGGCCCCGCCCCGGCCACGCCGGCGCCCTGAACGCCGAGCGCGCGCGTCCCCGTCGACGCGCGCGTTCTGCGCCGCGGGCCGAGACTTTTTCGCTAGCCTCGGTCCATGGTGCGGACACGTCTCCTGGGTCTCGCGCTCCTGCCGGGGGCGGTGGCGGTCGGGTGTGGATCCGACTTCGACGCGACGCGCGTGACGCCGAAGCGCCGATCGCTCGGCGCCGAGCTGTACACGCTGCTCTGCTCGCGCGTCGGCGCGCAGGCGCTCCGCGAGGACATCTCGGGCCGCTCGTTCGCCGCCGTGTGCCACCCCGACGCGAAGGGCGCCTACGCGGCGAAGGTCGACACGTCGAAGCTGCCGCCGCTGACGACGGCCGTGGACGTGCACGACAAGCTCGTCCCCATCGCGACCCAGCGCGAGAACCGCCGCCGGCGCGTCGCGCGCGTCGAGGCGCTCGCGCGCCGCCGCGAGGACCTCGTGCGCGCGATCGACGCGACGCTCCCCGACCTCGAGGTCGTCCTGCGACAGACGACCCGCACGACCGACCAGGGCTGCGGCCCGCAGCCCGGCGACGCGGAGGTGCGCGCGAAGCTCCTGTCCGAGCTCGCCGAGACGATCTCGCGCTTCATCGATCTCTACAACGACGGGACGATCCCCGACGTGACGCGCGGGCTCGCCGCGACGCTCGACTACGTCGGGCGCGATCCCGAGGCGCAGGCGGCGCTCGCGAGGCTCGAGGCGCGGCAGGGCTACCGACCGACGCAGATCGCGATCGGCCTCGCCCGGCCCATCCTCGCGTACCCGCGCCTGTTCGACCTCGCGAACACCGCGCTGCGGTTCCTCTCGGACGACTCCGATCCGTACGGTCCCTCGAAGACCCCCGTCCCCGGCAAGGCGAACGCAGAGTACCGCGAGCTCGTCGAGGCGCTGTCGAACGAGCTGCGCGTGCCCGACGAGCCCGCGCCCGTGCTCGGCGTGACACCGGACGACACCGCGGGCATCGCGGTGCTCTCCCGGCCGCGGACGAAGCTCGAGGTCGCGCGACGGATCCTGCTCGAGGAGGACGACGCCTTCTCGATCGGCGGCGCGCCGCGGCTCGTCGTGCGGCGCGATCCGCGCGGGTTCGCGGGCGTCCTGCCCGTCGGCGGCGCGCTGCCCGCGCCGTTCGTCGACGACGGGACGGGCCTGCCCGAGATCGATCCGCTCGGGCGCTTCGTCACCGCCGACGGCAGCCGCGTCACCACGCCCTTCTTCGCGCTCGGCGAGCCGGACGGCGACCGGGATCTCGACGGTCGCGCCCTCGTCGACGGCCGGCCGCTGTTCTCGACGATCGACGTGTCGCGCACGTACGCGGCGCGCGCGCTCCGCGATCTGCGCCCGCTCGCCGATCCGGCCGCGGCCGACGACGATCAGACGCTGATGAACCTCCTCGCGGGCATCCCGGTGCTGCTCGGCGGGCGCGAGGCTACGCCGACGGGCACGCGCGTGTACCCGCCGCTGCCTGGCCAGACGGCGCCGGTCGCGCTCCAGTACCGCAAGTTCGACGGCGCCCACGCGCCGCTCGCCGACCTCGTGCACGCGTTCGGGCAGACGCTGAACGATCCGCGGATGGACGAGGGCTGGATCCTGATCGAGCGGCTGCTCCGCGAGGAGCCAGGGCGCGTCGCGCGCCTCGTCAACCTGGGCCTGTCGCTGAAGCGCATCGCGGACGCGCACCCGGAGGCGAGCGTGCCCGAGAACGCGACGATCTGGGACGATTTCCTCGAGACCTTCGCGCGGATCGCCGCGGCGCCGGGGCTGCTGGAGGCCATCATCCGGTCGTTCGGCGACGCGCGCACGCCGAAGCTCGAGAAGACCTTCACCGCGTACATGCGGTACCGCGATCAGCTCACGTACCAGAAGGATCCGAACGACAAGCAGAGCGAGGCGAAGCTCAACGGGCCGTTGTTCAACAAGACCACGGGCTCGATCAAGGAGCTCTCGACGCCCGTCGACCGCAGCCTGCCCGACACCGGCGACAACCGCTCGGCGCTGCAGAAGTTCATCCACCTCCTGCACGACGCGGACGGCCTCGCCGCGTGCACGAAGGAGGGCGCCGTCGCGCACTTCGAGATCGTCTGGCCGCAGCCCAACGGCGTGAAGATCAAGCTCAGCTTCCCGGGGCAGGGCCTCGTCGAGGAGGGGCTGGTGGGCGCGGTCTGCGCGTTCGTCGGGGCGCCGGCGCCGAAGACCATCCCGAAGTGCGGCGTGCTGCGCCTCGAGAACGTCTCGACGATGCTCGTCGACGTCGCGCTCGGCCGCGCGAAGTTCGACGTGCGCGAGCCGTGCCTGCAGAAGATCATGGCGAACGGCACGCTCACCGGGCTCGTCGGCGGGGTCGACGCGTTTCTCGAGAGCGCGTCGGGCATCAAGGGGTTCTCGACGAAGCCCACCGTCCCCGGCATCGGGCGGTTCGTCCACTTCGACGCGCCCTACGCCGAGTTCGGCGGCTACGCGGGCGACGACTACTACGTGAAGAGCCGCGATTTCTTCAAGGACATCATGGACCCCGTGCCGACGATGGTGTGCCCCGCGGCGCCCTTCAAGGACTCCGACGGCAAGGTGGTCGCCCTGCGCAAGTGCGCGGCCTTCAAGGACACGATCCGCGGGCGGCACCCGGGCGTCGTGTTCCCGCTCGAGCAGTTCGGGTTCGTCGAGAACATCCAGCCGCTCGCGGCGGCCTTCGCCGACACCGGGCAGCCGCTCCTGTTCGTCGAGCTGTTCGACAGGATGCACCTGCACTGGGGCTCGCCGAAGCAGTCGAAGGAGGAGTGCGATCCCTCCGCGCCGAAGACCGACAAGCGCTGGTGCAGCCAGGACGGCGCGGTCACCTACGAGCCGCTGCTCGCGGAGATGCTGGAGTCCGATCTCTTCCCGGCCGTGCTCGACCTCGTCAACCTGCTGAAGACGATGAAGATCCAGCGCTGCGTCGCGTGGGGCGCGGACAAGCGCTGCACCCAGTCGACCGAGGTCGACGGCGTCACCGTGCTCGCCGAGGTCGTGCGCATCATGATCGATCCGGCGAAGAACGCGGGGATCAAGAACCGCGCGGGCGACTCGTTCGCGGTGCGCAACGACGGCGACAAGGTGCCGCAGACGACGCCGGCGTACCTCGTCATCGACGCGCTGAAGGGCTTCGACAGGGCTTTTCAGTCGAACCCCGCGCCGGACGCCGCGGACGTGTGGAAGCGCTGGAAGCTCGCGCGCTCGCGGATGGTCGACACGTTCTTCGCGATCGACGGCGAGGGCGCGCAGTCGAGCTGGCACAACCCGGCGACGCCGCGCCTCTTGCCGCTCGTGATCGACGCGCTCCGCGAGCAGACCCGCGCGCACTGCACCCCCGGCGTGCGCGACTGCGCCTGGGCGCAGCGCGAGCTCGTCGAGAGCATGGTCGACTCGATCGAGGGCCCGACCGCCGCGACCGTGCTCTCGTTCTTCGAGGCCGTGCGCCGCGACCCAGAGGTGCGGGGCGAGTTCCTCCGGCTCACCGACTACCTGATGGCGAGCGCGACGAACGACGCGGAGGACACGACGCTGACGTCGACCGCCGATCTGCTGCAGGTGCTCGCGGACGACACCAACCTCGGCCCCGTGTACCGCATCGCCTCGGCCGCGATGCGGGCGAGCGAGCGGAAGGGCAAGCAGCAGAAGCCGCTGCTCGACGCGATCGTCCGCTTGATGTCGCGGTTCTTCGCGCGCGGGTACGACGGCGCGGGCAAGCTCACCTGCACGAGCAAGCTCGATCCGAACGAGACCCTCGGCCTCGCGCTGTCGCGCCTCGTGACCCCGGCCGCCGACACGAGGACGGCGCCGATCGAGGTGATCTTCTCCGTGATCGCGGACGTGAACCGGGCCGATCCCAGCGTCGCCGACAAGCTGAGCGGCGACGACTACGCGAACATCACGAAGGAGGTCTCCTCGTTCTGCGCCGACGAGGGGAGCGGGCTCGAGCAGGTGTACGACCTCATCCGCGAGGCGACGCGGCAGTGAGGCGCGCCCCGGTCGCGATCGCGCTCCTCGGCGCGGCGCTCTGTTCACCGTCGCCCGCGGCGGCCGGCGGCCTCTGGTTCTCCGACCGCGGCGTGCGACCGATGGGGCGCGGCGGCGCGTTCGTCGCGGGCGCGGACGATCTCGGCGCCGTCTGGTACAACCCCGCCGGCATCACCGCGGCGCCGAACACCGTCCTCGTCGACGGGACGTGGCTGCGATTCTCCAACGAGTACACGCGCGAGCTCGCGGTGCGCGACGCGGACGGCGTCGTCAAGCGCGTCCACTCGCCGACCGTGGCGGGCTCGTCGCCCATCCTCCCGCTGCCGACGATGGTGGCGTCCTACGGCCTGCTCGACGGCAAGCTGACGGTCGCGGGCGGCGTGTTCGCGCCGTACGTCGCGCTCGCGAGCTACGACAAGAAGACGAGCGACGGCCAGCCGTCGCCCGCGCGCTACACGCTCGGCTCGTTCGACGGCTCCGCGCTCGCGCTGCCGGGCGTGTGGATCGCGGGCAAGCCGCTCGACTGGCTGCAGCTCGGCGCCGGCGTGCACGCGCTCGTCGGCACGTTCGTCTCGCAGATCACCTTCAGCGCCGCGCCGCAGGACAGGCTGCTCTCCGCCCCGGAGGACCCGGACTTCGACGCGTCGAGCGAGATGCGCGTCGGCCCCATCTTCGCGCCGACGGCGAACCTCGGCGCGATCGTCACGCCCCTCCCCTACCTGCGCATCGGGGCCGCGTACCAGCTGCCGACCCGGGTCTCGAGCGACGCGACGCTGCAGGTGCGGCTGCCGTCGTCGTCGGTCTTCGACGGGGCCGCCGTCGTGGGCGATCGCGCCCACGTGTCGTTCACGCTGCCCGACATCGCGCGCGTCGGCGTCGAGGCGAGGTTCGACGACGTGCGGGTCGAGGTCGCGTACGCGCGCGAGTTCTGGTCGAAGCACGACGAGATCGTGGCGGAGCCGACCGGGATCTCGTTCCGTGGCGTCACCGGCGGTCCTGACAGGGTCAACCTGCCGGTCATCCGCATCCCCCGGCGGTTCCGAGACGCGAGCTCGTACCGGCTCGGCGGCGAGGTGACCTTCCGCGTGAAGGGCTACAAGCTCGCCGCGCGCGCGGGCATCTCGTACGAGCAGAGCGCGGTGCCGCCGGAGTACCTGTCGCTGTCGTCGCTCGATTTCGACAAGACCACGCTCGCGGGCGGCGGCTCGCTGTACATCGGCGAGCGCTGGCGGTTCGACGCGGTCATCGGGCACATCTTCGCGGCCGAGGCCGACGTCGCGCCCGAGTCCGCGAGGATCGGGCGCATCAACCCGCTGCAGAAGAGCGCGCCGTTCGAGTCGGTGAACGGCGGCCGGTACCGCGCGCGCGCCGATCTGCTCGGCCTCGGCCTGCAGTACTCGTTCGGCGCGCCGCCCGCCCCGCCGGGGAGTGGTCAGCGCTTGGGCAGCACGTCGCGGTAGTCGCGCGCGACCAGCTTCGTCACGAGCGACATCGGCGCGAGCTTCGACGAGAGCGCCGTCAGCTTGTTGAGCGCCCCCGGCACGTAGACGCGGTCGCGCCGCACGAAGGCGCCGAGCGCGAGCCTCGCGCACGGCTCGACCGCCATCACCATCGGGTGATCTTTGTTGTATTTCTCGCTCATGCCCGCGCTCTCGATCATGTCGGTCGCGATGCCGCCGGGGCAGAACGTCGTCACCGAGAGCGCGTCGCCCGCGTGCTCCTCGGCGAGCGCCTGGCCGAAGCTCGTGACGAACGCCTTCGAGGCGCCGTAGGTCGCCTGGTAGGGCATCGGCTGCAGGCTCGCCATGCTCGAGACGAGCAGGAGGCCGCCGCCGTCGCCGCGCTGCTTGAAGTACGAGACGTAGCGGAGCGAGAGATCGACGACGGCGGTCACGTTCGTCGCGATGAGCCCGTCGACGCTCTCTCGCCCCTGCTCGACCGCGCGCCCGAAGAACGTGACGCCCGCGTTCAGGATGGCGGCGGCGAGCGGCGCGCGCTCGGTCGTCTCGGCGAAGACGCGCGCGCGATCGTCGGCGCGGGTCATGTCGGCCGCGATGAGCTCGGGCGACGCGCCGAGCTGCTCCAGCTCCTTGGCGAGGTCGGCGAGCCGATCGCGGCGGCGCGCGACGAGGATCGGGTGAGCCTTGTGATCTCGCGCGAGCTGCCGCGCCATCTCGAGGCCGAGCCCGGACGACGCGCCGGTGACGAGGACGCGCTTGTTCGACAGATCGAGGTTCTTCACGCGGCGGACCCTCGCACGGCGAAGGGCGCCTGGCCACGCCGCGCGCAGTTCTCTCGGCCGCGCGGGGCGCGCCTTGGTACCCTGCGTCGATGCGCCGCGTGCTCGTCGTCGACGACTCCCCGGTCACCCGCGCGGTGCTGTCGCGCGGGCTCGTCGCGCTCGGCGCCTCGGTCGTCACGCGGGCGTCGGCCGCGGAGGCGCGCGAGATCGATCCCGGTGACGTCGACGCGGTGCTCTGCGACGTCGATCTCGGCGACGGCTGGGGCCCCGACGCCTGCTGCGCCCTCGCGCGCGCGGTGCCGGTCGCCTTCCTCTCGGGGGGCGCGGACGAGGCGACGCTGGCGCGCGCGGCGGCGCTCGGCCCGCTGTTCGACAAGGCCGTCGACGTCGAGCGCGCGCTCCGCTGGGCGATGGACCCCGCGCGATGAGGCGCGAGCTGGTCGCGCCGCCCGAGGCGCACAAGCAGCCGATCGACCGCGCGCTCCGCCAGCTCACCGGCGAGAGCTGGGGCGACGTGCGCGCCTGGGTGACGACCGGCAAGGTGACGGTGAACGGCGAGATTGTCGCCGATCCGCGCGCCTGGGTGAGGCGCGGCGACGCCATCGTCGTGTCGCCGAGCGCGCCGCGCCCGTCGACGAGCGCGCGCCTCTCGCGCGACGTGATCGTGCACGTCGATCGCCACGTCGTCGTCGTGAACAAGCCCGCCGGCGTCAGCACCGTCCCCTTCGACGAGGGCGAGCGCGGCACGCTCGACGAGCTCGTCCGCGCGCTGCTCTCGCGCGGCCCCGGCGATCGCAGGCAGGGCACGCTCGGCGTCGTGCAGCGCCTCGACAAGGAGACGAGCGGGCTGCTCGTGTTCGCGCGGACGCTCGCCGCGAAGCGCGCCCTCGCGCAGCAGCTCCGCGAGCACACCGTGCACCGCCGCTACCTCGCGCTGGCGCACGGCGACGTCGCGGCGGCGCGCATCGAGAGCCACCTCGTCGCCGACCGCGGCGACGGGCTGCGCGGCTCCACCCGGCGCGCCGGCCAGGGGCAGCGCGCGGTGACGCACGTCGAGCCGGTGCAGCGCCTTCGCGGCGCGACGCTCGTCGCGTGTCGCCTCGAGACGGGTCGCACCCACCAGATCCGCGTGCACCTCGCCGAGCGGGGGCACATGCTGCTCGGCGAGCGCGTGTACGTGCGGGAGCTGCGGCAGGCGCCGATCCCCGCGCCGCGCGTGATGCTGCACGCGGCCGAGCTCGGGTTCGAGCACCCCGACACGGGCCGGCACCTGAGGCTCACGCTCGCGCCGCCCAGCGACTTCGCGGCCGTGCTCTCGGGGCTCCTGCTTGCGTTACTTCGCGCGGGTGCTCGTCCCCCTGGACCGCGACGTCGCGCTCGACGCCAGGCGCGTCGGCGAGTTCTTCGCGGGGGTCCGCGCGCTCGCCGCGCCGAAGGGCCCGCTCGTGCTGCAGGCGCGCGTGCGCGTCGAGGATCGGTACGCGCGCGGCGAGGTGTTCTCGGTCGGGGACGACGCCATCGAGCGCGCGCTCGCCGAGGCCGACGCCGATCTCGGCCAGAAGCTCCTCGCGACGCCCACCTCGCCGCTCGGCGAGCTGCTCGGGCTCGGCGCGGACGCGCGGGCGATCGTGTCGGTCTCGTTTCGCTCGCGCGAGGTGTCCCTCAGCGATCCGCACGAGCCTGTGACCTCCCCCGCGACGCGCCTGCCGTACGGCACGATCTGCCGCAGGCCCGTGGAGGTGGGCGTGTACCGCGACCCCGACACGCGCGACTCGGTGGAGATCGCCGGCGCCGGCAGCGGCCGGACGTGGGTGTCGGTCGCGGTGTTCGATCCCCCGGCGCCGCTGCCACGCGTGAGCGGCGCGCTCGAGGCGCTCGGGCGCGCGCTGCTCGGTCCGTACTCGGAGGGCACGCACTGGCTCCCGTGACGGCTCACCTGCGCAGCTGAGACTTCGCCCGCGCCTCCTCGGCCTCGAGCTCCGCGAGCGCCGCGGCGAGCTCGTCCTTCTCGGCGTCCTCGGGCGCGCTCGGCTTCGCGGCGGCGGGCGGCGCGGCCTGCACGCGCACCTGCGGCGCCGCGGCGACCTCGGGCTCGGGCGCGGCCACGCCCAGCTTGCGCTTCAGCGCGAGCAGATCGTCGTCGATCCCTCCCTTCTGCTCCAGATCCCGGAACTTCTGCTCGAGCTTCCCGCCCGCGTACTCCTCCGCGAGCTCCGCGCCCGCGTCGGCCTCCGCTTCCATCCGGTCGATCTTCTGCTCGAGGCGCTGGAACGTGTCGAACGCGGACTCGTCCTTCAGGCCGCCCATCGTCTCGTGGATGGCCTTCTGCGCCTCGGCGCGCTTCTTCCGCGCGATGAGCACGTTCTTCTTGCGCTTCGCCTCCTCGATCTTCTCGGAGAGCCGGCGCAGCGCCTCCTTCAGCTGGTCGACCTCGCGCTTCGCCTTCTGCCACTGCTTGTGAAACTCCGCCGCGTCCTGCTCGTGGCGGCGCCGGCGGATCAGCGCCTCCTTCGCGAGCTCGTCGTCGCCCGAGCGGACGGCCAGCGTGGCCTTGCGCTCCCACTCCTCGGCCTCCGCCTTCGCCTGCTCGGCCTGCCGCAGCAGCGATTTCTCGTCGGCGATCGCGATCGCGACCTGCTTCTTCGCCTGGATGAGCTGCGCGTTCATCTCGAGGACGACCTGGTTCAGCATCTTCTCCGGGTCCTCGGCCTTGTTGACGAGATCGTTGAGGTTCGCCCGGATGAGCTCTGCGAGTCGCGCGAAGAATCCCATGCGCCCGCGAGCGTAGCGGCAGACGCCGGTCGTTGCGAGCGACAGTCGCGCGCGCGCGCCTGGGTCGAGCTATCGTGTCGCCGCGCCATGGCCCAGAAGAAGCAGCCCCGCACCCCGCCCCGGCCCTCCCCCACCCCGCGCGGCGTCTCGCGCGAGGTGCTGCAGAAGTCGAAGGCGCGCGGCGAGCAGACCCCGGACGCCTACCTGCGCGCGCGCGTGCGCGAGGTGCCCGACTTCCCCCGGCCGGGCATCCTCTTCAAGGACATCGTCCCGCTGCTCACCGATCCGAAGGCGTTCCACATGGTGCTCGACGGCCTCGCGCACCCCTTCATCGGGGAGCACATCGACGCGGTCGCGGGCATCGAGGCGCGGGGCTTCATCTTCGGCGGCGCGCTCGCGGCCCGGCTGAACGCGAGCTTCGTGCCGCTGCGCAAGCCGGGGAAGCTGCCGGGCGAGACGGACCGCGTCTCGTACTCGCTCGAGTACGGCACGAACGAGCTCGAGGTCCAGGAGGACAGCTTCGAGAGCGGCGCGAAGGTGATCATCGTCGACGACCTGCTCGCGACCGGCGGCACGGCGGCCGCGGCGGCCGAGCTCGTCCGGCGGCAGGGCGGCTACGTCGCCGCCTACGCGTTCGTGGTAGAGCTCGACGCGCTCAAGGGCCGCCGGAAGCTCTCGCCGACGCCGATCGTCTCCTTGCTTCGGTACTGACGAACGCCGAGAGGCCGAGCAGCACCGCGAGCGCCGACCCGGCGCGCGCCGACAGGTCGAGCGGCGAGATGACCACGGCGTCGAGCGCGCGCGCGGCGCCCCACCCGAGCGCCGGCCCCGCGAGCGCGGCGGAGACGAGCTCCCCGCGCGACCCGCGGCCCGCGACCACGACGGCCGCGACCATCGAGGCGGCGAGCGCGACGGCCGACGCGCGCTCACGCCCCGCGACCGCGCCCGCCTCGACCGCCAGGGTCGCGGCGCCGAGCGAGGCGATGAGCAGGCCGGCCGACGCCGCCGACGAGAGCGCGAGCCTCGGCCACACGGGGCGCGTGTGTACCCGAACGCGAGACGGCCGAGGCGAAATCGTGTAGCCCTCGCACCCATGACACCGAGGGCCACGACCGCGGAGCTCCGAGAGATCGGCCTCTTCGGAGGCCTCGACGACGAGGCGCTCGCCTCCCTCGCGGAGGCGCTCGCGGTGGTCGACGCGCCGCCTGGCCACGTCGTGTTCTCCGAGGGCGACGCCGGGCGCGATCTGTACGTGGTGCTGAGCGGCGAGCTCGAGGTGATGAAGAGCTCGAAGGCAGGCCAGGACGCGCGCGTCGCCTTGCTGGGGCTGCGCGACTGGTTCGGCGAGATGAGCCTGCTCGACGTCCAGCCGCGCTCGGCGACGGTGCGCGCGCTCGCGCCGTCTCGCCTGCTGTACGTCACGTCCAAGGATCTCGACGCGCTCTACCGCCGCGATCTGCGCTCGTACTCGCTCGTGGTGCTGAACCTCGCGCGCGAGATGTCGCGGCGCCTGCGCGTGGCCGACGGCATCGTCGCCGAGCTCGTGATGCAGGTGAACGACGCCTACCTGCGCCGCATCAAGCCCTGAGCGCGAGCGCAGAGACGCCGAGCGCGACGACGACCAGCGCGACCGATGCGACCATCGTCACGCGCATCGCGTGGCCGCGCGCGCGCGCCGCGGCGTCCCCGTCGAGGCGGTAGAGCCCGCGGAGCATCGCGGAGGTCGCGCGTCCGGGCGTGCGGATCGCGTGCTCCGTCAGCCCGAGGGCCGCGCGCGGGCCGGCCGTGACCAGCGTGACGAGCGCGCCGAGCGGCGAGGTCATCACGTCCCACCCCGACGCGTAGAGCCCGAACCTTAGCGCGCGGGTGGTGGCCCGCGCCGCGCCCGCGCGCGACGCCGCCCGATCGAGCAGCCAGCCGTGGAGGGCGTGCACCGAGACGAGCAGCCACGTGAAGCTCGTGACCATCACGACGAACACCCGCGCGCACGCGAGCCGGGTCGCCGTCTCGCTCGCGAGCAGCGCCGCCCAGGCGGGGAACAGCGCCCAGACGAGCGCGGCGCCCGCCGCGAAGCACACGGCCAGCGACGAGCCGACGGCCGCGACCTCGGCGACGAGCGCGTACGACAGCGCGGCGCCGACCGGGCCGTCGGGCAGCCCGAAGAAGAAGGCGTCCGCGCCGTCCGTCGACGCGCGGGTCGTCGCCCAGAACCGCGCGAAGACGCCGCCCGCGCGCTCCCAGGGCACGAACACGACGACGCCAGAGTGACCGGTGACGCGCTCGTCGTGGCACCCCGGGCAGTCGCCCGCGCCGCACGTCGCGCACACCACCGCCGCGGGGAACTCGAGCAGCTCCAGCTCGAGCCCCGGATCGCGAGAGGTGTCCTCGTCGTCTTGCAGCCTGCGTACGGGGGCCACGGGAGCGGCGGGTAGTCTGCGCCTGCGCGGCGCAAAACACAAAACGCGCGCGCGCCCCTCGCAAGCGCGCGGCCGCGTACTAGAGTCGCCGGGTGCCCCTGGAGCCCGAGGACGACAAGACGAGCCCCTTCACGATCGCGCTCCTCGCCGCGGGGGTCCTGTTCCTGCTCGCGGTGCTGCCGCGCCTCGGGTTCTCGCGGCACGCCCTGGTCGGCAAGGAGGCGCCCCCCTTCGCGCTCGAGGTCGTCCACAACGGGGAGCCGGGCGCGCGGCTGTCGCTCGAGGCGCTCCGAGGCAAGCCGGTGCTGCTCGACTTCTGGGCGACGTGGTGCGGGCCCTGCCAGGCGGAGGCGCCCATCGTGAGCCGCGTCGCCGAGCGCTACAAGGAGCGCGGGCTCGTGGTCGTCGGCGTGAACACGAACGACAAGCCCGGGCTCGCCGGGCCGTTCGCCGCGAAGAAGCGCCTGAGCTTCCCGGTCGTGTTCGACGCGGGCGGCGAGGTCTGCGACACCTATGACGTGCGCAGCCTGCCGACCCTGGTGATGGTCGGCAAGGACGGCAAGGTGCGCGCGGTGCGGCAGGGCCTCGTCGACGAGGCCTCGCTCGACGCGCTCGTGCAGGCCGAGCTCTGACGCCTTGAGCGCGTAGAAACGACGAAGGCCCCTCGCGGGGCCCTCGGCGCTGCATCTACACTTCGTGGAGCTGAGGGGGATCGAACCCCTGACCTCCTGACTGCCAGTCAGGCACTCTCCCAGCTGAGCTACAGCCCCATGGGCAGGGCGCGCAACCTAGTCGGACGGCCCTGCCGCGCAAGCGAAAAGCGACGCGCCCGACTAAGATGGCGAGCAGCTTCACCTCGCGCCCCTGCACCTCCACGCGGAACCTCACCGGCCGCCCCTGCTGCGCCGACTGCTCGGCCGCGGACTGCCGCATGCGCTGCACGAAGGCGTCCTTCGTGATGTGGTCGACCGCGTCGCCGAGGCCGCGCTTCGCGCTGATGTAGTCGGTGTAGAGCTTGTCGTAGTAGGCGTCCTCGTCGCCGCCGCCGCCGACCGCCATCGCCTCCTGGTAGTCCTGCTGGCGCGGCGGGTGGCTCGGCCGCCCCTCGGCGTCGGTGTCGTCCTCGGGGACGTCCATCAGCGTGTTGAGCAGCTGGTTGATGCGGAATACCAGCCCGCCGAACTCCGCGTGCTCGATCTCGAACCGCCGATCACCCTGGCCGTTGATGACCTGCAGGAGCCCCTCCTCGAGCTCGACGATCGGGCCGCGCAGGTAGTTGCCGAGCATGTTGCCCGCCACGAACACGAGCACGAGGCCGAGGCCGGTCGCCCCGAGGATGGGCCAGAGCATCGAGGTCACGCTCTCGACGATCGACACGGGCGCGAAGGCCACCAGCATCGCGCGCTTGCCGTCGCCGTAGCCGCGGAGGCCCACGCCCGACGCCGCGAAGCCCGCCGGCGCGCCCTGGAGCTGCACGGGGCGATCGGCGGCTGCGCCCTTCAGGCCCGACGCGGCCGTGAGCAGCTCGCCGCTGACCGAGGGGCTCTTCGCGACGAGATCGAGCTTGTCGCCGGTCGTCACGAGGATGCCGATGGGCCTGCCGCTGGTCGCGTCGGAGAGCGAGGAGAGGCGGCCGTCCGACAGCGACGTGCCGATGAGCACGCCGCCGAGCGACTTGCCCTGGGCGTCGCGGACGGCGGCGTACGACACGAGCAGCTGCTCGCCGCGGGTCTTGTTGACCCACACGTCCGCGCCCGTCTTGCCCTTCTTCACGGTGTCGAGGAGCGCCGGGTACGCCTTGCCGAGATCGTCACCGCGCATCAGCGTCGAGCCGTTGCGGCCGACCCCGACGCCGTTCGCGTCGACGAACGCGACCACCGTGGGCGCGCTCTGCTTGAACTCGGCGTCGGCCATCGAGAACAGGCGGTTCGCCTGGTTGGTGGCGGCCTCGCTGCGGGCCTCGGGGGTCTCCCTGGTGAACACGTCGCGCGCCTGGACCTCTTGCTCGGAGAGCCACCGCTGGAGCGAGAGCGCCTCGAGCTGCAGCTGGGCCGCGGCGGCCGACGCGCTCCTGTCGGCCTCGGAGCGCGCGCGGTCGGGGTTCGAGACGAGATCGCCGATCGACGCCCGCATCAGCGCGAACGCGAGCAACCCGACGACGGCGACGATGACGCTGTAAATTGCGATGATTTTCCAACGCATTGGTGGCCCTTGCGCGAGATCGAGTCAGACACACCGGCGCCGGGCGTCCCCCGTGCCGGTCATCCCGCCGTTCGCGCGGCGCGACAGCGCGGACGCTACCACCCGGTGCCGAGCCAGGTAAAGCGCTCCACGAACGCGCACTTGCCGTGCGCCGCGCCGCGCTATAGGGCTCGCTCCCCCATTTTCGGAGGCATCGTGCATAGGTTCATCGACCAGCTGAAGCGCACCCACCGCTGCGGAGATCTCCGCGCCACACACGTCGGCGAGGAGGTCGTGCTGTTCGGCTGGGCCGCGTCGCGCCGCGATCACGGGCAGTGCGTGTTCGTCGATCTGCGCGATCGCGACGGGCTGACGCAGGTGGTGTTCGATCCCGCCTTCGCGCCGAGCGGCGCGGCGCACGATCCGGCCTCCGTGAAGGCGGCGCACGCGCTCGCCGAGGAGGTGCGCGGCGAGTGGGTGCTCGGCGTGCGCGGGATCGTCGTCTCCCGCGGCGACAAGGTGAACCCGAAGATGGCGACGGGCGAGATCGAGGTGCACGTCGTCGAGGCGTGCGTCTTCAACAAATCTGACACCCCGCCGTTCGAGCTCTCCGACCAGCTCGACACGCGCGAGGAGGTGCGGCTGCAGTACCGCTACCTCGATCTGCGCCGCGCGCCGCTGCAGCACACGCTGCGGGTGCGCCACAAGCTCAACCAGATCACGCGCAACTACCTCTCCGACCACGGCTGCCTCGAGCTCGAGACGCCCTACATGGTGAAGTACACGCCCGGCGGCGCGCGCAACTTCCTCGTCCCGTCGCGCACCAACCGGGGGAAGTTCTTCGCGCTCGCCGAGAGCCCCCAGCTGTTCAAGCAGCTGTTCATGGTCGCCGGGTTCGACCGCTACTTCCAGATCGTCAAGTGCTTCCGCGACGAGGATCTCCGCCTCGATCGCCAGCCGGAGTTCACCCAGATCGACGTCGAGCTGTCGTTCGTGAACCAGGACGACGTCTTCGCGCTGATGGAGGGCCTGATCTTCTCGATCTGGCGGGAGGTGCTCGGCGTCGAGCTGCTCGAGCTGTTCCCGAGCGGGCGGTTCCCCCGGATGCCGTTCTACGAGTCGATGGAGCGGTACGGCAACGACAAGCCCGATCTGCGCTTCGAGATGCCGCACGTCGATCTCACCTCGCTCGTGATCGAGCACGCGGGCGGCGGCGTGCCGTTCTTCGCCGACATCGCGGAGAAGTTCACGAGCGGCCGGTACCGCCGCGATCTGCCCGCCGAGATCGTGAAATGCATGGTCATCCCCGCCAGCGCGAACCTCTCGCGCGCCGAGACCGACAAGCTCGAGGACCTCGTGAAGGGCATGGGCGCGAAGGGGCTCGCCCGCGCCAAGGTGGGCGACGACGGCGGGTGGACCCAGTCGCCGCTCGCGAAGACGATCACGCCCGCGCTGCGCGACGCGATCAACGCCGCGGCGGGCGCGAAGCCGGGTGATCTGCTCGTCTTCCAGTTCGGCAAGGAGGCGGTCGTGCAGACGGTGATGGCGAACCTCCGCGTGCACGTCGCGAAGAAGATGGGGCTCATCCCGGAGCACGGCCACGGCGGGAAATGGCAGTTCCTCTGGGTCGTCGATCCGCCGCTGTTCGAGTACGACGACGAGAGGAAGACCTGGGCCGCCGCGCACCACGCCTTCACCCGGCCGCACGACGGCGACGTCGAGAAGCTCGAGACCGATCCGGGCAACGTGCGGTGCTACCGCTACGATCTCGTGCTGAACGGCTTCGAGATCGGCGGCGGGTCCATCCGCCTCCACGACCCCGTGGTGCAGGCGAAGGTGTTCCGCGCGCTCGGCATCAGCGACGCCGAGGCGAAGGAGAAGTTCGGGTTCCTGCTGCAGGCGCTCCGCTACGGCGCGCCCCCGCACGGCGGGATCGCGCTCGGGATGGACCGCGTCGCGATGCTGCTCTCGGGCGCCGAGAGCCTGCGCGACGTGATCCCGTACCCGAAGACGCAGAAGGGCACCGACCTGATGACGGACGCGCCGACGGCCGTCTCGCCCGAGCAGCTCGGCGAGCTCGCCGTGCGCGTGATCGAGCAGCCCTGACGACTCGGCGACCCGCGCCTCGCCCCGCCCGCGGCCGTGCTATCCGGGCGGCCATGAGCAAGGTCTACAACGTGATCATCGTCGGCTCGGGCCCCGCGGGGCTGACGGCCGCGATCTACGCCGCGCGCGCGAACCTCGCCCCGCTCTGCGTCGAGGGGTTCTCCGCGGGCGGGCTCGTGCCCGGCGGCCAGCTGATGTTCACGACCGACGTGGAGAACTACCCTGGGTTCCCCGAGAAGGTGACGGGCCAGGAGCTGATGCAGCGGGTCCGCGATCAGGCCGAGCGGCAGGGCACGGAGATCGTCACCGCCGACGTCGAGCGGCTGGATCTGTCGGCGCGGCCGTTCAAGGTGTGGGTCGAGGGCGAGCCCGAGCCGCGGCTCGCGAGGGCGGTCATCCTCGCCACCGGCGCCCGCGCGAACTACCTCGGCCTGCCGTCGGAGGAGAAGCTGAAGAACCGCGGCGTCTCCGCGTGCGCGGTCTGCGACGGCGCGCTCTACCGGGACCGCGAGGTCGCCGTCGTCGGCGGCGGCGACACGGCGATGGAAGAGGCGCACTACCTCTCCGGGCTCTGCGCGAAGGTCACGCTGATCCACCGGCGCGACGCGTTTCGCGCGTCGAAGGCGATGCAGGAGCGGGTGCTGTCGAACCCGAAGATCCGGGTGCTGTACGACACGGTCGTCGACGAGGTGCTGGAGCGCGAGGGCGCGGTCGGCGGGCTGTCGCTGCGCAACCTCCGCTCGGGCGAGACGTCGCGCGTCGACGTCGCGGCGATGTTCGTCGCCATCGGCCACACGCCGCTCGCGGACCTCGTGCGCGGGCAGGTCGAGCTGCACGACAACGGCTACGTGAAGACGGTGCCGGGGTCGACGAGGACCAGCGTGCCCGGGTTCTTCGCGGCGGGCGACGTGCAGGACTTCACGTTCCGCCAGGCCGTCACGGCCGCGGGCACGGGCTGCATGGCGGCCCTCGAGGCGGAGCGGTTCCTGGGCGAGCAGCCTCATTGACCAGCGACGACGCCGACGAGCTGCGCGCGCTCGTGCGCGCGACGCGGACGCTCGCGGAGCAGCTCCGCGCGTCCGGCGCGAGCGGCGTCCCCGCGGCGCCGAGGCACGTCGCCGTCGCGACCAGGCCGTCGTCGACGTCACCCGCCGTCGAGCACGCTCCGCTCCCGCCAGCGCCGCCGCCGCTCCCCGAGGCGTCGACCACGCCGCCCGAGGAGCGGGCGCGCTCGCTCGCCGCGCTGTCGGCCGAGGTCGTCGGGTGCACCCGCTGCGCGCTCGCGGGCGGGCGCACGCAGACGGTGTTCGCGCGCGGCAACCCGCTCGCCGAGCTGTGCTTCGTCGGAGAGGGGCCGGGCGCGGACGAGGACGCCTCCGGCCTGCCCTTCGTCGGGCAGGCGGGCCAGCTGCTCGACAAGATGATCGCGGCGATGGGGTACGCCCCGGACGAAGTCTACATTTGCAACATCGTCAAGTGCCGGCCGCCTGGCAACCGCAAGCCCGAGCCGGAGGAGCTGAGCGCGTGCCTGCCGTACCTGCACCAGCAGCTCGCGCTCGTCTCGCCGAAGGTGATCGTCGCGCTCGGCGCGACGGCCGCGCACGGGCTGCTCGGCGCGCCCGTGGCCATCACGCGCGCGCGGGGCAGCTGGAGGCTCTACGCCGGCCGGGTGCCGGTGATGCCGACGCTCCACCCGGCGTACCTCCTGCGACAGCCCGAGGCGAAGCGCGACGTGTGGCGCGATCTGCAGGCCGTGATGGAACGCCTCGGCAAGAAGCGCTGATGCGGGCGCTCGGCGTGACGTCGAGGGCGCTCGGCGCGCTGATCGCGCTGTCGCCCTTCGTGTCGAACGTGGTCGGCGGCCGCGCGGCCGAGTGGCTCGATCTGCTCTTCGTGGGGATGTGCCACCGGCTGCCGGAGCGGAGCCTCCAGCTGTTCGGCGAGACGATGCCGCTCTGCTCGCGCTGCGTGGGCCTGGCGACGGGCTTCGGCCTCGGGATGCTCGTCGCGTGGCCGCGCCTGTCGGTGCGGACGCTGCGCGTCGCGGTCACGGCGGGCGCGCTGTTCCTGCTCGTCGAGCTGACGACGCAGGACCTCGGGTGGCACCCGGTGTTCCACCCGAGCCGGCTGCTGTCGGGCTGGCTCGTCACGTTCCCGATCGGCGCCGCCCTCACCCAGCTGGTGGAGAGAGGACGGCTAGAGGAGACGCCCGCGCGCGCGGTCTAGACGAGCGGCTACTTCTTCTTCTTCGTCGAGCACTGCATGTTGCACATCAGGTCGCCGGGCGCGCAGCCGCACGGGCTGCCGGCGGCCTTCGGCGGGGTCGCGGGCGCGGCAGGCGCGGCGGCCGCGGGCGGATCCTTCGCGCCGGGCGCGGGCTTGCCGCCTGGCTTCACCGGGCCGCCAGCGTGCTTCGGCGCACCGGCCGCCGCGGGCGCCGCCGTGCTGGCCGCGGCCGTCGGATCGACCGCCGTGCTCGTCGTCGTGGGCGCGGGCGCGGCGGACTCGGCGGGCGCGGCGGTCGTCGCGACGGGCGCGGCGCTCGGCGCGGGCGCGGCGGGCGCCGGGCTCCGCGTCGCGACGATCGCGCCGGCGATGACCACGGCGGAGAACGCCACCGCGAGGCCGATGATCAGGCCCGTCTTGCTCTTCGCCGGCGGAGGCGGCGCGGCGGACGCGGCCGTCGGCGCCATGTCGAGCGAGGGGCCGCCCAGCATCGGCGCGCCGAGCACGGGCGCGCCGAGCAGCGAGGGGCCACCGAGCGCGGGCGCCGACGTCTCGGCCTGCTTCGCGAGCGCGCCGAGATCGATCAGGCCCGAGTCGTCGCCCATCTTCTTCTCGGTGCCGCCCGACGCCGCGCCGCCGGACGGCTTCGCGTCGGCGGCCTTCTGCAGGGCGTTGAGCGAGAACAGCACCGACTGCTCGTTGCGCTCTCCCGTGAGCCCGGCCGCGGCGCCGCCCACCGGCCCCGAGGGCGCAGCGAACGGCGCGGGCGCGGCGGCGACGGGCGCCTCGGCGGGCGCGGCCCCGAACAGATCGACGCCCTTGCGCGACGAGTCGCGGCGAGCCGCGGCGGGCGCCACCGGATCGGACGGCGCGGCCGGGGGCGGCTCGGACGCGGCCTCGGGCTCACCTCCGCCCCCGCCGAGCGCCGCGACGATCTCGGGCACGTTGGCGAGCGCCGCCCAGTCGTCCATCCCGTCGGCCCAGACGTAGGTCTCGCCGGTGATGACGCCGGTGTTGTAGGCGTCGACGATCTCGGGGAGCGTCATCGAGCGTTGATCGGCGTCGGTGACGCTGACGGAGTAGCTCGTGGAGCTCGCGGCCGCGGCGGGCGCGACGCCGCTCTGCGCGCCGTCGCCGCCCACGACGATCGTGGCGCCGCACTTCTTGCAGCGGATCTTGGCGACTTTGCCCTGAACCTTCTCGTCGGCGATCGAGTACTTGGCGTCACACGAGGGGCACGTGATCTTCATTGGGGGGAGAGTCCTCTCAGGAGGCTTTGGTTCGACCCTAGCGAGAAAGGGGCGCGAATTCCAGAGTAGCCGACGCAGAAACGAGACGAGAAGTAGTCGGACGCGAATCTGTCATCGTCAACGGACGAGCGACGCGCCCGGGGGATCTACCACGCCGCGCCCGGCCCACGTGACCGGCGTCAAAACAGGCGTGTCTGCCGCGGGCCGCCAGCGAGCGCCTCGCGCACGAGCTCGTACGACCGGCGGTGGATGGGCGTCACGCCGAGCCGCATCAGCGCCTCGACGTGCGCCTTCACGGGGTAGCCCTTGTGCTGCGCGAGGCCGTACCCCGGATAGGTCGCGTCGAGCTCGATCATCAGCGCGTCGCGGGTCGTCTTCGCGAGGATGGACGCCGCCGCGATCGACAGGCTCTTGCCGTCGCCGCCCACGATCGCGTCCTGCGGCAGCGGCACGTCGCGCAGGCTGCGAGCGTCGATCAGGAGGTGCTCGGGCGCGACGCCGAGCGCGCGGACGGCGCGGGTCATCGCGAGCAGGCTCGCGTGGTAGGGGTTCAGGCGATCGATCTCCTCGGGCGACGCGAACGCCGTGGCCCACGCGACCGCGTCGCGCTTCACGACCTCCGCGAGCCTCGCGCGCGTCGGCGCGTCGAGCTTCTTCGAGTCGTCCACGCCCGGCAGACGGCAGCCGACCGGCAAGATCACGGCGGCGGCGCAGACAGGCCCGGCGAGCGGGCTCACGCCGGCCTCGTCGACGCCGGCGACGCGCGCGACGCCGGACGCCCACAGCTCGCGCTCGCGCCGGAGCATCACGCGGAGGCGCTGCCCCTCGGCGCGCGCGGCGCTCCGCCTGGCCTCCACGGCGCGGAGGAGGGCGCGGGCGCCCGCGCGCGGATCGGCGGCGAGCGCGCGCTCGAGCTCGATGGGCAGGCTGCGACCCTCGTCGACGTAGAGGCGCCGCAGCTCGGCGAGGGTCGGCGCCTTCACGACGACGGCAGCACGTCACGCACGAAATCGAACGCGCGGCGCCACATGTCGCGCGCGGCGTCGCGGAAGAGCATCGCGTTGTAGCCGTGGATCTCCCCCGGGTGCACGACGACGTCGGCGCGCACGCCGAGCCGCGCGAGCGCAGCGCCGAGCCGGCGCGTGTCGTCGAGCAAGGGATCGGCCGTGCCCACCGCCGCGAAGAACGGCGGCAGCTCGCGGGCCGCGACAGGCGAGAGCTCCTCGAGCACGCGCAGCGGGCTCGCGAGCGGCATCGTCAGGGACGTCAGCTGCGACGGCCGCCCGACGTACGCCTCGCACGCGTGGACGATCTGCGCGCGGAGGTGGCGAGGCAGCGGGCGGTCGCTCCAGAACCGCTCGATCGCCGTCAGATCCAGCAGGCCGTAGATCGGCAGCGTCGCCCGCGGCCGCACGCCCGTCGCTCGCAGCGCCCGCGCGAAGGGCTCGGGGCGGTCGACGCAGGCGGCGATCGTGAGCGCGGTGACGAGGTTCGCGCCCGCGGACTCGCCCGCGAGGACGAGCCGCGCAGGATCGCCGCCCCACCGCCCCGCCTCGGCGCACGCGAACCCGACCGCCTGCGCCACGTCGAGCAGCGGGGCCGGGTAGGCGTGTCGCGGGCCGAGGCGGTAGTTGACGTTGACGACCAGGTACCCGCGCGCGGCGAACTGCATCGCCATCACCCGGTGGGTGTCCTTCGACAGCATCGCGAAGCCGCCGCCGTGCACGTAGACGACGAGCGGCATCCTCGCGCCGAAGGGCGAGCGCCGCGGGACGTACACGTCCGCGAGGTGCGCCTTGCCCCCGTCGCCGTAGGGCACGTCGCGGTGCAGCTCGACGCCGTAGCGCGAGGGCTGCGCGAGCGGGGTCGCGTAGCCGACGCGGGCCGCGAGGTGCACGACGCGATCGCCGACGACGTGCAGCCCGCGGTTGATGGCCCGGCCGAGCGACGTCACTTCGTGCGCTTGATGACGTGGAACCCGAAGGGCGTCTCGACCACGCCCGACTGGGCGCCGACCGCGAGCTTGAACGCGGCGTCCGAGAACGCGGGCACCATCGCGCCCTTCGCGAACGTCCCGAGGCTCCCCGGCGGGTTGCGGTCCTTCGCGCCCGGCTCGTCGGAGTACTCGCGGACGGCGTCGTCGAAGGGCTTTCCACCCTTGAGCTGCGCGAGCGCGTCGGCGGCGCGCGCGCGGGCCTCGTCCTTCGTCCGCGTGATGCCGGGCGGCACGCGCTGCGAGTCCTTGTGCATCACGAGCAGGTGCTGCGCGCCTATCTCGGTCGGCTCCGCGTGCGCCGCCGCCGCGGGCGCGTCGGGGCCCGGGGCAGCCGGGCGCCCGATCTTGTCCATGCCGCCGAAGAAGCCCCACACGCCGACCATCACGAGCGTGAACAGCACGGCGTGCGGGGTCCACCAGTACGGATCGTCCGGGCCGGCGTCCGACGGAGGCGCTGGCGGCGCGTCGTGCGGCTCCTCCGCGGGGGCGTCGTCGCTGCGGCGGCGGCGCCTCCTGCGCGGGGCCTCGGGATCTGGCGACGCGGCGTCGTCGCGGGCCTCGTCATCGCGGTCGGACATGAGCGCCCGGATAGCACACGGCCGGCGCGGCCGCGCCGCCGTCAGTCGAGCGCGACGAGCCGCAGCAGGCCGCGCCCACCGGCCACGGCGCGCGCGACGCACGCGAGCCGGACATCAGGCCCCTCCCCGAACCACGCCCGCGTCTCGGCCTCGCGCGCGGAGGGAGGCGCGAGCAGGTGGGCGCCCTCGAGCACGCGGACCCTGCACGTCCCGCACGTCCCGCCTCGGCACGAGAGCGGGATGGGCGCGCGCGCTTCGTCGACGAAATCGACGAGGCGGGCGCCCCGGAGTCGACCCTCGCGCGCAGGGCCTCGCGCGCTCTCTTCGACCCGGACCGTGATCACCGCCGGCGCGCCCCCGCGAGCAAGAGGACGTGCTCCCTGCGCGGGCGCGCGCCGAACGCGGCCGCCGACGCCGCGTGACAGTGGGGGCGAGGCTGGGACGCGCGGGCGACGAGCGCGAGCCCCGCCCGGGGCGCGGCGCGCGCGACCAGCTCGTCCTCCAGCAGCGCGACGCGGCCGACCGCGCTGTCGGCGAGCACGAGCGCGGCCGCGCCGTCCGCGCGGAGCACGCGGCGGAGCGCGACGAGCGACGCCGTGAGCTGCGCCGTCCACACGTCGACGGCGCGCGCGGGGTCGGGGGAGAGGTGACGACGCGCGCCGAGCTCGCCTCGGTCGAGCTGCCGCGCGTCGAGGCCGAGCCAGCGCAGCCTGTCGCGGTGGTGCGACAGGTAGTCGTAGTTGCCCGGGTACGGCGGCGACGAGACGGCGAGATCGACGCTCCGGTCGTCGACCGGCCCGAGCTCGCGCGCGTCCGAGAGCAGCACGCGCGGGGGCGGCGCGCCGGGCGGCAGCGCGCGCTCGAGATCGCCGAGCTGGCCGGCGAGCTCCTCGGCGCGCATCACGAACAGCCTCGCCGGGAAGCTCCGCGCGAGCTGCTTCTCCGCGGCCTGGTCGGACGAGTCGCCGCGGCGACGCGCGAGCTTGGTCAAGATCGACGAGAGCACGAGCCAGAGATCGCCCCGCGCCTCGGCGTCTGGATCGGCCTCGATGCCCACGCGCAGCGCGTCGAGCGCGAGCAGGACGTGAGGCGCGAACAGCTCGACGTCCTCTCGAGGATAGCGCCGGGACGCGCCGGCGCGCTGCTTGCGCCGCGCCGTCGCGACGTCTGCGACCCTCCGCGCCGCGGCGACGAGCCGATCGCGGCGCGCGGCGTCCCTCCCGGTCACCTTCAGCCGGGCGAGCGAGACGGCGAGCGGGTTCAGGTCCGAGCCCACCGCCGCGCGGCCGAGCAGGCGCGCCTCGACGAGCACCGTGCCGCTCCCCGCGAACGGATCGAGCACGACCCCTCCCGCGGGCGCGAGCGCCGAGACCAGCCCGCGCGCGAGATCCGGGTGCAGCCGCGCCGGGTAGCTATGAAACGCGTGGACGTGCGCGCGCGCGCCGGCCTCGCTGATCGACGAGAGCGCCGCGGCGAGCAGGCGGGCGGCGGACGCGTCCCCTGCCGTCTCGATCTCCCCACCGAGGTGCGAGAGCGCGCGACGCTCCCCCTTCACGCGCGCTCTCGCTCCTCCTCCGGCGCGGCGCTCGCCTCGTCCGCGGCCGCCTCGGCGTCGCCCACCGCGGATTTCACGCGGAGCTTCTTCGCGTCCGCCTCGAACGAGAGCGCCGCGTCCTCCTCCCGCACGCGAGCCCGGACGCCGTGCTGCGCGCCGAGCGACGCGTGCACGCGCTCCGCCCACGCTCCGTCGACCCGGAGCAGCCTCGCGAGCTCGTCGGCGGACACGTCGCCTCGCTCCTCGACGATCTCGCGCGCGGCGGCCGCCCAGCCCTCCTCGAGCGCCGGCCCCACGGCGGCCTCGTGCGCGCGCGCGCGGCCCCGACCCCACAGCGCGAACGCGAGCGGCGTCACCGCGGCGAGCAGGGCGAGGAGAGACGCGAGGAGCGGCGGCGACGCGAACGCGACCGCCAGCGCGAGGAACATCAGCGAGACGATCGAGAACGCGCCCGACGTCGCCGAGATCGCCATCCACACGCGCGCGGCGTTGCGCGCGGTCGTCGCCCGCGCGAGCGCGTCGCGCTCGTCGAAGCTGCGCTCCAGCTTCGGATCGTCGATGGGGACGCGCGCCTTGCCGCACACGCCGCACACGAACCTGAGGCTCGACGAGCGCTCGAGCACGGCCGTGGTGCCGCAGTGCGGGCACCGCTCGTGCGCCGCGGGCCCAGGCCGCGCCGCCGGGTTGCCGAGCGCCGGCGGCGCGACGGGATCGTCGCCGGGCGCGAGGGTCGAGTCGTCGCGGCTCACGCGGCGACCCCCGCGAGGAGCGACGCCCGCGCGGCGTCGAAGAGGAGCTTGCCGTCCGCGCCGCCGTGCAGCGCCTCGCTGCGGCGCTCGGGGTGCGGCATCAGCCCGAGGATGTTCCTCGACGGGCCGCCGATCACGCCGGCGATGCCGCGGACGGAGCCGTTCGGGCCGCGGTCGCTCGGGGTGCCGTGCGCGTCGCAGTATCGGAGCGCGATCCGCCCCTCGTCCTCGAGGCGCGCGAGGGTCTCGTGGTCGGCCTGGTACCGGCCCTCCGCGTGCGCGATCGGCAGCGACAAGACCCGCGGCAGCCCGCGCGTGAACGCGCTGTCTCCGGTGGGGGTCACCCAGACGTCGCTGCACTCGAACCGCAGGTGCGCGTTGCGCGTCAGCGCGCCGGGGAGCAGGCCGACCTCGGTCAGGATCTGGAAGCCGTTGCACACGCCGAGCACGAGCCCGCCGCGCGCCGCGTGCGCCTGGATGGCCGGCAGGATCGGGCTCGCGCGGCAGATCGCGCCGCACCTGAGGTAGTCACCGTAGGAGAAGCCTCCCGGCAACGCGACGAGGTCGACAGGCGACGGGAGCGCGGTCTCCTTGTGCCACACGGAGACCGCAAGGAAGCCAGCGAGGCGCAGCGTGGCGAGCATCTCGGAATCGGCGTTGGACCCAGGGAACACCACGACGGCGGCGCGCATGGCGGCGCTCATAGCGCGGATCGGCGCGCGGCGCGTCGCTGACGGGGGAGAGCGCCCTCGTCAGCGACCAGGTGTCAGCCGCCCTTGCCCGCGCTCCCGGAGGAGCCACCGCCGCCGGACGCGCCACCGCCGCCGGACGCGCCACCGCCGCCGGACGCGCCACCGCCGCCGGACGCGCCACCGCCGCCGGACGCGCCCGCGCTGCCAGCCTTGCCTGCCGCCCCTCCCACGCCGGCCCCGCCCGACGCGCCGGCGTGCCCCGCGGCGCCGGCGGCCCCGCCACCTCCGCCCGAGCACGACGCAGGCTTGCCGATCTTCGCGCCGCCCATGAGCTGGGCGGCGTTCGAGCTGCTCGACCCGTCGAGCGCCTTGGTCGACAGCTCGGCGTCGAGCGCGAACGCGGCGAACGTCGACGGATCGGCCGAGAGCGGGTAGGCCGGCACGAAGGCCGCCGTGTAGCGCGCCGTCGAGGCCACGCGCGCGGACGCGATGGCGCCGAACAGCGACTGCTGGGCCGCCGTGGGAGACGCGAAGTTTCCGAGCGTGAGCGCGGCGCCGACCACGGCCATCGGCGCCTTGAAGGTGACCGGCAACGTCGCGTCGAGCGCCCCGTCGACGAACAAGCGGAGCGCCTTGGCGGAGGGGTCGAACACGCCGGCGACGTGCTGCATCACGCCCGTCTTCAGCGGCTTCGCCGACGAGACGCCGGAGGTCGCGGCGCCGTTGGAGGACACGAAGAACGCGGCCTTGCCGCCCGGCTGCAGGAACAGCCCGTACGACGCCGTGTCCGTCGCGCCGTCCCAGTGCGCGACGATCGGCGCCGCGGCGCCGACCGGGAAGGAGAGCGGCTCCACCCACGCCTCGACCGTCAGCGCCCCCGCGACGTCGTACGGGGCGATCCACGGCGCGACCGCGCGGGCCTCCTTGCCGTCGAGGACGAGCGCCGCGCAGATCGGGGGCGGATACGGGGCCGTGCCTCCCTTGCCCGCCGCGCCGCCGCTGCCCGCCGCGCCCGCCGCGCTCGATCCCGCGTTCGCCCCCGCGCCCGCCGTCCCTGATTTGCCGGCGATCCCGCCCGCGCCCGCCTTCGCCGCGCCGCCCGCGCCGCCCGCGCCGCCGCCCACGGGCTTGCCGCCGAGGCCCCCGGACGCCAGCCCTCCGCCCAGGCCCGTCGCGCCGCCGGCGCCGGAGGGGCCGGGCGCCGCGCCGTCGGCGCCGCTGTCGCTGCCGGAGCACGCGAGGATCAGGACACAACAGAGGGAGGACGCGGCGAGCGAGCGGTGCACGTAGGTCCGCCCCACGCTAGCAGAGAAGCCGTGTATACGGCGAGGCGATGAGCATCGACACGACGCGGCCGCTCGTCCCCGTGCAGCTGGCCGTGATCACCGTCTCCGACACCCGCACGCTCGAGACGGACACGTCCGGGCAGGCGCTCGTCGACCGCGCGACCGCCGCGGGGCACCGGGTCGTCTCGCGCGAGATCGTCATCGACGACGTCGGGCGCCTCGAGGTGGCGCTCACGAGGCTCATCGACGATCCTGCGGTCGACGTCGTGCTCGCGACCGGCGGCACGGGCCTCACCGGCCGGGACGTCACGCCCGAGGCCTTCGCGCGCGTCTGCGAGAAGGAGATCCCCGGCTTCGGCGAGCTGTTCCGGTGGCTGAGCTACCAGTCCATCGGCGCGTCGACGATGCAGTCGCGCGCCACGGCGGGCGTCGCGCGCGGCACGTACCTCTTCGCGATCCCGGGCTCGACCGGCGCGTGCCGCGACGCGTGGGACCACATCCTCGCGTCTCAGCTCGACAGCCGCACGCGGCCCTGCAACCTGGTCGAGCTGATGCCCCGACTGCGCGAGCGCTGACCGAAAAATCCCGGCCCGCTGGACGACTCGGGTGGAGTAGTCTCGCAGGATGCGCCTGCTTCGCCCTCGTCTCTGGCTCACGCTGCCCGTCCTCGCCCTCGTGGCCTGCACGCTCGACACGACAGGGACGGGGGTCGCCTCGACGGAGACGGGCTCCCAGGCAGGCAACTCCCAGGGGACGTCGGGCGCCGGCGGCGCGGCAGCTGGAGCGAGCGGGAGCCCCCAGGCCGGGAGCGGGGGCGCGACGGCGGGAGCCGGCGGCGCGGGGCAAGCGGGGGCGACCGCTGCGGGCCAGGGCGGCGCGACGGGCAAGCCCTGCGCGGCCGACGCCGACTGTGACGACGGCTCCCCGTGCACGCAGGACGTGTGCGTCGGCTCGGTGTGCGAGAACAAATCGTACCTGAACCCGTCCTGCTCCGACGGCAACGCGTGCAACGGCAAGGAGGTCTGCGCCGTCGACGGGGCCTGCCAGAAGGGCGCGCCGGTCTCGGTGGACGACGGCGACGCCTGCACGGACGACGTCTGCGATCCGGCGACCGGCATCGTCCAGCACAAGCCCCGGAGCGTCGGCGACGGCGACCCCTGCACCGTGGACGCGTGCAACCCGAAGACGGGCGAGATCACCCACGTCTCCATGGTCGACGACGGGAACCTCTGCACGAAGGACTCCTGCGACTCGAACGGCAACGTGGTGCACGCGCCCATCAACCCCTCGGACGCGGACCCGTGCACGAAGGACTCCTGCGATCCGACCTCCGGGGTGAAGCACGAGACCATCGTCGGGTGCTCGGGCTGCACGAAGGACGAAGACTGCGACGACGGCAACCCGTGTCACTTGCACAAGTGCGACACCACCACCGGGGCCTGCCTGCCCGGCAACCTCGCGGCCGGCGCGAGCTGCGCCGACACGACAGTGTGCAACGGCCAGGAGGCGTGCGACGGCGCCGGCGTGTGCGTCGCCGGCACGGCGCTCGTGGTCGATGACAAGGACAAGTGCACCGTCGACGTGTGCGATCCCGTCACCGGCGTCGCCCACTCCCCCGTGAACCTCGACGACGGGAACGACTGCACCGTGGACGCCTGCGACCCGGCGACCGGCGTCACGCACGTCCCCGCGGTCCTCGACGACGGCGACGTCTGCACGGTCGACGCGTGCGCGACCCCGGGCGGGGTCACCCACACCGCCATCCCCGACTGCGCGGGGTGCACGGGCGCGGGAGACTGCCCCGACAGGCCCTGCAACCTGAAGAGCTGCGTGATGAAGGTGTGCTCGTACACCCCGCGCCCGGACGGGTTCTCGTGCACAGACAACGATCAGTGCAACGGCGACGAGCGCTGCGCGGCAGGCGCCTGCGCGCCGGGCACGCCGCTGCCGACCGACGACAACGACGCCTGCACCGTCGACTCCTGCGCGCCGGGCATCGGCGTCCAGCACGACCCCGTCTCGTACGACGACAAGGATCCGTGCACCACCGACAGCTGCGACGCCGTCACCGGCCCGAAGCACGTGCCCATCCCGGGGTGCAAGCCGTGCACGACGCCCGGCGACTGCGACGACGCGAACCCCTGCACCATCGACGGCTGCGCCCCGGGCGGCGCCTGCACCCACAGCCCGAAGCCTGTCGGCACGCCCTGCGCCAACGCGAACAAGTGCGACGGCGAGGAGCAGTGCACGGCGGCCGGCGACTGCGCGGCCGGGACGCCGGTGAGCTGCGCGCCGGCTGCCTGCAACGGCGGCACGATCGTCACCGAGGCCTGCGAGCCCGCCAGCGGCAGCTGCAAGAAGATCTCGACGGTGTGCGGCAGCTCGCTCGCGTGCCAGATCATGAGCGGCGCCACCTGCGCGACCACCTGCCAGGACAACACGACGACCTCGTGCGCGTCGCCGTCGGACCAGTACTGCATGTCGAACAAGTGCCTGCCGAAGATCAAGAACGGCGACAGCTGCGGCGCCGACATCCAGTGCGAGTCGGGCCGATGCGGGAATTCGACCAAGAAGTGCTATTGAGCACGCGCTCGGGGCCCCTCGCCGCCCTCGGCCTCGCGCTGCTCGGGGTCGGCTGCGGCGCTCCGAGCCCGCCCGCACAGCCGCCTCCCCCGGTGATGCCGCTCGCCCCGCCCCCTCCCGCGTCGAGCGCGCAGCCCTCGGCGCCCGCCGCTGATGCCCCGCCCCCCGCGCGCCGCGGCGACGACAAGGACGTCCTGCACGGCGTGACGGTGCTCGATCCGTACCGCTGGCTCGAGGACGCGAAGTCGCCGGAGGTCGCCGCGTGGATGCGCGCAGAGGACGCGTTCGCGAGGCGGGCGCTCGGCGCGCTGCCGGGGCGTGGGGCGCGCGAGGCGAGGCTCGCCCAGCTCTTCTACCACGACGGGATCACCGCGCCCCTCAAGCGCGGGGGCCGCCTGTTCTACACGCGCCGCCACGCCGACAAGGAGAAGGCGATCGTCTACGTGAAGGCGGGCGACGGCCCCGAGCGGGTGCTGTTCGATCCCAACACCCTCAGCGAGGACGGCTCGGTGTCGCTGCGCGGGTGGTCGCCGAGCCGCGACGGCAAGCTCGTCGCGTACTCGCTGTCGAAGAACAATTCCGACGCGGCGACGCTCCACCTGCGCGACGTCGACAGGGGCGTCGATCTGCCGAGGGACGTCATCCCTGGCGCCAAGTACGCGCACCCGTCGTGGACGCCCGACGGCGCGGGGTTCTTCTACACGCGGCTGCCCACCGATCCCTCCATCCCGCCCGCCCTGTTGCCCGGGCGCGCCGAGGTGCGGTTTCACAGGGTCGGCGACGATCCCGCGAGCGACGCGCTCGTGCACCCGGCGACCGGAGACTCCAGCAAGTTCGTCGGCGCGCACGTGTCGCGCGACGGCCGCTGGCTGATCCTGGAGCTCGCCCACGGCTGGACGTCCAACGACGTGTGGGTGAGAGATCTGTCGAAGCTCGGGCTGCCGGTCGGCCAGCCCGGCGCGGCCTGCGGCGCGGGCTTCACGCCGCTCGTCACTGGCAAGGACGCCCACTACGACGTGACGGCGCACAAGGGCACGCTGGTCGTGCTCACCGACGAGGGCGCGCCGCGCTCGCGCGTGTTCGCGGTCGACCCCGCGCGCCTCGACCGCCGACACTGGCGCGAGATCGTCCCGGAGGGGCCCGCGAAGATCGACGGCCTGTCCATCGTCGGAGGCAGGCTCGCCTTGTCGCTGCTGGTCGACGCCAAGAGCCAGCTCGAGCTGCGCGCCCTCTCGGGCAAGCTCGAGCGCCGGGTCGAGCTGCCCGGGCCCGGCACGACGTCCGGCATGCTCGGCGATCCGGACGATCCCGAGGCGTACTACTCCTTCAGCTCGTACACCGATCCGCCGCGGGTCTTCCGCGTCGATCTCGCGAGGCGCACGCAGGAGACGTGGGCGACCGTCACGTACCCGGTCGACGGCGCGACGCTCGCGGTGACGCAGGTGTTCTACCGATCGAAGGACGGCACCCGCGTCTCGATGTTCGTGATGCACCGCCGCGGCGCGGAGAAGACGGGCGAAGCGAAGACCATCCTCTACGGCTACGGGGGGTTCAACCACTCGATGACGCCCTGGTTCTCGCCGGCCATCGTCGCCTGGGTCGAGCAGGGCGGCGTGTACGCCATCCCGAACCTGCGCGGCGGCGGAGAGTACGGGGAGGCCTGGCACCGCGACGGGATGCTGCTGAAGAAGCAGAACGTGTTCGACGACTTCCTCGCGGCGGCGAGGTTCCTCGTCGACGAGGGCTGGACCCGTCCCTCGCGGCTCGCCATCCAGGGCGGGTCGAACGGCGGGCTGCTGGTGGGCGCGGCGATGACGCAGTCCCCGGCCTCCTTCGGCGCCGTCGTGTGCTCCGTGCCGCTGCTCGACATGCTGCGGTTTCACAGGTTCGGCAGCGGCAAGACGTGGGTGAGCGAGTACGGCTCGGCCGAGGATCCAAGGCAATTCGAGGCGTTGCGCGCGTACTCTCCCTTGCACAACGTCGTCGAGGGGCGCGCGTACCCTCCGCTGCTGATGCTGTCCGCCGACTCGGACGACAGGGTCGACCCCTTGCACGCGCGCAAGTTCGTGGCGGAGGTGCGCCACGCGACCGGGCGCACGTCCGAGGTGCTGCTGCGCATCGAGCAGAACGCCGGGCACGGCGGGGGTGACATGGTGAAGAAGGACGTCGCCCGCACCGCGGACGTCTACTCGTGGCTCGACGCCAAGCTACGGTGAGCCGGGCCCGCTCGGTCCGCTCCGCTGAGCCTCGAGCCTCGGGCGCGTCCAGCGCGCGCGTGCGCGGCGCCCTCCCCCTGCTCCTCTGCCTGGCCGCGCTCGGCTGCCGTGAGCGCCGCCTGCACCACGAGGTCGCCCCGCCCGCGGCCGCGACGAGCGCCCCCGCTCACGCTTCCCAGGTTCACTCCCCGCCCCCAGCGCCGAGCCGCAGCGCGCCAGCCTCGCTCGTCCCCGTCGCCGCACGCGTCGAGGAGCTCGGGGTGACAGTCACACAAACCTATCCTGCGCCACGTCATCACTGGCGCCGGATCTCGGCCGTGAACTGGCAGGCGTTCGACGAGGCGCCGCGCCCCCTCCCGGTCGACGACGCCGCGCCCTCCCCGCGCGGGTGCCCGGACGGGATGGTGCGGGTCGAGGGGCAGTACCTGGTGGCGGCGAGCGGCGCGGACGACGACAGCGTCCTCGCCTCACAGAACTCCTGCTGCACCGAGTGGCGGTCGGCCTCGCGCGGGGCGGACGGGCTGTGCGCGACGTTCGACGCGGGCCGCTGGGCGATCGAGCGCGCGCGGCTCGGGCGCCGCCCGATGAGCGTGTGCGTCGATCGCTTCGAGTTCCCCAACCGACGAGGCGAGTACCCGGTGGTGGTCTCGACGTACGCGGAGTCGGCGGCCTACTGCGCGCGCGACGGGAAGCGCCTCTGCACCGAGAGCGAGTGGACGTTCGCGTGCGAGGGCGAGGAGGGCCTGCCCTATCCGTACGGCTACGCGCGCGATCCCGGCGCGTGCAACTTCGAGCGCAAGGTGCCGCTCGACATCGCCGGCGACTTCGCGCCGCGGATGCTGCCCTCCACGGCCGCGGCGCTCGACCGCGCCTTCGAGGGGCTGCCGTCCGGCGAGCGCCCGAGGTGCGTCTCGCCGACGGGCGTCGCCGATCTGACGGGCAACGTCGACGAGTGGACCACGAGCACGCGGCGCGGCGGGTACCGGATGATCCTGAAGGGCGGCCACTCGGGCTTCGTGCGCTCGCGGTGCCGCCCGGCGACGCGCGGGCACGGGCCGCTGTACGTCAACCACTCGCAGGGCTTCCGCTGCTGCGCCGATCCGCCGTGAGCCTCCCGCGCGGCGGCGTCCGTGGTTACCTCCGCCTCCCGTGCGCGACCTCGAGGCGACCTCGTGGCGAGTCGCCGCCGTCGTGGCCTGTGCCGCCGCGCTCGGCGTGGCGGCGCCGCGCGCGAGGCGCACGCCCTGGCCCGCCGTCGCCGCCACGCGCTCGCCGGACGAGCCGACGGTCGACGCTCCGGGGCCCGTGATCTCCTGGCGCCCGGCGCGCTCCGCGTTCGCGGCGCTCCCGGCGCTGACCTTCTTCGCGGAGAACGGCGGCAGCGTGGAGACGGTCGCGCTCTTCGGCGCGGACGGCGCGATCGACGAGCGCGAGGCCTCGAGGCTCGACCACCTGCTCGCGGACCGGCGAAGGCGCGGCGGGGACGTGCGCCTGCGCCCCCTCGATCGTCGCCTCCTGTCGCTCGTCGCGCGCGCGGCGCACCACTTCGACGCGCGCGTGGTGGAGGTCGTCTCGGCGTACCGCGCGCCGCTGCGCTACCGCGAGGGGCTGCACGCGGAGGGGCGCGCGATGGACTTTCGGCTGCGTGACACGAGCTCGCGCGCGCTCGCCGCCTTCCTCCGCAAGCAGCCGCGCGCGGGCGTCGGGGAGTACCTCCACCCGCGCACGCGCTACGTGCACCTCGACGTGCGCGAGCAGAGCTTCCACTGGCTCGACGGCACGGCGCCCGGTCGAGGCAGCGGGACGTGGCGCCTGCCCACGCTCGGGCTCCAGGCCCAGGACGCCGCGTGGTCTGCGGACGACGATCTGCCCGAGCGCGCGCCGTGATCGCGCGGGCTACGACGCGTCGCGCGTGGACGCGTGCTGCAGGCCGAACCCGTCGTGCAGCGCGCGCACGGCGAGCTCGGTGTACTTCGCCGCGATGAGGCACGAGATCTTGATCTCGCTGGTCGTGATCGCCTGGATGTTGATGCCCTCCTTCGCCAACAAGCCGAACATCTTCGAGGCGACGCCGGCGTGCGAGCGCATGCCGAGCCCGACGATCGACACCTTCACGACGTCCTCGTCGTAGCGGACGCCCGAGCCACCCACCTTGCGGGCGAGCTCCTCGATGTCGCCGCGGTACCGGTGCAGATCCGTCTTCGCGAGCGTGAAGGTGACGTCGGTGCGGTCGCCGTACCCGTACGCGGTGTTCTGGATGATCATGTCGACCGGCACGTTGCGCGCGGAGAGCTGCCCGAACAGCTCCGCGACGACGCCGGGGCGATCGGGCACCTCGAGGATCTGCGCCTTCGCCTCGTTCTTGTCGTAGGCGACGCCTGCGACGACCACGTCTTCGAGAGTCTCTTCGTCTTTCACGACCCAGGTACCTGTCACATCGGAGAAGGAGGAGCGAACGTGCACGGGGACACCGTATTTCATCGCGAGCTCGACGCTGCGGATCTGCAGCACCTTGGCGCCGAGCGACGCGAGCTCGAGCATCTCCTCGTACGCGATGCGGCCGATCTTGCGCGCGGAGGGGCAGATGTTCGGGTCGGTCGTGTAGACGCCGTCGACGTCGGTGTAGATCTCGCACTCGTCGGCGTGGATGGCCGCGGCCACGGCGACCGCGCTCGTGTCGGAGCCGCCCCGGCCGAGCGTGGTGATGTTGCCGCGGGGGTCGACCCCCTGGAACCCCGCGACGACCGCGATCTTCCCCTCGCGCACGGTCTCGAAGATGCGGTCGCCGTCGATGCGCACGATGCGCGCCTTCGTGAAGGCGCTGTCGGTGTGCACGCGCAGCTGGTGGCCGAGCAGGCTGCGCGCCTCGCCCCCCTGCGACTGGATCGCGAGCGCCGTCAGCGCCGCGGCCACCTGCTCGCCCGTCGCCGCGATGACGTCGAGCTCGCGCTCGCTCGGGATCTGGCAGGTCTCGTGCGCGAGCTTCAGCAGGCGGTTCGTCTCGCCGCTCATCGCGCTCACGATCAGCACGACGTCGTGGCCGGCCGCGCGGGTCGCGAGCGCGCGGCGCGCGACGTTCTGGATTCGGTCGAGGGTGCCGACGGAGGTGCCGCCGAACTTCTGAACGACGAGGGCCACGGAGCGCGGACGCTTACGGCGCTCGCCGCGCTGTGTCAACGCGCGCCAGAGCCGCCGGGATCACCTCGTGATCCACGCGAGCTGCGTGATGAACTCCTTCGACGCGACGCAGTCGCGGATCTTCGTGGGGGCGGCCTTGCCGCTGCCGTCGGCCGCGACGACGAGCACGTGGCTGCAGTTGCCGGCGTCGTCGTGCCGCAGGTAGACGACCTTCGCGCCGTCGGGCGAGAAGCGCGCCGAGGTGCCCGCGTCGGCGGTGATCTGCACGGGCGCGCCGCCCGCGATCGGCGCGACCCAGAGGCCGCCCTTCGCCGTGTCGCCGTAGACGTAGCGCGCGCCGTCCGCGCTGACGGCGCCGAGGCTCGCGCCCGCGCGCACCTCCGTCGAGGCGTGCGTCGCGAGATCGAGCGAGCGCACGCTGCGGCTCTGCTTGCCGCCGCTCAGCGCCACCTCGGTGTAGAGCACGCGCGCGCCGCCGGGCAGCGGCTGGGGATGGAGCGCGAGGGACGTCGGCGACGGCGCCGTCAGCTGCTCCACCTCGCGCGTCACGATGTCGACGCGCGCGAGCGCGTATGGGGGCGGCGGCGCGCCGTCGACGAAGCCTGCGCGTCGACACACGTACAGGTACCGGTCGTCGTCCGAGAACGCGTGGCACTCGTCGTTGAGGTTGCCGCCGGAGAGCAGCTCGACCGTGGCGGTCGCGACGTCGTACAGCCAGGTGTTCTGCACGGCGTCGCCGATCGAGACGCCGTAGTGCGCCTGCTGATCGGGATCCGCCGCGGCGAACGCGACGCGATCGGACTTGCGCGAGACGCCCATGCTCCACACGCGCGACGCGGCGAACACCTCGGACACGGTCGCGCCGTCGGGGGTCATCGCGAGCACGCGGTTCGGCGTGGACGCCCAGTCGTTGAACACGATGCTCTGTCCGATCGGCAGCGCGCTCCTCGCGTCGTAGCCGATCTCGCTCGCGTTCAAGGGGGGCACGACGCCCGAGCCGCCCTGCCCCGCGGCGCCCTGGCCCACGCCGCCCGCCTGCGACGCGCCGCCGACCACGCCGCCAGCGGCGCCGCCTGCGCCGCCGAGCTGCGACGCGCCGGCGAGGCCAGCAGGGGTCAGCTCGGAGCCCGAGTCCGAGCCCGCGCAGGCAGCGAGCGCGAGCGCAGACGACAGCGAGGCGACGGCGAAGGAAGAGAAGCGCGGGCGCATGCGCGCAAAGGATGAACGCCCCAGCGGACAGCGTCGAGCGTCTCGGCCTCGGCGTTAGGTTTCGACGACTCAGCTCAGTCGTAGCGCTCGGAGTGCACGCGCTGTCGCTCGAGGCCGAGCTCCTTGCGCGCGACGTCCCGGACCGCCTTGACCATCCGCTCGAGGCCGCAGACGTAGAGGTGGGGCGTTGCTCCCGACGCCCCGAGCTCTCCGAGCAGCGAGGCGACGTGCGCCTGCACATAGCCCGTCCGCGGGGCCTGTCGTCGCGCGCGCGAGAGCGTGACGAAGAGGCGGACGTTCGGGCGGCGCGCCTCCTCCGCTCGGAGCTCCTCCCCGTAGAGGGCGTCCTCCTCGTGGCGGACGCCGAGCAGCACCCACAGCGGTTCGGTCGCCCCACGCGCGACGGCGGCGAGCAGCATCGAGCGGAGCGGCGTGAGGCCCGTGCCGGTGCCGACGAACAG
>JADLFU010000268.1 GCA_020849655.1 Polyangiaceae bacterium | reverse complement strand
GACGTCGAGCGGCGGCACGTCGAGCGGGGGGACGTCGAGCGGCGGGACGGCGCGCGGGGGCACATCGAGCGGCGGCACGTCGAGCGGGGGCACATCGAGCGGCGGCACGTCGAGCGGGGGGACGTCGAGCGGCGGCACATCGAGCGGGGGCACGTCGAGCGGCGGGACGTCGAGCGGGGGCACGTCGAGCGGCGGGACGTCGAGCGGGGGCACGTCGAGCGGCGGCGCGTCGAGCGGCGGCAGCGGTGGCGGGTGCGTCGGCGGGGAGCAGCCCGCGCGGCCGGCCCCGCTCGATCTCGTCGTGCTGGTGGACCGCTCGGGGTCGATGGCCACCGATGACAAGTGGGCGACGGTGACGGGCGCGCTCGCGAAGCTCGTCGCCGAGCTGCCGCACACGTCGCGGATCTCGCTCCGGTACATGGGGGTCGTGCCGACGAAGCCCCCGCCTACCTCTTGCACGAAGGACGATGACTGCGGCGAGTACGGGCCGTGCCTCGCGGTGTTCAACATGTGCACCGGCGGGGTCGGCGGCTCCGCTGACAGCTGCGATCCCGCCGACTACCTCGTGCCCGAGATCCCGCTGACCGATCAGCTCGCCGCCGTGCCCGCGATCCAGTCGTCGCTGCAGGCGCACAAGGCCGACGGCGGCGGATCGCCGGTGTTCGCCGCGCTGTTCGGCACGCTGCAGAGCGCGGTCGAGTCGCAGAAGGCGCGCCGCGAGGCGTCGACGCGGGTGCTGTTCGCGACCGACGGCGGCGACGCGACGGGGTGCAAGAAGCAGAGCCCGCCCGAGATCGCCGGCGTCGCGAAGGTCGCGTGGGACTCGGGCCGCGTCCGCACCTTCATCGCGGGCGTCTCGGCCTCGGGCGACACGCCGACCCAGCTCGGCCCCGTCGCCGTCGCGGGCGAGTCGAAGAAGGTGCGCGTGCTGCCGCCGGGGAGCACCGTCGAGCAGGTGGCGGACGCGATGCGCGCCGTCGTCCCGCGGTGCACGTTCGCGCTGCCGCCCGGCTCCGGCTACACGCTCGCGCGGAAGAGCGCCGGCGGGCAGGTGGCGCTGCCGCTCGTCGGCGCGCTCGCCGCGTGCTCGGGCGACGGGTACTGGCTCGACGATCCGCAGTCGCCCGCCAAGATCGAGCTCTGTCCGAAGAGCTGCGACGCGCTCGTCGGTCCCGCCGATCAGGTCGTCGTGAAGGCCGCGTGTCCTTGACAGCGTCTCGCTCGCCCGAAAAATTGCGTCGTATGCGGTAAAGCTTGCCCGCGCGAGAGGGCCGCACACAATCGCGACATGTCCTTCGCCCGCCACGTCACCGCCTGGTCGTCTCTCGTGCTCGCGGCCGCCGCGAGCGTCGCCTGCGGCTCGAGCGGCAAGAGCGAGTTCGAGGATCCGCCCGCGGCCGCGGGCGCGACGGGCGGCGGGTTCGCCTCCAACGGCGGACAGAGCGCGGGAGGCGCCGGGGGCGCGGGCGGCGGCTTCACGGGCGGAACCACGAGCGCCGGCGGATCGACCCAGATCAACGCCTGCGCGAAGCAGACGACGGGCGGCGAGCTCATCCCGCTCGATCTCTACTTCATGGTCGATCGCTCCGGCTCGATGGAGGACAACGGCAAGTGGACGAGCGTGACCACCGCGCTGAAGCAGTTCGTCGCGCTGCCCGACGCCGCGGGCATCGGCGTCGGCATCGGGTTCTTCGGCGTGCCGCCGTCGAAGCCGCCGCCGACGAGCTGCACCAACGACGCGCAGTGCGGCGAGTACGGGCCGTGCTTGCCCGGGTTCAACATGTGCACGGGCGCCGTCGGCGGCGCCGACTCGTGCGAATACGCCGACTACGCGACGCCGAAGATGACCATCGCGACGCTGCCCGCCGCGGCCTCGCAGTTCACCGGCGAGATCGGGAAGGTCTCGCCGAAGGGCTCGACGCCGACGACGCCCGCGATCCGCGGCGCGCTCACCTACGCGCACGAGTGGTCGACGCAGCACCCCGACCACCTCACGCTCGTCGTGTTCGCGACCGACGGCGAGCCCGCGGGGTGCATCAAGTCCAACTCCGTCGATCTCGCGGCGCAGTCCGCGTCGCAGGGCTGGCAGTCGTGGGGGATCAAGACGGTGGTCATCGGCGTCGGCTCGGAGCTCGGCGCGCTCAACGCCATCGCGCAGGCGGGCGGCACCGACAAGGCGGTGCTCGTCGACGTCGGCGGCAACGTGGCGAAGGAGTTCCTCGACGCGTTGAACCAGCTCCGCAGCTACGTCGCGTGCAAGTACCAGATCCCGAAGCCGCCAGGCGGGCAGGAGCTCGACTTCGGGCAGGTCAACGTGCAGGTGACGTCGCCGGGCGGGCAGCCGATGTTCCTCGGGCAGGTGCCCGACGCCGCGAGCTGCGGCACGGCGGGCGGCTGGTACTACGACAACCCGTCGGCCCCGACGAAGATCCTGCTGTGCGACGCGACGTGCGCTGGCGTGAAGCAAGGCCAGACGCCGAGCACGAGCACGAAGGTCGAGATCGTGCTCGGGTGCATGACGAAGTTCGGCTGACAACCCCCCGAAGAAGCGGCGCCTAGGACGCGCCGTCGCGCCCGGCGTCGCTCACGTACGGCGGCGCCTCCACGTCGACCGGCGTCGTGCGCCAGATGTCGCGCGCGTACTCGGCGATCGTGCGATCCGACGAGAAGCGACCGCTGCCGGCGACGTTCAGGATCGCGCGCCTCGTCCACGTCTCCTCGCCCGAGTAGGCGGCGATGGCGGCGAGCCGCGCGTCCACATAGGCGCGAAAATCGGCGAGCACGAAGTACGGATCGCGCGTGAGCAGCTCGTCGACCAGCTCGTGGAAGCTCGCCGGATCGTCGGGCGAGAACAGCCCGCGCCGCACGAGCTCCAGCACCTCGGCGAGCTCGGGATCGCGCTCGACGAAGTCACGCGGGCGGTAGCCGCGCGCCCTGTGCTCGGCCACCTCCCTGGCCGTGAGGCCGAACTGGAAGAACGCGTCGGCGCCGACGCACGCCTCGATCTCGATGTTCGCGCCGTCGAGCGTCCCGAGGGTGAGCGCGCCGTTCAGCGCGAACTTCATGTTGCCCGTGCCCGAGGCCTCGGTGCCCGCGGTCGAGATCTGCTCGGAGAGCTCGCACGCCGGGATGATCAGCTCCGCGAGCGAGACGCGGTAGTTGGGCAGGAAGTGCACGACGTACGGGCCGCCCGGCTCGTTCACGGCCTCCGCGACCCCGTGCACGAGGCGGATGATCTTCTTCGCGTTGACGTAGCCGGGCGCCGCCTTGCCGCCGAACAGGAACGACACGCGCGCCCCGGGCACCGGCGCGCCCCGCTTGTAGCGCAGGTGCAGCGCGATGATCGCGAGCACGTTCAGGAGCTGCCGCTTGTACTCGTGGATGCGCTTGACCTGCACGTCGAACAGCGAGGACGGGTCGAGCGCGGGGCCGCCCCGCGACGCGACGTGCGCGGCGAGCCGCCGCTTGTTGTCGCGCTTGATCTCCGCGAAGCGAGCGCGAAAGCCGGCGTCGTCGGCGTGCTTCGCGAGGCCCGAGAGGCGAGCGAGGTCGCTCGGCCAGCCGTCGCCGAGGACCTCGGTGATCAGGCGCGCGAGGCGGGGGTTGCACTGCAGGAGCCACCGGCGCGGCGTGACGCCGTTGGTCTTGTTGTTGAACCGCTCGGGGTACAGCTCGGCGAAGTCGGCGAGCACGTCCTGCTTCAGGAGCTCGGTGTGCAGCTCCGAGACGCCGTTGACGCTGTGCGAGCCGACGACGGCGAGGTTCGCCATGCGCACGTTCTTCGACGGCGTCTCCTCGATGAGCGACATCCGCCGGATGCGCGCGGGATCGTTCGGGTAGCGGATCTGCACCTGCCGGAGGAACCGCGTGTTGATGTCGTAGATGATCTCGAGGTGCCGGGGCAGCATCCGCTCGAACAGATCGACGCTCCAGCGCTCGAGCGCCTCGGTCATCAGCGTGTGGTTCGTGTAGGCGAACGTCTGCTGCGTCAGCGTCCACGCGCGCTCCCACGGCAGCCCCTCGACGTCGACGAGCACGCGCATCAGCTCCGCGATCGCGATCGAGGGGTGGGTGTCGTTGAGCTGGATGGCGACCTTGCCGCCGAGCTGGTCCCAGGTGGCGTGCGTGCGGCGGTAGCGGCGCAGGAGATCCTGGATGGAGCACGCGACGAAGAAGTACTGCTGGCGAAGGCGCAGCTCGCGCCCGACCTGCACCGAGTCGTTCGGGTAGAGCACCTTCGAGATCGTCTCGCTCGACGTCTTGTCGTAGACGGCGCGCTCGTAGTCGCCGCCGTTGAACAGCTCGAAGTCGAACTCCGACGTCGAGCGCGCCGACCAGAGGCGCAGCGAGTTCACGTTGTCGCGCCCGTAGCCGACGATCGGCGTGTCGTAGGGCACGCCCATCACGTCGCGCGTGTCGATCCACCGCACGCGCGCCGCGCCCGAGTCGTCGACGTACCGCTGCGTCCTGCCGAAGAACTGCACGCGGACGGCGTGGTCGGGGCGAGACAGCTCCCAGGGGTTCCCGAACCTGAGCCACTCGTCGGCCTTCTCGACCTGGTGCCCGCCGCGGATCGCCTGCTCGAAGATCCCGTACTCGTAGCGGATGCCGTAGCCGATCGCGGGGACGCCGAGCGTGGCCATCGAGTCGAGGAAGCACGCCGCGAGGCGGCCGAGGCCGCCGTTGCCGAGCCCCGCGTCGGGCTCCTCGTCGGCGAGCGCGTCGAAGTCGAGGCCGAGCTCGCGCGCGAGGTCACGCGCGACGTCGAGCAGGCCGAGGTTCAGGAGGTTCGAGACGAACAGGCGCCCCAGCAGGAACTCCGCGGACAGGTAGTAGACGCGCTTGACGTCGCCGCGGCGGTAGACCTGCTGCGTCTCGAGCCAGCGCCCGACGACGCGGTCGCGCACCGTCAGCGCCCACGCGGTGTACTGATCGAGCGGCGTCGCGCCGTCGCCGTTGCGCCCTCGCGAGAAGCGGAGGTGGTCGAGGTACGCGCGGCGGAGGGCGGCCGGGGAGGTGCCGGTGCGGTCGTCCTCGACGAGGATGCGCGGCGGGCGCTGGCTGAGGCTCGGGGGCGGACCGTCGGACATGCCCCCGACCGTAGATCCGTTCGAGCCGCGGGGGCACCCTCCGGGGCAGCGCGCGCGCTACTCCTTGACGACCTTGCAGTGCGAAGTGGCGGCGTCGCAGCGGGCCGCGTAGCCCGCGGGCGGCGTGGCGACGCACGGATCCGCGCACGCGCCAGCCTGACCGCAGAGGTTCTCGTCGTAGACGCCGAGGCCCGCCTTCGACAGCGCGACGTAGTCCTCGGGCGCGCCGGTGCCGCAGTCGCAGCAGACGGGCCGCCGCAGCACGCAGTCGGCGTCGGACGCGCAGGCCGAGACGGCGTGCTTCGAGATCTCGACCACGCCGCAGAGGCTGACCTCGCCAGTGTCCGGGATGCAGAAGGCCGCGAGGTCGGGGTTCTGCGCGTAGATGCAGTCGGGGCACATGTCGACGCCGCTCGGCCCGCAGAGGAGCGCGTCGAGCGCGCCCGTCTTGCTCGCGAGGACGGCGACCTTGTCGCTCGCCGTCGGCACGCCGCAGGCGCCGCAGCACGTCGCGTCGGCGAGGACGCAGTCGCCCGGGGCGTTGCACTCCGTGAAGTTCTGCGGGATCTGCTTCTTCGCGCAGGCGCCGGGCTTGTCAGGCGCGTCGCAGTCCGCGCCGCACGCGCAGACGAAGGCGCCGGCGCAGATCTCGCCGGGCGCGCACTCCGCGTCCGACCAGCAGGCGTCGGGGACCAGGAGCTTGCACACCCCCTCGACGCACGGGACGTGCGCGAAGTCGCCGCAGTCGAGATCGACCTTGCAGCAGCCCGGAGAGGCGCCGCCTGCGCCAGCCTTGGCGCCGCCCGCCCCCGCGCTCCCGGCCTTCGCGCCGCCCGCGCCAGCCTTCGCGCCGCCCGCGCCAGCCTTCGCGCCGCCTGTGCCCGCGCTCCCGGCCTTCGCGCCGCCCGCGCCCGCGCTCTGTGCGCCCGCGCTCCCGCCCTGCGCGCCGCCGGTGCCCGCGGCCTGCGCGCCTCCGGTGCCCCCGCTCGTGGCGCCGGCGGACGCCGAGGCTCCGGCCGCGCCGCTGTTCGTGCCGGCGGCGCCGCCTCCCGGGGAGGTGCTGCCTGTGTCAGACGTCGTGCTGCCGCCGCACGCGGCGAGGGAGAGGGCGATCGGGAGGAAGAGGGCGCGCATGGGACGTGGCGTGTACACACTCCGTGCCGCGCCCGTAGCCGCGGGCGGGGCGGGTCGTCGAGTGTGCCATGTGCCGGCCGTGCGCGCGCGGTGTCAGGCGCGGTCGAGATCGAAGTCGCAGTTCAGCGAGTCCGCGGCGGCGCGCACGTCCTCGCGGAGCCGGGCGAGCGACAGCGTCGCCGGCACCGAGAGGCGCGCCTCGAGCGTGAAGAGCGGCGTGCCGTCGAAGGGCGCGGACTCGGCGCGCGTGTCCAGGCTCTCGATGTTCACGCCGTGCCGCGCGAGCGTCGACGAGAGCGCGTGCACGATCCCGGGCCGGTCCATCGAGTACGTGCGCAGCCTGTACGGCACCGACGCAGGCCGCGCCGGGGCGACCGCGTGATCGTGCAGCGAGAGCGAGAGGCCGAGCGAGGACGCGGCGCGCGGCAGCTCTTCCCGCACGAGCGCGAGCGCGCCGGCGTCGCCCTCGATGAGCGCGATCCACGCGAACAATCCGCGGAGGTTCACCATGCGCGAGTCGCCGACGCTGACGCCGTGGCGCTGGAACCCTTGTGTGAGCTCCCTGACGAGGCCGGGGCGATCGAGGCCGACTGCTGTGAGCACGAGCTGCGCCATCCGCGCGAGTGTACACGGCCGGAGGCGGGCTCGCGTCAGAGCGACTTCGCGCAGCGAAACCCGACGCCGTGGCTGCGGGTCTCCGGCTTGAACTTGAACCGAAACGACGGGCGCACCCACACCATCTCGCCGGCGTTCCACGCGCCGCCCCGGATCACGCGCTCGGTGCCCGCCGCGGGGCCCGAGGGATCTCGCTCGGGCTGCTTGGTGTAGGCGCCGTCCCAGTCGCGCACCCACTCCATCACGTTGCCGATCACGTCGTCGAGGCCGTACCGGGAGCGCCCCTTGGGGAAGGAGCCGACCGGCGCCGTCGTGGGGAAGCCGTCGTCCTCCGCGTGCATCGCGGTGAACACCTCGCCGTGCGCGCGCCCCCAGGCGACGCACTCCTTGCCGCACGCGTTGAGGTGGTTGGCGTTGGGGGGCTCGTCGCCCCAGGGGTACAGGCGGCCGTCGGGTCCGCGCACCGCGAACTCCCACTCCGCGCTCGTCGGCAGGCGCTTGTCGGCCTTCTTGCAGAAGTTGTCGGCCATCTCCCAGTCGACGCAGTTGATGGGGTGGCGATCGCGGCCGGGATCGTCGATGTTGCAGAGCGGGCCGAACGTCTTTCGCTCCGCCGCCGTGACGCCTGGCCACTCGACCGTCGTGCCGGCGCGCGGGCAGCGACCTGCGTCCGAGCACGCGCGGTAGGCCTCGACCGTCACCTCGGTCACGTCGACGCAGTAGGGAGACAGCGTCACCTGGTGCTGGGGGCGCTCCATCGGCAGCGCGATCGTCGAGTCGAGCCCCATGTAGAAATCACCCCCAGGGATCTTCGCCATGCCGTCCGGGCACGAAGGCTCGCGCGGCGCGGAGGACGCGGCGGGAGGGGCCGACGTGGCGACGGAGGCCGGCGGGGTCGAGGGCGCCGCGCGCGTCGCCACCACGGCCGCCGCGGCGACGCCCGCCGCGACCAGCGCCGCCGCCGCGCCGAGCGCGAGCTTCGACTTCGACGCGGGGCCCGCGGGCGCGGCCGGCGTCGGCTGAGTCGGCTGAGTCGGCTCGGTCGGCTGGGGGAGGGTGCCGAGCACGGTCGCGGCGACCGCAGCGGCGTTCGCGCGGCTCGCCGGCGCGAGCTCGCCGTCCATCGCGAGGCACAGCGCGCTCCAGAACTCGCCCGCGGTCGCGTACCTCTCCGTCGTCTGCAGCGCGAGCGCCCGCGAGAACACCTCCTCGACCGCGTCCGGCACGGCCGCGCCGCGGCTGCGCGGAGACGGCCTCACCGTCGGGTGCGTCGACTCGAGCGCCAGCTCCGGCAGGTCTTGACCCTCGAGCGCGGGGCGGCCCGTCACGAGCTCGACCATCACGAGCGCGAGCGCGAACACGTCCGTCCACGGCCCGGTCGCGCCGTACCTGCGGCTGAACTGCTCGGGCGCGCCGTAGCTCGGCGTGAAGGACGTCAGGCCCATGCCTGTCTGCGCGTTCGCGGCGCTGAGCTCCGCCATGTCGCCGACGACCTTCGCGATGCCGAAATCGAGCACCTTGACGAACGCGTCGCCGCCGCGCGGATCGCCGATGACGAAGAGGTTCGCGGGCTTGATGTCCCGGTGCGCGACGCCGCGCCTGTGCACCACCTCGAGCGCCCGGGCGACGGGCTCCAGCAGGCGGCGCACGGCCTCGAGGCTCCAGGCCGGCGCGCCCGCCGCGCGTTCGCGCAGCACCACGGCGTCGAGCGGCTCGCCGTCGAGCCACTCGAGCACCAGGTACGGGTACCACTCCCCCGTCGGCGTGCTCCACGTGCCGACGTCGTGCGCCTGCAGGATGCTCGCGGTGCGGCTCGAGAGCTCGCGCAGGAGCGCGCCCTCCTGCACGAACCCGTCGAGCAGCTGCTGGCGCATGCCGGGCGCCGCGCCGGCCAGCACCTTCAAGAATTTCAGCGCGACCGGCTGTCGCCAGATCCTGTGCTCCGCCTTGTAGAGCACCGAGAAGCCGCCCTCGGCCACGAAGCGCTCGACCGCGTACTTGTCGGAGATCGTCGCGCCGAGGAGGCCGAGCGGGTCGGTGTCTGCGCGGGTCATGTCGGGCACGGCCACGTGGGCACGAGGGCGACACCCTACGACAAGTCCGCGCGCCGGACGCCGCGTTTTCGCGCGCTCCTCGCCCGCGCGCCGTGTAGCGTGCGGCGCCGTCGAGATGGCCTCGCTCGCGAAGCTCCCGCGCCGGATGGGCGCGCTCGCCGTGGCCTGCCTGGTCGCGGGCGCGGCGTGCTCGTCCGCCACCGTGCTCGATGATCCCTGCCCGGGGGACGCGTCGCACACGATCGGCGAGGCGTGCGACGCCGTGCTCCCCGCGTTCTGCCGGCACGCGGTGCAGCGCTGCGGGGTCGGCGGCACCGTGGACGAGTGCGTGGCTGCGTCGCGCGCGCTCTGCTGCCAGGGCGGCTGCGCGCGGGTCACCTGCACCCCCGCGCCCGGCGTGCTCGACGCGTGTGTGCAGGCCTACTCAGGCGAGGTCGGCGACGCGGGCGTCCCCGACGGCGGCCAGGGGTTCCCGTGCTCCAGCGTCACCGAGGGGTTCTCTCCCGCGGAGTGCCGGAGCATCGTCCAGCTGAAGGGCGCGCCCGCCCTCGATCTGTCGCTGCGCGCCCGCTGAACAGCGCCGTCAGCCGAGCAGCCACTTGAAGAGCATGCGCTTCGTCGTGTCGCGCGACACGACCGCGATCGACTCGACGAGCGGGATCTCCTTCGGGCAGACCTCGACGCAGTTCTGCGCCTTGCCGCAGTCGGCGACGCCGCCCTCGCCCATCATCGCCTCGAGGCGCGCGCCCGCGTGCATCTTGCCGGACGGGTGCAGGTTGAACAGCCGCACCTGGTTGATCGCGGCCGGCCCGAGGAACGGCGACGCGTCATGGAACTGCGGGCACGCCTCGACGCAGCAGCCGCACGTCATGCAGCGGCTCATCACGTACCTGTCGGCCTGGGTCTCGGGGGCCTCGCGCGGGCCCGGGCCGAGCTCGTGCGTGCCGTCGAGATCGATCCACGCCTTGATGTGGCGGAGCGTGTCGAACATCCGCGTGCGGTCGACGACGAGGTCTCGGACGAGCGGGAACTTGCTCATCGGCTCCAGCGTGATCACCTCGCCGTTCGGCGCGAGCTGATCGACGAGCGCGCTGCACGCCTGGCGCACCTTGCCGTTGATGAGCATCGTGCACGCCCCGCAGACCTCCTCGAGGCACGAGGACTCCCACGCGACGGGCGCGACCTCCTTGCCCTCCACGGTCGTCGGGTAGCGCTGCACCTGCTGCAGCGCCGAGATCACGTTCATCTGCGGCAGGTACGGGACCTTGAACTCCTCCCACCTGCGCGTCGCGCGATCGTGGTGGCCATCCTGACGGAGCACTTTGAGGTGAACGAGACGCTGAGCCACGCGGCGAGCGTGTAGTGCTCGCCCTCGGCGACGACAAGCGCGTTCGCGCCCGCGCCCGGATCTGGTAGCGCGCGACGGTGTCGTTCGCGGGCATCGTCGGGCAAGAGGTCGCGGTGACCACGCTGCGGCGCGCGCTCTCGGCGGGCCGGGTCCACCACGCGTACCGGTTCGAGGGGCCGCGCGGCGTCGGCAAGCACCTTGCGGCGCTGTCGCTGGCGCAGGCGCTCCTCTGTCCGAGCGGCGGCGAGGGGTGCGGCGCGTGCGACGCGTGCAAGCGGGTGGTCACGGTCGCGTCGAGCGAGCCGCACGTCCCGCAGCACCCCGACGTCCTGATGGTCGAGCTCGGCCTGTACGACGCAGAGACGCTCGGGAGGAAGTCCGACGAGACCCGGGACATCTCGGTCGCGCAGATCCGCAAGGTGGTGCTCGCGCGGATGCCGTTCCAGCCGCACGAGGGCAGGGCGCGCGTGGTCATCGTGCGCGACGCGCACCTGCTGAACGTGCAGGCCGCGAACGCGCTCTTGAAGACGCTCGAGGAGCCCCCCGCGCGCACGCACTTCGTGCTCACCACGCCGCGGCCGGACGATCTGCTCGACACGATCCGGTCGCGCACGCTCCGGGTGCGGTTCGGGCCGCTCGGCGACGGGGCGCTGACGGAGCTGCTCCTGCGCCGCGGGATCACGGGCGACCAGGCCGCGCGCGCGGTCGCGCTCGCCGGCGGGAGCGCCGAGGCCGCGCTCGCGGCGGTCGACCAGGACGAGGCCAGCGACGAGGCCGCGTTCGTCGAGGCCGCCGAGGCCGCGGTCGTCGCGCCCGACTCGACCGCCGTGATGAAGCTCGCGGACGTGAAGGTCGCGCGCGACGTGTTCCGCGCGCGCCTCCTCGCGCTCGCCCGGGAGCAGGCGCGCCGGTGCCGCGCGGCCGCGGACGCGCGCGCGGCCGAGGCGCTCGCGGCGCGCTACTCGATCGTCGTCGACGCGCTCGACGTGCTCGATCGCAACCCGGCGCAGCCGCTCCTGCTCGAGTCCGTCCTGCTCCGCATGCGCGCCGTCTGACGCCCCGCGAGGTCGTCAGCCCTTGATGGCGCACGAGTTGCCGTCGACGACGAGGCGGTGCGTGCCTGACGTGAACAGCCAGACGTCGGTGGCGAACTTGGCGTCCCACCCGTAGCGTGCGTCGGTGGGCCCTGCGAGCGGCAGGCCTCCCTTGACGGCCGCGCGGTGGGCCGCGCTCCAGATGCAGTTGGGCTCGGCGGCCGGCTTGTCTCCGGCGGCGCCCGCGCTCTGCTCGGGCTCACCTGCGCCGAGCTTCACGACGAACTGGAGGCGTTGACGCGTGATCTCCTTGCCCTTCGGCGCGCGGGGATCCGTCTTCTCCGAGAGGAACCGCGTGACGATCTCGCCGCCGGGCTCCGTGAGGTTCACCGTGCCGTTCGTCGCGCGCGTGACCTGGATCTCGAGGAGCTTCGCGTCGGCGCTCCACGCCGCGACGCGAGGGCGCATCCTCGGCAGCAGATCGGTCGGATCGACGCGCGCCGCGTCCGCCACCTCGACGCCGCCTATCGTGCGCGCGGGGCTCGCGGTGGACGGAGGAGGCGCGCTCGCGCTCGTCGCGGGCGCCTCGCCTCCGCCGCTCCGGGTGAGGAAGAACAGCCCACCGGCCGCGGCGCCGACCACGACGAGGGCGCCCACCACCGCCACGGCGACGATCCCGCCCGAGCGCGCCTTCGGCTGCGGACGAAACGACGGCCTCGCGGTCCGCGCGCGGTTGACGTCGGTGAGGCCCACGGCCGCCGCGCCCGAGGGCTCTAGGGTGCTCACCCTCGGCTGCTCCGTCCCGCAGAACGGACATCGCCCGCCCGTCGTGCCGACCGGCGCGCCGCACTTCACGCACTGCGAGGGGTTGCCCTGCTGGCTCATCGCGGCTCAGGCTAGCGGAAAGTCCTCCAGGATCAGCACGATCCGCAGCCTGCCCCCCGCGGGCCGGGCGAGGAGGGTGAGCTCGTCGCCGAACAGCCGCTCGTAGCCCGCGCGCGGCGAGACGACGCGCCCTCGCACGAGCACGTCGCCCGACCGCATCTCGGGCGGCCTCGGGCCGCGCGCGGGCAGCGCGTCGAAGTCGTCGTACGTCAGCACCTCCGCCTCGTCGTCCGCGAAGAGCGCGCCGCCCGCCCACTTCGTGTAGTCGAGCTTGCGGAACCGCTCGCGCAGCACGTCGAGGGCCAGCAGCCCGCCGCGCCCGCCGCTCGGGTTGCTCCACGTGGCGTCGCTCGCGAGACAGGCCGCGAGCGCGACCGCGTCCTCCTTCGTGATCGCCGCGCCGAGCGCCGTGACGAGCTCTCGCGCGCCCTCGCCTGCAGACGCGGTGAGCGCGACGATCCCGGCGCGCGTGTCGGCCGGTCCCGCCGCGGGGGGCGGCGCCGACGGCGGGTCCGCGACGACGGCGTCGGGGCGGCGAGGCGCGCGCTCGTCGGTCGTGCGGGTGGAGAGCCCGAGCGGGCCCGGCGCGCAGCCGGCGAGCGCGAGCGAGTAACAGAGGAGTGACCGAAGGGTCGGCGCCACGGGGGACGACCACGATGCACCCCGCGGGCAGCTCCGTAAAGCGCCCCGCGGGGAGCGCGGTGTCGGCGACGAGCAGCGTCGCGACCGTGGTCGCGAAATCGGGCAACCGCGCGCGCAGCGCCGCGTCGTCGCCCAGGATCTCGTCGAGCTCGGCGCGACCTCGCAGCGTCCGCGTCAGCATCCTGCCGCGCCCATGCACAGCGATCAGCGCGTCGCCGGTCGACACGACGAGGTTGAGCGGCGATGGATCGACGCCCTCCTCCTGGGAGAGGCGGTCGACGAGCGAGAGCGACGATCGCAGCGCGGTCGTCACGGCGGACGTCGGCACGTCCGCGTCGCCGAGCTTGCCCGCGTCGTGCAAGAAGGACAGAAACAGGTGGAACAGCAGCTCGCTGTCCGTCTCGCCGCGCACGTTGCGCCTCAAGAATTGCGGGATCGACTCGGCGAGGCGCTCGCGCATCGCGGAGAACCCCGCGATCGTGCCCGTCTGCGCGAACAGCCACTGTCGGTAGCGAAAGGGGTGCGTGTTCTCCGTCGATTGCGCGCCCACCGTCGCGCTGCGCACGTGGCCGACGGCGACGTCGGTGCGCACGTCGGAGAGGGCGATGGACAGGTCCACGACGGGCCTGTCGTCGACCGGCCTGCGGCGCAGCAGCACCTCGCCGCCCTGGTAGAACCCGATGCCCCAGCCGAGCGATTTGCCGGGGTTGCTCTCGGTGAGCCAGCGAGCCTCGTGCGCCGCGACGCGCGAGAGGATGTCAGGCCTGTTTGCGATGAACCCGAAGAGACGTGCCATGGGCTAGCTCCTGTCTTCGTTGGATGCGAGCGCCGTACCACCCGTGCCCGTCGCGGGGGACTCCTCGTCGTCGTGTTCCATGTCACGCGCTGCTCGGGCAAGAATTTCGCGGGTCTTCTGGCGCGCGCGGCGCTCGCGCGAGCCAATGCGCGCGCTCACCCAGAGCGGCGTGAGCACCGCGACCAGCACGCCGACGATCCACAGACCGAGGCGCACGTGTCAGCCCCCGAGCCGCGGTCGGGTCGTGCGACGCATCGATCTCGGAGTAAGCCCGCGCGAGAGAGCACGTCAATCGAGATCACGGAACAGCTCGTACCCCGCGAGCTCGACCTCGTCCGCTGCGCGCACCGCGTCGAGCACCAGCTTCACCACGTGGTCGTGGCTGCGCAACCTGCGCCTCGCGAGCGCGGCGAGCAGCCCCCGCGAGAGCGCGTCGGTCCACTCGTCCTTCGTGGCGGTGGCGGGGTCGAGGCCCGCGTCCTTGCACACGAGCCGCAGCGTGCCGCGCGCCTGGAGCTCGGAGATGACCGCTGCGCCCGCGAGCGCGCGCCCCGCGGCGTCGAAGGGCGTCACGGCTCGCGCTCCCAGCGGCGCTTCAGCCACTCGGGCGTGGCCCACGTCGCGACGCACGCGACGACCAGCGCGAGCGCGGTCGTCATCGCGATCGCGATGAGCGCGTAGCCGCGCGCGTCGTCGAAGGTGCCGTGCGTCGGGAACCCCAGGAGCGCGAGCTGCCCCGCCCCCGTGACCGCCGCCGTCCGCCCGATCAGGCGCATGCGACCGAGCGCCACCCTGTCGATGTCACGCCCTCGCGCGCGAGCGCGCCGCAGCGCCGCCTGGAGCCCGAGCGCCTCCCTCGCCGTGACGGCGAGCGTCCCCGCGACCAGCGCGACGAAGGGCCCGCGCAGCCAGAGCGTCGCCGTCGCCGGCGTCGGGACCGACGAGGGCTCGAGCGCGAGCGCCGAGGTGAAGAGCCCCAGCTGCGCGGCGAGCACGCCCCAGCCGGCCGCGAGCGCCGCGCGCGATCTCGGGAAGAACGCCGTCGCGAAGAACAGCGCGAGCAGCCCGAAGCTCGCGCCGGCGCCCACGAACAGCGTCGCTCGCGACGCCGCGGCGACGGCCGGGGGCAGCCTCTTCGCGTCGCCGGCCACCGCGAACAGCGCGGAGCCCGCGACGCCCGTGAGGAAGGACGTGACGATCCCAGCGGCGAGCACGAGGTGAGCGCGGCGCCGGGTGCGGCGGTGCACGCGCATGACGCGCGAGAGCATCCACGTGTCGCCGACGAGCACGGCCGGGACGACGATCGCGACGAACCCCTGCTGCCAGGTCACCGGCGCCGAGCTTACGCGGCTCGCGCGCCCGTTGCTGCTACCCTGGGCGGTGATGGTGCGAGCGCGCGCGTGGTGTCTGGTCGTCGGGTTGTGGTCGGCGTCGGCGTCGGCGCAGTCGGGGCCCTGGATCCCCGGCGTGCCCGGGCCCGTGCGCGTCCCGCCGGGGGCCATCGGTCGAGCGCCCGCCGGCGGAGGCGCGACGCCGGGCGCTCCGGGGCAGCCCGTGTCGACGACGCCCGGGCCGCTGCCAGCGGGGGCGGTCGACGCCCAGGGAATGTTCGTTCCGGGGTTCCTCGAGGCCGAGTCGGCCGAGATCCTCCGCGCGCTGGTCGCGGCGCTCCCGAGCGGCAAGCGCGAGCGCGTCGACGGCATCCCCTTCGCGTTCGATCGCGAGACGACGGAGGTGAACGCGTTCGCCGGCTGCGAGAACGGCGCGTCCTTCATGGCGATGACGCTGCCGCTCGCGCGGGCGATCGGGCACATCGCGGAGGCGAAGGCCGTCGAGGAGCAGTTCGGCGGCCAGCGCGTCGCCGCGTACGACAAGCTCGCCGCCGACGCGGTGCGCGCGGACCGCCCCATCCCTGATCCGCCGCCCGGCTTCTACGCGCCGAACGAGGCGCAGGATCCGCGCAAGCTCGCGCGGCAGCGCGTCGTGCTCGACGAGGCGATCGCGTTCGTGCTCGGGCACGAGCTCGCGCACCACTACCTCGGGCACACGGGCTGCGCGAACGGCGACCGCTCCCGCGGGATCGATCCGGCGACGCTCGGCCGCGTGGCGTCTCGTGCGGTGCCCCTCTTCAACCAGCCGAACGAGGCGGGCGCCGACGTCTCCGGCACGGAGAACCTCCTCGACGTGGGCGTCTCCCGGCCAGGCGGGATGACGGAGGGCGGCGCGCTGCTCGTGCTCGGGTTCTTCGGTGAGCTGAGTCGGTTGACTCCGAGCGCCGTGGCCCTCGGGTTCCTCCGCACGCACCCCCCGCCGCAGCTGCGCGTGCCGATCGTGCAGACGGCCGCGAACGCGTGGCGCGCGCGCAAGGCGAGCCCGCTGCCGTTCCCGAGCGGCCTGCCGTTTCCGTTCCCGCTGCCGGGGCTGTGAGCCGCGCAGCGTGGCGGATCGAGCGCGTCGATCGGCCGCTGCCCGGGCTCCTCGCGGTCTCGCTGTCCCGGCCGGGCGGTCGCGAGGTCTGGCTCATGGCCGCGGGGCCTCCGCGCGCGAAGCTCGCGTGGGCGATCGTGGCCGAGCGACCGCGCGGCGATCCGGCAGACGAGGCGCTGCGCGCGCTCCGCGTCGAGGTGGAGGGAGCCGTCGTCGTCGCGGCGCGAGAGGGGCGCGCGCTCGTGCTCGAGCTCTCCCGCGGAGACGACGCTCTCTGGCTCACGGTCGATCCGCGCCGCGGGCCGGTCGTCGAGAGCGCGACGCCTGGCGAGCACCCCGGTGGCCTGCTCGTCGAAGGGGCCGCGCTCGATCGCGCGCGCGCCCGCGGCCCGGGCTTCGTCGACGCGCATGAGCGTGCGCTCGGGGACGAGGCGCGGCGCGCGGCGCGCTCGCTGCTGGACAAGGCCCGCGCCCGCCTCACCCGCCGCGTCGCGGCGATCGACGCCGACCGCGAGGCCGTGCGCGAGGCGGAGCGCCAGGCCGCCCGCGCTCGGCTCTTCGTGTCGGCGGCGGCGACGGCCAGACGGGGACAGCGCGAGCTCGAGGCCGTCGACTACTCCTCGGGAGCGCCCGTCCGCGTCACGCTCTCTCTCGTCCCCGAGCGCGGCGCGCGCGAGCAGCTGGAGGCGCTCTTCGCTCGGGCGAAGCGGCTGCGCGCGGGCGAGCGCGTGGCGGTCGCGCGCCAGCTGGAGGCGTCGCGCGCGATCGAGGCCATCGACGCGGCCCGCGAGGAGCTCGCGCACGCGCGGACGCGCGCTGAGGTGGACGGCGTACTGAGCGCGGTAGAGCCCCAGCTCCCGCGCGGCTCCACGCCCGGCGTCGCGCCGGCCACGACCGCCTCACGCGCGGTGCCGTCGAAGCTCCCGCGCGGCGTCCGCGCGTTCACCTCGGCGACGGGCCAGACGATCTTCGTGGGCAAGGACGCGCCGTCGAACGACGCCCTCACGACGCGCGTCGCGCGGCCCGGCGATCTCTGGCTGCACGCTCGCGGCCTCCCTGGCGCGCACGTGGTCGCGCCGCGCTGGTACGCGCGCGGCGGAGGTGACGGGGAGACCCTGCTCGACGCCGCGACGCT
>JADLFU010000267.1 GCA_020849655.1 Polyangiaceae bacterium | reverse complement strand
CGCCAACATTCGCCGCGGGCGCGATCGCGTCGAGCGACCGGCTCGTCAAGGATCCGAAGGTCCTGTTCCCCTGGATCGAGACCGCGAGACATCTGCAGGCAATCGAGATGGAAGCGGCGGGCGTCTACCGAGCGACTCGGGAGCGCTGCCTGATGCTCGCGATCCGCGGGATCAGCGATATCGTCGGACTGAAGCGCAGCGACGCGTGGACGAAGTACGCGTGCGCCAGCGCAGCGGCGTTCGCGCGCGCGTTCTTCCGAACGCGACCGATCGCGCCGCGGTCAGCTCGGTCGGCGACGGCGCCGACCAACGTGGGAGCCGACGGGGATGCGCCGCGCCTCGACACCCTGTTCCTCAACATGGCCAGGGTCGCCGAGTACCCGCCGACGATCTACGTGTCTTCGACGGATTGCACGACGGCGAAGCAGGTCTGGGGCCGGATGCGCGACGGCAACACGGGGTTCATCTCGAACGCCTGGGTCTTTCACAGCAAGTGCATCTACAGCTTCGACGATCCGTCACGCGGACCGCTCTCGAAGGCGGTCGACGTGACCAACATCGAGGCTCACGACGCGGAGGAGTGGTCTCGAAGCGACAATCCGGATCGGCGTCGCCTCTTCGTCAACCTCCTCGGTAGCGCGCTGCGCGACGACCTCGCGATCTTCAACGTCCGCTTCGCCGCTGACGATCGAGTGTTCATGTTCGCCGGACGACTGGAGGAGCCTGCGCGAGTGCACCGCTACAAGAACGCGCGCGTGATGAGCACGATGACCGTGGTTCAGAAGTACCCGCACAAGACGAAGGACGGGCGTGAGCTGACGGTCCTCCGGCACTTGGCGTTCGACGGCCGCTTCCGTCAGGTCGAGGGGGACTGGTACCTGGAAATCTCGCCGACGTATCGGTTCACCACCGACGGGCGCCAGAAGTCGTGGGTTCACGAGCAGCGCCTGAGCGGGATCAAGCGCATCGAAGGGAACCGCGCGGTGCTCAGCCAGGTACTGGCATGGAGCTCGGTGCTCAGCGCCCCCTCGCCCGATGGAGGCCCGAAGCGCCACCTGCGGTTCGACCCGGTTCCGAGCTTCGAGATCGAGCAACCGATCGGCGACGACGAGCTCACCTCCATTGAGGTGGTCGATGCCGCGCCCGCGAAGCCCGAGACGGTACGCGACGGAGCCGTCGAAGGTTCGGCTTCGGAGTGCGAGGCCACCCCATGAAACTGCAGCTCCTCCCTGAACCCGACCTGCAGTTCGGCAGTGGCGGTGTTCACGTCGACATCCGGGCCGGTCTGGTCGCCCACGGTGCCTTCGATCGCGGCGCGTCGAACGTGCCGACGCCAATCGGTGTCGGCCTGATCGGAACGACAGCAACCATCGACAAGGTGCGCGACTGGATCGAGTCGTGCCGTAACGGCGTGCCGTCGCGGGAAGCGAAGCTGAAGGAACTGCGGCCGCCGTTTCCCGGCATGCGCGCCGACGTCTTCGGCACGAGCCTCGCGATCTCCGACGCCGCGACGCGCACCATCTCACGTCACGAACTGCAGGCTGCACTCGCCGGACCCCAGGCAATGGATCGCGTCGTCGAGCTGTTCTTGGATCACGCGCGCGATCTCGCGGGACGAGGACATCTGAATGTCCTCGTGCTCGCTCCTCCTGTCGAGGTGTTCGCGCTCGGCGACGCGCGACCGCCACCGCCCGATGGCCCGCTCGATGAAGCGCAGGAGGCAGCGCCCCTACCGTACGTTCCCAACTTCCACGACACCTTCAAGGCGCGTGCCCTGGACCTCGCGGCTCCATCGCAGCTGCTTCGGCCCGACACGTACGCGGGCGGAACGACTCGGGAGCGGGGTGGGCGTCGTCCGACCCTCCAGGATCCAGCGACGCGCGCTTGGAACTTCCACACGGCGCTCTACTACAAGGCTGGCGGTGTTCCGTGGCGGCTGGTGAAGCACTCGGCGGCCTTGTCGACGTGCTACGTCGGCGCCAGCTTCTTCAAGAGCGTCGAGGGCGACCGTCTGGCGACCAGCGTGGCGCAGGTGTTCAACGAGCGCGGGGAAGGGCTGATTCTTCAGGGTGGCAACGCGACCATCGACCGTCGCGATCTGACGCCTCATCTCTCGGCGGACGACGCCTACAAGTTGCTCGCCAACGGGCTCGGCGCGTACCGCCGGGAGCACCGGACGATGCCGGCGCGGGTGCTCGTGCACAAGACCTCGTACTTCAACGCCGAGGAGATCGAAGGCTGCCGGCGCGCGGCGAAGGAGGAGCGGGTGGAGGTGCTCGACCTCGTGTCGGTGCGTCGCGCCGGCGCGAGGCTCCTGCGCGCCGCGGTCCCCGCCGTCGTTCGCGGGACGACGCTCACCTTCGACGAGAGGAGCGGCATCATCTACCTCAAAGGAACCGTCCCGTACTTCCGGACCTATCCGGGCATGTACGTCCCCCGCGCGCTCGAGTTCACGCGCGACGACGGCGAAACGTCGGCCGTCGACCTGGCGAGGGAACTCCTCGACTTGTCGAAGCTGAACTTCAACAACACCCAGTTCGACAGCGGCGATCCGGTCACCGTGCGCGCCGCGCGGAGGGTCGGCGACATCCTGAAGCACGTGAGCGCGGAGAAGAGCGTCCAGTCGCGTTTCCGCTACTTCACCTGAGCGCGGTCGCGCGAGGCACCGGAACAAAGCGTTGACTATGCCGTCGGATAGGCAACATTATGGATCATGCCCAGCCCCGCCGACGTCGTGCTCGCCCTCGCTCGCCGTGGTCCGGTGACCTCGCGCGATCTCGCTGCGCGCGGCGTCCCCCGAGCGCACCTCCAGCGGCTCTGCGCGCGCGGCGACCTCGTACGCGTGGGCCGTGGCGTCTACCGCGCGGCAGGCGCGGAGGGAACGGAGCTCGCCACGCTCGCCGAGGTCGCGAAGCGTGCGCCGCACGTGACCATCTGCCTGCTCTCGGCTCTTCAACTGCACGGCCTGACGACCGAAGTGCCCCACGAGGTGTGGGTCCTGATCGACAACCGCGCGCGCGCGCCGCGCATCGAGCACGTCAAGCTTCACGTGGTCCGGGCGAGCGGAGCAGCGGCCGATTACGGAGTCGAGTCACGCACGATCGAGAGCGTGGAGATGCGCGTGACAAGTCCCGCCAAGACGGTGGCGGACTGCTTCCGCTATCGCGATCATGTCGGCCTCGACGTCGCCCTCGAGGCGCTGCGCGACTACCGGCGCAAGGGCCGAGGTCGGCCGACTCGTCGTGAGCGTCGTCTCCGTGGCACCGGGGGCGGCTTTGGACACGGAGCTGCACCTGGCGCGGGCAACGGCGACGGCACCGGGTACGGCGACGCCTGGTTCTTCAGTGTCGACGCGCTGGTCGAGGCGGCGCGCGCCGACCGCGTGTACTCGGTGCTGCGTCCCTACCTCGAGGCACTCGCGTGACCCGACCTCCGAAGAACATGGCGGCCTCGGTGCGAGCACGGCTCGCGCAGCACGCCCGCGCTCGGCGCGAGGACTTCCAGATCGTCCTGGTGCGATACGCGAACGAACGGCTCTACCAACGCCTCAAGCGGCAGCGGTCGCGCGCGATGCAGCGCTTGAAATCGCTGCTCACCACCACGTCCCCGATCCAGCTCTCCATCGGCTTCTGAGGGCATATGGCGAAGCACAAGCACGCGAAGATTGGCCGTCCCACGAAGGGTGAAGGCCCGAAGCTCTCGAACCCCGACGAGGTCGAGCGCCTGCTCGTCGAGGGTGAGGTGGTGCCCGATGAGCACGGCGAGGCGAAGCGCGTCTGGCTCACGCAGCGCGATGTCGCGGCTCGCTTCGGGGTCGCCGTCAGCACCATCGCCGCGT
>JADLFU010000266.1 GCA_020849655.1 Polyangiaceae bacterium | reverse complement strand
GTGCGGTTGGACTCGCTCGGCGGGGTGGAGCTCCTCGATCTGCGCGCGCTGGGATCGGTGCTGTGGGCGGTGTTCGACGGAGACGCGCGCGTGCGCGACGACGGCGCGAATGTGTGCATGCTCGAGTCGGAGCAAGCGATGATGACGTCGGGCGCCGGTGCCGCGCTCGAGCCCCAGGGGTGGGTGTATGAGGCCGTCACGCGCGCTCCAGGTGCCCAGTCGAAGCGCCTCGCGACGCTGCAGCGCTTCGTCGCCAGCTACTCGGTCGAGGCGGGGCGCGCCGGGCCGCTCGACGGCCTGCTCGACCGCGCGGCCCGATCGTTCGCGAGGTGGGCCGCGGGCGTGGCAGACGTGACGCCGATGGGACGTCAGGGCGTCGCCGCGGGCACCTACGTCCTCCCTATAGGCGTCGAGGCGCGGCTCGTGCGCGACGCGCTCACGCTCACCTCAGTCTAGCGAAGGGCAGGCTCAACAGACATGACTGGACGAATCGAGTGCAAGCGCTGTGGCTTCGACCTCGCGCTCCTCCCCGCGGAGCTGCGGATGGATCCGAAGATGGGCGGCGTCCGCAGCCTCACGTGCCCCCTCTGTCGCTCGAGCGTCGTCGTGCGCGTCCAGGAGCTCGGCGTGCTCGTCCGCGGCAGCGGCGCCGCGACCTCGTTCGCGAGGTGGAGCTCCCCGGGCGCCTCTGACCAGCGGCCGGTCGTCCAGGTCGGCCCTCCGGGCCGGTTCACGCTCCGGTTCGACACCCTGGGGAGCATCGAACCCCGCGAGGTGTGTTACGCGAGGGTCCCCGCGTTCGTCGACGAGGGCGGAAAGCTCGTGGTGCCCCCGGTGCCGGTGCGGCCCGAGTACTTCGACGTCATCGACGTCCCGGCGCTGAAGGAGCAGCTCGCGCGCGGCCCCATCGGCGAGGTGATCGGTGCGCAGTATCAGGTGACGTTGCCGCTGCGCGGCCTGTCCACCCCGGTGACAGTGATGCTGCAGCTGCACCTGCCGGAGGACGGCGCGCCGTCCAAGGAGAACGCGTTCCGCGAGGTCAACCTCCGGGTGTGGCCCAACGTGAAGCTCTCCGACTGGCGCTACTACCTCGTCGGCGCCGCGTCCTCGGGCCCCTTGGGGGACGCGCTGCTCTCCGAGCGGCGCCTGCGCGTCTGGGTGCGCGCGGCGGCCGACGAGGAGTGGGTGGAGGTCGATCAGGTTCAGCGCCAGGGGACAGCCTGCTCCCGGGTGCTCGGGAGCAGGCCCGCGTGGGTGGTGATGGAGCTCGTCGACCCCGCGCGCGCCGATCGCGCGGCGTCGCTCGCGGGCGGGATGTTCGCCGTCCCCGACGCCACGACGACGACCAGCAAGGAGACTGTCGTGGGCATGGGGCTCGACTTCGGCACCTCCAACACTTGTGTGGCGCTCACGGGCGCCATGACGAAGCAGCAGGCCGGGCCTGAGCTGGTGCCGGAGGTGTCCGAGACGGACTGGAACCTCTACCTCGTTCGCGGAGGCCCCGAGAGCACCGCGCCCGCCGGCCCGGACCTCTGGCCCCCGCCGCGAGGCTTCGGGCCGCGGAGGGACCTCTTCCCGTCGGAGCTGCTGTTCTCGCGCAACAAGCGCGACACCGCGAGCGGCCTCGCGGCGGTCGACGGGTGGAGGTTCGGGCGTGACTTCGGCATCCCGGCGGCGGGCGTGACGCCGGGGTACGCGGAGGATGAGTACACGCTCGGCGACTTCAAGTGGACGGACCTCCTCCGCCAGCGGGCGTCGACCTATGCCCCCCACACCGCCAGCCTGCAGGCCCACTACATCTCGACGGTGCTCACGCTGTCGTACGTGCGCGCGGCGATCGCGAGCGGGCAGGCCGCGCGCACGGTGAACGTCGTCTACTCGTACCCGATGGCGTTCACTGACCCCGACCTCCAGATCCTGCGAGCGGGCGCCCACCTCGCCCAGACGCTGCTGCGCGATACGACCGGCCTCGAGTGGACGATCGACGAGGGGGCAGACGAGTCGACCGCCGCGGCCCGCAACGCAGGGGACCCGGGCGCGAACATCCTCGTCTACCTGGACATGGGGGGAGGGAGCAGCGACATCGGCGTGAAGCAGGAGGTCCGCAACGAGGAGTGGGAGACGGTCTTCTTGACGAGCGTCGCCTACGCCGGGGGAGACCTCCTCTCCGCCTTCGTCGGCAGGGCCCAGCCGAACGGCGCGACGCCCAGCTCCTGTCTGGCTGGCAAGACCACGATCGATGTGCTCAGGAGGCGCGTCCGTGAGTCCACCACCGCGAAGGAGGTGCTGGGCGACCCCACACTGTTCAAGGCGACGTTCAGCTCTGTCGTGGAGAAGCGCACGAGGCATTTCTACGGGTACTTGCTGGAGTACGTCGCCAGGCTGCTGGCCGCCGGATTCCTCGATCAGCGGTTTCACTGTGTCGGCGCCGAGGGCAAGAAGGAGGCGACCATCGCCTTCTACTTCCTCGGCAACGGCTGGCGGTTCTCGGGCGTGTCGGGCCCCGGATTCGAGACGGTCCTGGCGCAGCAGGTCTTCGACCGGATGATGGAACTGCTGAAGTCAGAGCGCACGGAGTACGCGAAGGGCGTGCGCAGGTCGATGCCAACCCCGGATCGCCTCCGGCACGTCGTCGGCGCGATGGGGCGCGGCGGAGGGGTCCCTCACCCGAAGGCAGCCGTCGCGCTTGGAGTGCTCGCAGGTCAGAGCCGCGGGCAAGCCAGCATGGGCGAGCCTCGCTCGGGCATCCTCGGATGGACGACGAAGGTGGACGGCGCAGAGATCCCCTGGTTCGTGCGTTACCAGCAGGGCGCGATGCCCTCTTCACCGGGCGGCACCGGCCCGGCGGCCTCCGACTGGGGTGACGATGACGGCCTTTCCCCCGCGGCCGTCGCTCCCCGGGCGCAGGCTCCCGCGGGTGAGTGCCTGGCTTGCGGATCGTCGAACCCCCCAAAGGCGAAGTTCTGTTCGAGTTGCGCGCAGCCGCTGGCACCCGCGGCGCCGCCGGCCGCGCCGGCGCGCAGGTTCTGCAACGAGTGCGGGACGGAGAACGTCGGCACGGCGCGCTTCTGTTGTGGGTGCGGAGCCTCCCTCGGCGGCGGCGGCGCGGCCACGCCTGCCCCAGCACCCCAGCGCCCCGAGGCCCCCTCGAGTGCCGCCAGTCTGGCCACCCCCTGGTACAAGCAAATTGCCCCCGGCGCACGGATGGACTGGTCGACCGAGCACATGGTCGTGCCCGACTCGCTGCGACAACCCGCGCGGCTCGACCCCGACCTCAACCACACCCGCGCGACGCTCCGCGCCCAGTGCAAGGTGGGAGAGGGCAACTGGTTCAACAAGGGTGCATACGAGGTCACGCTGGAAGCGCTGTTCAAGCCCAAGCTGGGAGAGATCGCCTGATGCCTGCACCATCGCACTTGGTCGCCACGCCCGACGGAGACGTCGTCGTGGGTACGCTGTTCTCCTGGCGGCAATCCGCCGACGCGCCGCGGGTCGGAGAGTTCCGGGCGGAGCACGGGCAGCTGCTGTGGGTCGCCAAGCAGGGAGCGGAGCGGGGCTTCGCGGTGCTGCTCGACGGACGTCAGGTACACGTGAGGGAGGTCGAGGAGCTGCTCGACGGGCGGCCCGCGCGGCTGCGGGTCGGCCTCAGCTTGAGCCCGAGGGCCGTCGAGGTGATCCGCGCGGAGCTCGCGCTGCCCACCCTCCTGGAGTGCGCCATCGGTGGCACCGAGACCGTGGAGGCCCAGCGTGCGACCGCTTGACTGGCGCCCCTCGCAGTGCGCTCCGGGCGCGCTGGCGCTGGCGCTGCTCAGCTTGCATTGCAGCAAGGACTCCCCCGCGCCCGTCCCGACGCCCGGCCCCGGCAGCGTCTCGGTCACAGTGACGGCTTCGGCGCCCACCGCGTCGGGCTCCGCGCACCGTCCGCCTCCTGCCCCTCCGACGCTCGACGGCCGGCTGTACGTCGACGTCACGCTCTCGATGCGCGGGTTCCTGCACGCTGACTCGAAGGCGTTCGATGAGGTCCTCAAGATCACCAAGACCGCCATGGGCAGCGCCGGCGCCAGCAAGCGGGCTACTTGCTCGCTCGGGGCCAACGCTCGCGCCTGCGCGCGGTGGGAGGATTTTGACGACGCCGACGGCCGCAAGAAGAGCCGCTGTGTGGAGTGGAAGGAGCTCGAGGCGACCTCGTGCGAGCGGCAGGGCGACTACTTCGCGAAGGAGGCGTCGTACACGGCGGACATCCCCCGGGTCGACCACGTGCTCGCACGCGCCCCGCTGCCAGAGCGCTACGATCCGGCCACGAGCCCGCGTGACCCGCTCGACGAGGCAGGGATCACCGTGCTCGCGGTGAGCGGGATGGACCCTGGCCCCGTGACCACCAAGGAGCTCTCTGCCCAGAAGGCGTGTCAGGGCGGACCCAGCCCTGCGTGCGTCGGCGCGGCGCTCGTCGAGCGAGCGCGCGAGGGCTACGGCGCCTGGTTGGTGACGGTGATGATGCCCTTCGACGGTGACGTCCTAGCCGGCGTGGGGAAGGACAAGCGCCACGTCGCGGCCGTCGAGGAGCATCTGAAGGGCCTGAAGCTGGTCGCTCCCGGCGAGACATCACGCTTCGCAGGGGTCGACTTCAGGGTCGGCGCGACCCAGAAGGATGCGCCCGCCCGCGGCCCAAAGGGCACGAAGAACGACGACGCGTCGCTGCTCTCGTACAAGGGGGTGCGCCCGTTGTTGTTGCTCGTGCTCGCGAGGGACGCGACCAAGGGAAGAGAGGTCGTCCGCGTGCTCACGGCGGACGTCAAGCGCAGCCCGGCGCTGAAGCTCGCCGACGTCCAGTCCGTCGAGCTCGCGCCGCTGCCGCTGCCAACCTTCCGCCTCACCACCATCGAGAAGCCCGCAGCGCAGGCGGGCCTCGACCCGGTCGCTACAACCGAGCTCCGACTCACGAGGAGCCAGGCCGATGCCGCCGGCGTCCGCGCCGACCTCGCGTGCGGCGCGCAAGGAAAGGCCTGGGTCACCGCGCACGTCGAGGAGAGCGCCGGGCCAGAGCCGCTTCCGCCCTTCGTCAAGGTCGCCACGCTCCTGCGCGGGCCTGTCCCGGGAGGCGGAGTCCCGCTGACGCCGAACGTCAGCGTCTGCGACCACGCCCAGGGCTCCACCGATTGCGGGTTCGACATCGCGGCCAAGGGGTACCGCCTGGCGACGCAGTGCAAGCCGCTCACGGTCCAGAAGAGCCCATGGCTGTTCGAATGGGGCCTTCGGCGCAAGGTCGTGCTCGATGACGCGCTGTTGGAGAAGAGCTTCCTCGGGCAACAGTCGTCGCCCGACTCGTACTCGATGCCCGAGCGCGTGTTCGGCCTGAAGGAGCTGGCGCGCGCCACCCTCGCGCTCTCCACAGTCGATGACGTCGCGATGGGGAGGGTCCAGCTCGCGGTGACGAGGACGGAGTGACCGTCTACGGCGTCGATCTGGGGACGACGTACACCAAGTGCGCCGTCGTGCGGGAGGGCAACCAGCTCGCGGAGATCGTCCCGCTCGATGAGCTCGAGGGAAGGCCGACCAACCTGCTGAGGTCCGCCGTCACCGTGACGACCCACGGAGGGCGCCGGGTCGCGCATGTCGGCGTGCGGTCGTCGACAGTGTTCTCGGCGTGGGACCCGAGCGACACGGCCGCCGCCGAGTGCAGGCGCTTCGAGGAGAGCAAGCTCTGGATTGGCGAAGACCCCGCCACTACGCCCGGAGACGCCCCGCCGTGGCGGTTCGACCCTCATGACTGGGGGTACCGCCCCGAGGACATCGGCGCGCTGGTGCTGCGCCGGGTGAGGGGCGCCGTCGCCGAACGACGGTTCCCGCCGATGGACCGGATCGTCGTCACCCACCCGCAGAACTTCTCCGAGGCCCGGCGGGAGGCCACCCGCCAGGCGGTCCGGCTCGCGGGGCTCGAGGTGCTGGACACCATCACGGAGCCGGACGCGGCGGCGCTGACGTTCGGCATCGGGAACTCTCCCGGTTTGTACATGGTGTTCGACATCGGCGGCGGCACGCTCGACATCGTTCTGTTGCGCGTGAAGGCAGAGAGCGCCGGCGGTGGAACGGAGATCGTCACGAGCGACGGCAAGCACGTCGGCGGACGGCGGTGGGACGACGCGGTCTACACGTACCTGGTCGAGCAGTACCGCGGGGAGCTCCCGGACTTCGATCCAGACTACCTCGACGCTCGCACCCGGCAGCTCTGGCTCGCGAAGGCCGAGCAGGTCAAATGGCGTCTCTGCTCGGGCGAGCGCGAGGCGTGGGTGGCGTTGCGCGCGAAGACGACGGACGATTTTCAGGCGCCAGGCGAGACGGAGCTCAGGCTGTCGCGCGCGCAGTTCGACGAGCTCACCGAGCCGCTCGTCGACGACTGCATGAGCACGACCGAGGACGTGCTGCGCAACGCCGGACTGGAGTGGGGGGTGCTCGAGGGCGTGATCATGGTCGGAGGGTCCGCGCGCATCCCGGCGCTGCAAGCGCGGCTGGCAGAGCGGGCGCGGTCGGTGACGGTCGACCCCGATCCAGACACCGTGGTGGTCCGCGGGGCGGCCCTGCACGCCCGCGCGCTCGCCGCGCGTGAGCAGGGTGAGTCGCTCGGCGGCACGAGGCTCCTCTCGGTCGTGAACCACCACGGCGCGCTCGCGCGAGGCCTCGGTATCCTCGCGTGGGACGCGAAGTCGAAGGCGAAGATCGTCGTCAACATGGTGCCAAAGGACAGCCGTCTGCCCTACGAGCGCACCAGGAGGTTCACGACGAGCCGGGCCGGCCAGGCGACGCTCGAGCTGGAGCTGTGGGAGGGAGAGGACGAAGACCCCGAGCTCTGTGTGCCGGTCGGCACTTGCGTGCTGTCCGGCCTCGAGCCGGGGCCCGCGGGCACCCCGATACAAGTGAAGATCGAGCTCCGAGGCAACGGCGAGAAGGTCATCAAGCTCGTCACGCCGGCAGGCGAGCGCGAGGCGCCGATCGTGTTCGACCAGCGGCGCGTGCTCACCGCGGGCGCGCTCGCCGCGAGGCGGGCGTTCATCGAGTCGGTGGAGGTGCGCTGATGGAGCCTGACGATGACAAGCCGTCCCTCGCCTTCGACGACGAGCCGGTCGGGGGGCCGGGCGACGCCGTCGGCGGGCCGGACGTCGCGTTCAGTGAGGTCGGGGAGGGCGTCCGGGCGGCTCCCGCGACCAGCGGGCTCCCGCAGCCCCGGAAGCTCAACGCGGAGCTGGCGAAGGAGGTCGAGCTGGGGAAGCTCGACACCTGCGAGGTGCTCAACGTCCGGATGGAAGACGCGCGCTCGGGCAAGCTCGACGACCGCGCCGTCCGCGCGCAGATCGACGAGTATTTCCGGGTCGCAGGGAAGCTCGGCGGCGCCCAGCGCAAGCACATCACCGACTCCTTCCCGGCGTACGTGGCGCTCGCCAAGCGCCTGACCGAGATCCAGAAGGCGTCGAGCCCGGCGGAGGCCCTGCAGAGGGCCGCGCAGGCGGACGCGCACCAGCGAGCGATGCGACAGCTCATCACCCAGGCGGACTACGCGCTCGGTGACTGGACGCTCGAGTGGCGGGAGCACGAGCAGATGCTCGCCGT
>JADLFU010000265.1 GCA_020849655.1 Polyangiaceae bacterium | reverse complement strand
CGGTGGCTCTTCACGGTCGACCGTGCGCGCGAGAAGCTCGGCCGAGCGTATCCGCAGCTTGCCGACCGCCCGGCTCGCCGGGCTGCGGCGTAAGATCAATCACGTCCTCTGTGGCGAGGTACTAGGCCCCGTCATGCCGAACGCCGGCCAGCATGGCGCCGCGCAGATTGCGTTGGTATCCCTCAAGCCGCAGGCGGGTCGCCGATCCGACGAGGAGAATGCTGAGGGGGCGTCGCTCGTCGCGGAGCTCTACCCCGAGGCGCACCCCTGTCCGCCGAGCGACGCTTGGGACTTCGCGTCGGTGGGGCTGGTCGCGGACCATGTGCGGATCGACAAACGGACGACTGGGGGCTGTTCCGTTGGGTGAAGTTCCTAGGAAATGCAGCTGCGCGCTGCCAGGACATGGGCTGCCGACGGCTGCAGGAGGCACGCGGTGTCCGACGACGTCTGGCGTAGGCGATGCGTCAGCCGGTCGCAGGAATCGCAGTAGGATGAACCCGAGCGTGTCGCGCCGGCCGCCAAGCTACTCGGGTTCGACGACGGCTTCTCCAAGGGAGATCGTGACCTCGATTGTCAAGAGCATAGCCATTCGGACCCCGACCCTGTGACGGGACCTTGCGGCGGAGCGTCCGAAGACTCACTCCCGGGAGAACGACTCTTCTACATGGTACGCCGATCCGGGCGCTTGTCCAGATGGCGCGGTTGATGATGTCGGCTCGGCGTGGACGATGGCTGCGGATTGGCTGAGGAGACAGTCCCTGGGGCTCGTGCCTTCCACAGCTGGCCGAACAGGGACGGGAGGCCCGCAGCCTGCATGTGGGTGAGCCGGATGCGCGTTCGATGGTGTCGCCACATGTGGGCAGAAATCTGCGCGCGAATCCATCGGTCCAGTCGACGGATCTGGCCTTCATCGGTGACGACTCGAAAGAACCCGATCCACGAGCGGCGTTCGCGGTGCGAAGCTAGGCCCTTCTCGATCATGCGGTCGATGTGGGGCGCACGCGGCCCCGTGACCTTCAATCCCACTCGCCTGCAGAGCCACCGCAATGCGTCTGAGCTGGATGTAAAATGCTTCTGATTGCACTGTTCCGACAGTTTCGTGACCCGCTGCTTGAAACGAGCGACGTTCTGTGGGCGGACGCGAACTACGCCGGGCCGCAGCTCGAAGCCGAGGAACTCGAGCCCCCGTGTCGCGTCGACGCAATCCCTCGTCTTCTGTGGGTGGAGGTCGATGGCCAATGGGCGCAGCGCCGCTTCAACCACGCTCCGCATGCGGCTGCAGTCATCCTTGGACGCACAGCACACGACGAAGTCATCGGCGTAGCGCACGAGGGCGCCGCCTTCCGCGAGGACGGCTTGGTCCATCGATGCGAGGTAGAGATTCGCGAGCAGGCCGGACAGCACACCGCCCTGTGGAACGCCTCGTTGTCGAGAAGTCGTGGGGAAGCGGGTACCTGGGAGCGTGGTACGCGCAGTTTCCGCGGTGATCCGCGCGGCGCGGCAGAAGCGCCAGGCGAGATGTCGCGCACGCTCGTCAACCGGGAGGTCCTCAATCAGGCGCCGAAGCGTGTCGTGCTGGAGGGAGTCAAAGAACCCCCTCAAGTCGGCGTCGAAGACGTGGACACGCCCTGCGGCGAAATGCTTCTGGATCGCAGTGATCGCATCGTGCGCGCTCAGGCGGCGGCGGTACGCGAAGACGCTATCCGTCAGTCTGTCGTCCACGGCGTCGTAGAGGTACTTGTAGAGTGCGCGCTGGACCACGACGTCTCGGATCTTGCCCACGGAGATCGTGCGCTGGTCGACGCCGGTCTCTTTCGGAATCTGCCGCTCGAGGAAGGGTGAGAAGCGGTAGCGACCGGTCAGGACCTGGCGGCTTGCGGCGGCGAGATGCAGTTGGCGCTGCCGCTCGAACAGAGCGCGCGTCAGGCGGTCACTGCCTTGCGCGATGCGGGGCGCGTCCAGATAGGCATCGTGGTGCGACCGGAGCAGGTCGTTGTAGGTCTCCTCCAGTGCCGAGATGCCGAAGGCATCTGCGAAGCTCTGGTAGTTGTTGCCCGCATGGTTCGCGGTCGATTCCGGGTTCAAAGGCGCTCTCCAGCCTCCGAAATCGTGCGGAGAGCTGGGCTGGGAAGCCCAGGCATCCGAATGGCTATGCTCTTGACGGTGGAGGTCCCACCCCCTCAGCAGGGAGCGGCGCGAAGACGCCGCCGCCAGGTCGCGAGCGGCCTGGTCGTGATCAAGTGGTGCGAAAGGTAGCCATGGCTGAGCGGGCGTCAAGGTGACGCCGAAGCAGGGCGACCGCAGCGGCTCGGTCCGGGTCGACCTGTTGCCCGGGCCGCCGCCCCCCCGCCGCGAATTTTCCACGCAACTCCTTCCGCCGCCCCGCCGACATCCCTCCGGGACCTCCCCGGCGCGCGCATCCCGCTCCGCGCCGGGGAAGGGTCGACTCCGGGGCCGCGGTCCCGGCATCCAAGGAGAACGCAGATGTCGAATGTTCCGATGTGGAAGTTGCGCCGCCTCGCTCCTCGCGCCCGCCGGGTGGCGGAGCGGCGCGGTAACGAGTCGCCCGCGCTCACGGCGTTCGTGCCCTCGCTCGTCGCCAAGGCGACGGCGTGCATGACGAGCTACGACGGGGTCGTCAAGGACGAGGCCCCGTGGCGCAAGGAGATGGCCGAGGGCCGCTCCGCCGCGGCGGCTCTGCTCAAGGTGATGCGGCCGGGGCTCCCGGCAGTACCCGCTGCACCACCCCCGTCTGTCGCGTCGAGCGCTGACGCCTCATCCTCGGGGCCATGGGCAACGAGGCCATCGGGGCGGAGCGCGTGGCGGCTTGGCAGGGGAGCGGGCTGACGTCGGAGGGTTTTGCGGCG
>JADLFU010000264.1 GCA_020849655.1 Polyangiaceae bacterium | reverse complement strand
TGGCGAATTGCCGGCGAGCGGGTGGCGATCGCCACCTCTCACCCGACGAGCGCAGGCGTCACTGTCTCGGCAGACGGCTGGTCGCCGCGCTCTCGGCCGCGCTGCAGAACGGCCCGAAGGACGCCGCCGAGATGATGCTGCGGGGCCCGCACCTGCCCAAGGGCGTCGGCGACGTGGCCAAGCTCGACGAGCTCGCCAAGGGCAAGGGCAACCGCGCGGGCCTGGCTGCGTTCGACGCCGCCCGCCTGCTCGAGATCGCGCGCCCGGCCGGCGCCGACGCGGCGTACTTCAAGGCCGTGGCCGACCGCTACCGGAAGGCCGCCGCGGAGCTCGCCGACGCCACCAAGAAGCGCGACGCCGAGGATCGCGCCAAGGCGGCCGAGGACACGGCCAAAGCCGTGGCGCCGAAGTAGTAGCACGATTCTCATACTTCGTGCTACGCGTGCCGCGTGTTTCGGCGCGCCGCATCTTCCCTGTGTTTCGCCCTCGCCGGGTTGAGCGCCGCTCCGGTCGCAGCTCACGACCCGGACGCGGCCGAGGCCCCCCGGCCGGATCACGTCGAGCACGATGCCGTGGAGGTCGAGGTGCGCGAGGATCCCCGGGGGACGGAGGCTGCATCGCGGCTGCTCGTCGGACGCCGCGAGCTCGAGCTTCGGCCGCGCCGGCGACCGGCAGATCTCGTCGAGACGGTTCCCGGGGCGTTCGCGGTGCAACACGCCGGGGGCGGCAAGGCCGCCCAGTACTTCCTGCGCGGCTTCGACGCGGACCACGGCACGGACGTCGCCTTCTTCGTGGATGGCGTACCGGTGAACCTGCCGAGCCACGGCCACGGGCAGGGCTACACCGACCTCGGGTTCCTGATCCCGGAGCTCGTCGTCTACGTGGATGCGTACAAGGGCCCGAACTGGGCGCGCTTCGGTGACTTCGCCACGGCGGGTGCGATCGACTTTCAGCTGGCGGAGGTCGTTCCGGAGTCGTACGCGAGCGCGCAGGTGGGCCAATACGGCGTCGCTCGCGGGTTGGTCGTCGCCTCGCCCGCGCTGGGCGACGACTGGCGCGCCGTCGTCGCCGCGGACGCGAGCGTCCAGGACGGACCGTTCGTCCACTCCGAGAAGCTCGGGCGCACCAGCCTGTTCGCGCGCACCACCCACGACCTCGGACCGCGCCAGAAGCTCGCGCTCACGCTGTCCTCGTACGCCGCTCGCTGGCACGGCTCCGGGCAAATCCCCGCGCGGGCGGTGTGCGGCGAGGGCGAAACCGGCGCAGCGCGCCCTTCAGCGTACTCCGAGCCCTGCCTCGACCGCTTCGGATCCGTGGACCCGAGTGAGGGCGGCTCGCACGCGCGGCACTCGGCGGCTCTCGCCTACACGCTGGCTGCGCACAGCTCGGAGCTGACGGCCCTCACCTACGCGACGCTCTCGCGCTGGAACCTCTACTCGAACTTCACCTTCTTCGCGCGTGACCCGCAGAACGGCGACGGCATCGAGCAGGTGGACGACCGCACGACGCTGGGCGGCCACGTCCGCGTGCTCCGCCACCTCCACCACGGGAGGACGCGCTTCGCGGCCGCGTTCGGCGCCGAGCTCCGGGCCGATCTGATCGACAACGCGCTCTGGGACCAGCGCGAGCGGGAGCGACTCGGGCAGCGAGTGGGCGCGAGCGTGAGCGAGACGCAGTCGGCGCTGTACGTCGAAGGCGACCTCAGGCTGACGCCACAGCTGCGCTTCCTGTCGGGATTGCGCGTGCAGCGAGTGGACGTGCGGGTCGAAGACCGGCTCGAGGACCTGGGCGTGCTGGGCAACCGCACGAGCGGCGCGCGTGCAGCGTCACTGGGCCTGCCCAAGCTCGGCGTCGTAGTGACGCCAGTCCCGGGCTGGGATCTGTCGGCGCACTACGGTCGCGGCTTCCACTCCAACGACGCGCGCGGTGCCGTGCGCGCCGCGGGCACGGTGGACCTGCTCACGCCGGCGCTCGGCTACGAGGTCGGGACCCGCGTAGAGCCCTGGCGCGGCGTGAGCGCGTACGCCAGTGCGTTCTTGCTCGACCTCGACTCCGAGCAGGTCTGGGTCGGCGACGAAGGCACGACCGAAGCGTCCGGCGGGACGCGGCGCCTCGGTCTCGAGCTCGGCGCGCGCGCGAAGCTCGGGGGCTGGCTCCACGCGGACGCCGACCTGACGCTGACGCGGGCCGAGTACCGTGACGGACCCGAGTCGGGAAACCCCGTCCCACTCGCGCCCACGCGTACCTTCACCGCTGGCATCGGCGCTCGGCACGCGCTCGGCCCGTACACGCCGTTCGGGGCGCTTCGCGTGAGAGCGCTCGCGGACCGTGCCGCCGTGGAGGACGGAACGCTCACCGCGGAGGGCCACACCCTGCTCGATGCGTCGGCTGGCGTGCGCTGGAAGCAGCTCGAAGCCGGCGTGGACGTGCAGAACGTCACGGTCGCGCGCTGGCGCGAGGTCAGCTTCGCGACCGAGAGCCAGCTCGCCTACGAACCGGCCCCCGTGACGGGCGTGCACTACACGCCCGGCTGGCCGCGCACCGTGCTGGGGCGAGTCACGCTGTACCTGCCCTGACTCACTTCTCGACCAGCGCTCCCCCGGCCCAGCCCACGCTGCTCACGCGCTGGCCGCTCGTTGCCACGAGCGCGCTCCGGCGCGTAGG
>JADLFU010000263.1 GCA_020849655.1 Polyangiaceae bacterium | reverse complement strand
GGCCGGGGAGGCCCCCAACACCACGCGCCTCCACGCGCCCCGTGGCCCGGCACAGCCATGTGACAAGGGCCCCGCGCCAGCGCCCCCCCGGCACGGCGACGTGACAAAGGCCCCGCGCCAGCGCCCCCCGGGGTCGACTTCACCGGCGAGAGCGTGGAGAATGCGGCGATGAAGAGATGGTTCCTGGTCGCAGCGATGGCGGTGGTCGGTTGCTCGAAGGCCGGCGGGAAGATCGACGTCGAGAAGCTGCCGTGCACCGAGCGGCGGCCGACGTCCGGGTTCGACGTGCCGGAGGGCTACATCGCGTGCTCCGCGCCGAAGGAGGAGATCAAGATCGGGGAGTTCGTCTGCAAGAAGGGCACGACCGTCGGGGTGTACGAGAAGTCGAAGACCCTCGAGGAGTGCTGGGTCAAGGACCCCGTGAAGGTCGACGGCGTGCACTGCACCGGCGGGGTCGCGCTGTTCCCGGACGGCAAGATCCGTCGGTGCCAGCTCGAGTCGGAGCTGTCGCGCGACGGGCTGACGATGCCGAAGGGCGCCTGGATCACGTTCACGGCGACGGGGCACCCGCGACGCATCGAGCTGCCGAAGGGCGGCACCATCGGGCCGTACAAGTGCAAGGGCTACATGAACTACGTCTACGAGGGCGGAAAGCCCAAGAAGTGCGAGCTCGCGGAGCCCACGACCATCGAGGGCAAGGAGCACAAGGCCGGCGAGACGCTCTGCTTCGACGAGGGCGGGAAGACCACCGACTGCTCGAAGGTCAAGCTCTGATCCCCGGCGCGCGCGGGCGGCGATGACGCCCGAAGCCCACAGGTCGGCCCGCAAGGAGGCGCTCGACGCGGAGGCGCGGGAGGCGGGCGCGCGGTCGACGCGCGTGTCGCTCGCGCGGCTGTTCACCTTCGGCGCGGCGGTCGTCTTCGTCGGCACGGCCGCGCTCGGCAAGCAGGCCTGGGCGTGGGGCGTGAGCGCCGCGTGCGCGGTCGCGTTCGCCGCGCTGGTGGTCGCCCACGCGCGCGTCGAGCTCGCGCGAGACAGGCTGGCGCGCGCCGCGCGGTTCGCCGAGCGTGGCCTCGCGCGCGTGAGGGGCGAGCTGTCGCGCCTGCCGCCCCCGCGCGCCACGTCGACCGATCGACGCGCGACCGATCTGGATCTCGTGGGAGATGGCTCGATCCTCGCGCTGCTCGACGCCATGGAGACGAGAGAGAGCGCGGCGCGGCTGCTGTCGTGGCTGCTCACGCCCGCGCCCCCCGCGGAGCTCCGCGCGCGGCACCAGGCGATCGACGAGCTCGCCGCTGATCCCGCGCTGGTCGAGCGCCTGTACGTCGACGCGGGCGGGGGCGACGACGACGTCGATCCGCTCGCGGCCGCGCGCGACCTCTCGCGCTCCGTCGCCGCGCCGCCGTGGCTCGCCGTCGTCGGGGTGGCGCTCCCGCCGATCACGCTCGGCCTGCTGATCGCGGGAGATCGCGCAGGGGCGCCCGCGTGGGTCGGGTACGCCCTGCTCGCGGCGCAGCTCGCGCTCGCCGCGGCGGCCTCGCGGCACCTTTCTCCGAAGCTCGCGCCCGCGCTCGCGCTCGCGCGCTGGGCGAGCCGCGTGCGCCCGCTCGTCGACGATCTCGGCGCGCTGTCGGCGAAGAGCTCGGCGCTGCGAGCTGCGTCTTCGCGGCTCGCGGCGGCCGCGCACGCGATCGAGTCCCTCGACCGGCTCTCCGCGTGGATGGAGGCGCGCTCGAGCGCGCCGCTCGCCATCCTGCTCGGGCCGCTCGTGCTCTATGACGCGCACCTCGGCCGCGCGCTCGACAGGTTCTGCCGCGACGGCGCGGCGCGCATCGCCGACGCCGAGGAGGATCTCTCGGTCGTGCTCGCGCTCGCCGGGCTCGCGACGTTCCGGTTCGAGCACCCGGACGCGACGCTGCCCGAGGTCGTGGAGGGCCCGCCGTCCCTCGAGGCCGAGGGGCTCGTGCACCCGCTGTTGCCGCCTGCGTCGCGCGTGGCGAACGACGTCTCGTTCGACGGCCCGGGCACGCTCCTGTTCGTCACCGGATCGAACATGTCGGGCACGAGCACGCTCCTGCGCGCCGTCGGGGTGATGGCGGCGATGGCGCAGGCGGGCGCGCCCGTCACCGCGCGGCGCGCCCGGCTCTCGCCGCTCGTCGTGCGCACGAGCCTGCGCATCTCCGACTCGCTCGCGCGCGGGGTGTCGCACTTCTACGCGGAGCTGCAGGCGCTCGCGGAGCTGACGGCGCGCCCCGCGGACGAGCCGACGCTCTTCTTGCTCGACGAGATCCTGCACGGCACCAACAGCGAGGAGCGGATCGCGGGCGCGCGCGGCGTCCTCTTGCACCTGATCGACGGCGGCGCGATGGGCGCGGTCACGACGCACGACCTCGGCCTCTCGGTGCTCGTCGACGACCGCCCCGGCAAGGTGCGCCCCGTGCACCTGCTCGAGCACGCCGACGGGGATCGCCTGGTGTTCGACTACAAGCTGCGCGACGGCCTCTTGCGGTCGGGCAACGCGCTCCGCCTGATGCGCGCGCTCGGGCTGCCCGGCGTCTGACCGAGGACGCGGACGGCGTCAGGCGGCCCCGCCAGCGAGGAACCCCAGCAGCACGACCGCGTTGTTGCGCTGCTCGTCCTTCGCGGCGAAGAGCAGCGTGACCTCACCGCTCGGCAGCGCGTCGAGGCTCGCGAGGACGATCGACCGCTGCCGCTCGAGCTCCTCGAGGTAGCGGCGCTCGAACTCCTCCCAGCGGTCGGGCTCGTGGTGAAACCAGCCGCGCAGCTCGGCGCTCGGCGCGAGGTCCTTCCACCAGGCCGTGAGCGCGGCGTCGGCCTTCTTCAGCCCGCGCGGCCACAGGCGATCGACGAGCACGCGCGCGCCGTCGTCGGAGGTGGGCGCCTCGTAGACCCGCTTCACTCGGAGCGCTCGGCGCGGCGAGCCCGCGGCCTTCCTTCTCTCGTGCGTCGCCTTCGACATGTGGGTCCGGCAGTTCTACCGCGCGACGCGCGACGGGCGACTCGGGAGGAGCGCCCGCGACGACGCGGCTTCCCAATTCCGGCGGGGGCGGCCTAAGATGCAGCCCCCATGGCCGCCGCCGCCGCCCAGCCCACCGTCGTCATCTGCCCGTCCTGCGGCTTCAAGAACGCGCCGCCGCCGGCGAACGGCCGCTGCATCTCCTGCGGCGCGTCGATGGAAGCGCTCGGCAAGGTGGCCCGCTCGCGCGAGGAGGAGCTCGAGCGCCGCTACCAGCAGGAGGGGTTCAGCCCGCTGTGGATGGTGATCGCGACGGTCATCCAGGCCGTGCTCACGGGCGCGATCGTGATCGGGCTGCCGATGGTCGTGCCCGCGATCGACTTCGAGGGCGCGAACGGCATGCTGGTCACCGTCCCGGTGTGGTTCACCGGCGGCCTCCTGTCGGGGCTCATCTCGCCCGGCAAGACGTTCACCGAGCCCGTGGTCGGCGCCTTCTTCGTCGCGATGCCGACGGTGTTCTACCTGCAGCGCACCGAGACGGTGCGAACGCTGCCGGTGTTCCTCTACGTGATCATGGCGGTCATCGGCATCCTCTTCACGCTGATCGGCGCGTACCTCGGCGAGCGCATCCAGATGGGCCCGCCGCCGAAGAAGGTAGACTGACGCTCCCTCGACGCGCGCTCCTCGGGTGGGTCGCCGCCACTATCGCGGCCCCGCTCGCGCGCGCGGACGAGACGGGCGACGTGCTCGGTGACGTCGCCCGGGCGCGCGCGAAGCTGACGACGCTCGTCGCGCGCTTCACGCAGGTGCGCGCGCTGTCGCTGTTCGCGACGACGGTGACGAGCCACGGCGAGCTGACGCTGGTGCGCCCGGACCGCCTGCGCTGGGAGCTGTTCGAGCCTGACGCGATCACGTACTGGGTCGGGCCCGAGGGGGTCTCGTACCGGTCGAAGAGCGGACGCGGCAAGGTGAGCCGCTCCGAGGCCGGCGCGCTCGGCGCGGTGCTCGGCGATCTGATGACGGTGCTCGGCGGCGATCTCGCGACGCTGCGCGACCGCTACTCGCTCGACGCCGCGCGCGTGGGGGGCGGCGCGCGCATCACCGCCGCGCCGAAGGACGAGCAGCTGAAGAAGCTCGTCGCCAGGCTCACGCTCGAGCTCGCGCCGGGCCTCGTCGCGCCGCGACGGTTCGAGCTCGTGGAGTCGGGCGACGACAAGGCGACGATCACGTTCGACGCCGCGCGCCTCGGCGAGCCCGTGGACCCGAAGCGCATGCGGCCGTGACGGCGAGCTAACGCGCCCGCGACGAACCCGTAGAGCTCGGGGTGATCGAGCGGCGGCAGCGCGGCCTCGCGCACGAGCAGGGTGCGCACCGCCCAGAGGTTGCGGAACACCCGGTAGCGCTGCGCCGTCTGGTCGAGGTAATCGACGCCCGCCGAGCCGCCGGTGCCGGTGCGGCGCCCGATCACGCGCTCGACCATCCGCGCGTGGCGCTGGCGGAACATCACGAACGCCTGCTCGAGCTCGATCACCGCGTCGATCACCTCGCGCGGCCACGACAGGAGCGGCAGCTCGCGGTAGCTCTCGAGGAACACCAGCGCGGCGCGCACCCGGCGCTCGCGACGTCGCAGCTGCGGATCGGGCTGCTCCTCGGCGAACAGGAACGCGCGCGCCTTCTCGACCTCGGCGGCGTAGCGCTGCTCGAGGCGCTCGACGTCGTCGGCGGTCATCGCCTGCACGTCGACGCGCGCGATCCGCGCGTCGGCCTCCCCTGCGTGCGCGCCGAGGAACCTCGACAGGAACCGCTCCACCGCGGCGTCGTCGCCCGGATCCGTCGCGTGCGAGCCGTCGATCGGCGTGCGGAAGAGCCAGTCCTCGAGCACCTCTCGCAGGCTCGGGCGGTCGGCGAGGCGCCGCTCGACGCGCGCGAGCGACGGCGACGGCCTGCCGCCGTCATCCTTCAAGGCCTCGAGGTAGCTGCCCTCGCGCCCGAGCGGGACGCGCTCTCTGTCATCGAGCCCGAGCACGATCTCGATCTCGCGCAGCTGCGCCGACTGGAACCCCGACGCGGGCACCAGGCGATCGCGAAACGCCAGGAAATCACGGGTCGTCAGCGTCTCCATCACGTCGAAGTGCGAGACCGCCTGGCGCAGGATCGTCGACGAGCGGCGGAGCGAGCGCACCGCGGACGCCATCAGGTGATCGGGCACCGGATCGCGGCGGAACAGATCGCGCGCCGACACGAGCTCGCGCAGCACGAGCTTGAACCAGAGCTCGTACACCTGGTGCACGACGATGAAGAGCGCCTCGTCGTCGCTGACCTTGGCCTCGTCGCCGTCGACCCCGCCCTGCAGCGAGAGCAGCTCCTCCGTCTTGATGTAGCTCCAGTAGGTGACGCCCTTCATCGCTTGCTCCCGACCTTGCGCTGGAAGATGCGCTGGAGCCACCCGCTCTTCGGCTCCTGTGGCTCCTGCTCCGCGTGCGGCGCGCGTGGCGGCGGAGGGTGGCTCGGCAGGCGCGAGATGAGCGTCGACGGCGCCGGGCCGACGGGCGTGCCGTAGACGAGCGAGAGCGCCGCCATCGCCGCGCGCTGGGCCTCCTCGGGCGTCGCGCCGCGTCCGCTGCGCACCATCAGCGTCTGCGTAGGCTCGCCCTCGACGTCGGGCGACTCGCGGCCGAGGAGCTTGACCGCGCACAGCCACGGGCTGTCTCCGCCGACGAAGATCGGCTCGCCCACCTCCACGCGACCGCCCGCCCGATGCGCGAGCAGGAAGCGCCCCGTCCGCGACCGCGGCGCCTCGTCCTCGTCGTGCTCCCTGTCGTCACCCACGCGGGAGACCCTGATGGCGTTCGGCGGCGATAGCAAGGGCGGGTATCGTGCGCCGCGCGTCATGCTCCGACTCCTGCGCTGGCTCGGCCCCTGGAACGACGGCGTCACCCCGCGAGGGATCGCGCGCGTCGAGCGAGACCTCGGCGACGGGCACCGCACGCTGCGCTTCACCGGGCCCGGCAGGCCGCGCGGCGCGTACGTCGTCGTGCCCGGCATGCACCCGGACGGCGCCGCGGACCCTCGCCTCGACAGGTTCTGCCGCGTGCTCGCCGCCGCCGGCTTCGTGGTCGACGCGCCGCTGCTGCGCGAGCACCTGCGCCTGCGCCTGCACCCCGACACGCCGTCGCACCTGGCGCGCGCGCTCCTGCCCTTCGCCGACGAGGTGCGCGCGATGGGCCTGCCGCCGCCCGCGCTGTTCAGCGTGTCGTTCGGCTCGCTGCCCGCCATCCAGGTCGCGGCGGCGCACCCGGACGCGATCTCGGGGCTGCTGCTGTTCGGAGGCTTCGCCGATCTCGACGCCACGATCCGGCACGCGGTGACGGGCGAGGGAGGCGCCGCCGCGCCGGACCCGCTGAACACCCCCGCGATCTTCCTCAACCTCTTGCCGCACCTCGGCGCGGGAGAGCACGAGCCGCTGCTCGAGTGGGCGTGGCTGACGATGGTGCGCCGCACGTGGGGGCGCCCGGAGCTGAAGCTGCCGGGCGCGCGCGCGCCGATCGCGGGCGAGCTCGCCGACACGCTGCCCCCCGCCGCGCGCGAGCTGTTCCTGACTGGCTGCGGGCTCGCGCCAGGCGCGGCGGCGGCGCTCGATCGGGCGCTGCCGTTCGTCGCGACCGCGCACGCCGATCCGCGCCCTCACCTCGCGCGGCTCGCGCGGCCCGTCGCCATCGCGCACGGGCGCGGCGACGACGTCATCCCCGTCGCCGAGGCGGCCAAGATCGAGGCCGCGCTGCCGCCCTCGCTGCCGCGCCGCACCCTCGTCACCGGCATGTACGGGCACACGGGCGCGGAGCGGATCGATCCGCGCGCGGCCGCCGGCGAGATCGCCACGCTGCTCGGGCTCGTGCGCGCGCTCGACGCCTTGCCGCGCGGCGCGCTCGACTGATCCTGGGTCGCCTAGAACCGCACCGCGGCGCCGCCCCACGAGATGCCGGCGCCGAGCGCGCACATGATGAGGTTGTGCCCCTCGCGCACCCGCCCGTCCCGCACCGCCTCGTCGAGCGCGATGGGGATGCTCGCGCTCGAGGTGTTGCCGTACCGCTCGATGTTCAGCACGAAGCGCTCGAGCGGCACGTCGAGCCTCGAGGCCACCTGCGTCAGGATGCGCATGTTCGCCTGGTGCGCGACGACCCAGTCGACCTCGCCCGCCGCGAGGCCGCTCGCCGCCATCGCCTCGGCCGTCGCAGCGGTGAGGTTCTTCACGGCGACCTTGAAGATCTCCTGCCCCGACATGTGAACTTTGTTTCGTTTCTCGTCGAGGGCGCGCGCGTCGAGCGGCTCGCGGGTGCCGCCTCCGGGGATGATGAGCGCCTCGGCGAGCGAGCCGTCCGCGTACAGGCGCGTCGAGAGCACGCCGCTCGGGCGCGCGCCCTCGCCGCTCGTCGGGCCGAGCAGCACCGCGCCGGCGCCGTCACCGAAGAGCACGCACGTCGCTCGATCGCCCCAGTCGAGCACGCGCGAGAGGAGCTCCACGCCGACGACGAGCACGTACCGCGCCTGCCCCGCGCGGATGAACTGATCGGCGATCGACAGCGCGTACAGGAACCCCGCGCACGCGGCCGACACGTCGAACGCCGGGATGCGCTCTGCGCCCAGCTTCTGCTGCACGAACACGGCCGTCGCGGGCATCGGGACGTCGGGCGTCACCGTGCCGACGATGATCATCGACAGCTCGCTCGCCGAGACGCCGGCCGCCTCGAGCGCCGCGCGCCCGGCCGCCGCCGCCATGTCGCTCGTCACCGTACCGGGCGCCGCGACGCGCCGCTCCTTGATGCCCGTACGCTCGGTGATCCAGGCGTCCGAGGTCTCGACCATCTTCGCGAGATCGTCGTTCGTCCTGACGCCGTCCGGCAGGAACCGCCCCGTGCCGAGGATGCGAGATCGTGGAGGAGTCATGCGCCGCGCCCGCGATGTAGCCGCGCGCGCGAGGCACCGCCATCACAGAAACGACATGTAGGTTTCCACCCGGAGCGCGCGCGTCACGGGATCGGCGGGGTGCTGCCGCAGCTCTCGGCGCACGCAGACGGGCACTTCGAGCAGGCGCAGCCGAAGAGCTGGCTGAACTGCGCGTTGCCGATGCAGACGGGCACGAACGTGTCGAGGCACGCCTGGCACTGGGGGTTCTGCAGGCACGCGACGAGCTGCGGGGCGCACTGCGAGGTCGCGCAGGTGCCGCACGAGTCGGGCGCGCCGCCCGCGCCGCCGCTGCCGGACGAGCCGCCGCCGCCGGCCCCGCCGGCCCCGCCCCCACCGCCCGCGCCGCCGCCCCCGGTGCACGTCGTGCCGCAGAGCATCTTCGCGGTGTCGACGCAGACGTTGTCCCACGACTGCGCGCAGCAGAAGGCGTCCTGGTTGCAGACCGCCGCGGCGCAGGGGCTGCAAGTCGGCTCGAGGGGCTCACCCATCTGACACTCCCAGTGCTTGCACGCGCCGCACGGGCCGCAGTCGCCAGGGCACGACTCGCAGGTCTCGCCCGCGCCGCACACCCCGTCGCCGCAGAGCGGCGGGCACGGGCCGCAGTCACCCGGGCACGAGGCGCAGCTCTCGCTCGCGTCGCAGACCTTGTCGCCGCAGGTCGAGCCGCACGGCCCGCACGACGCGGCGATCTTCGCGCACGAGGCGTCCCACAGCTCGGTGCAGCACGTCGGCTGCTGCACGCACGTCTGCGCGACGCACGGACTGCAGGAGGCGTCGAGCGGCGCGCCCTCCTCGCACGCGTCGTGGGTGCAGCCGCACGCGCCGCAGTCGAACGCGCAGGTGCCGCACGTCTCGCCCTGCTCGCACACCGCGTTGCCGCAGATGGCGCCCGGGCAACAGTCGCTCGCGCAGTCCGCGCAGCTCTCGCCCGGCTCGCACAGCGCGTTGCCGCAGGTCGTCGCGCAGCAGTCGCCGGGGCACGTGCCGCAGTCCTCCCCCGCGCCGGGATCGCAGACGCCGTCGCCGCACGTCATCGTCGAGCAGCAGTCGCTCGCGCAGGTCGTGCAGCTCTCGCCCGGACCGCAGACGAGATCACCGCAGGTCTGCGGGCAACAGTCGCCGGGGCACGAGGCGCACGACTCGAGGTTGCCGCACACGTTGTCGCCGCAGGTGGGCGGGGGGCAGCAGTCCTGCGGGCAGCTCGTGCAGCTCTCCGCGCCGGTGCACGCGCCGTCGTTGCACACCGAGCAGGCGCCGCAGTCGGCGGGGCACGTGCTGCACGTCTCGCCCAGCTGCGCGACGCACGCGCCGTCCCCGCAGCTCGGCGGGCACGGACCACAGTCTTGCGGGCAGGTGGTGCAGCCCTCGCCCGCGGCCGGATCGCACACGGCGTCGCCACAGCTCGAGCAGGCGCCGCAGTCCTGCGGGCAGGAGCCGCAGGTCTCTCCCAGGTTCGGCTGGCAGGCGCCGTTGCCGCAGGTCGGCGGGCACATCCCGCAGTCTTGCGGGCACGTGGTGCAGTCCTCCTTCTCGCCCTTCTGACACACGCCGTTCCCGCAGCTCGGCGGGCACGGACCACAGTCTTGCGGGCAGCTGGTGCAGCTCTCGCCCAGCTGCGCCTGGCACGCGCCGTCCCCGCAGCCCGTCGGGCACTTGCCACAGTCTTGCGGGCAGCTCCCGCAGCTCTCTCCGAGCTGCGGCTGACACACGCCGTTCCCGCAGCTCGGCGGGCACTTGCCACAGTCTTGCGGGCAGCTCCCGCAGCTCTCTCC
>JADLFU010000262.1 GCA_020849655.1 Polyangiaceae bacterium | reverse complement strand
GTCGCGCGACCTGCGACGTGACCGAGTTCACCGACGGCACCGTGATCGTCGAGGCGACGTACGGCGAGCATCTCGTGGACGAGCCCAAGGGGCGCGCCATGCTGCGCGTCACAGCGCCCGATCGCGCGACGGCTCGCCGCGGGGCGCTCGCGATCTGTCACGCGCTGCGCGTCGTGGTCGCGAGGGGGACCGATGGCTGACCCCATCCCGCTCTCCGCCCCCGACGGCACCGTCTACGCGTGGGCGTGCGGCGTCTGTCGCAACGTCGCGGCGCCGTTCGTCGACATGGGGCGCCGCGGCCCCGAGTCCATCGCCGACGGCGCCGCCGAGTCGCTCGACGCCGCGCGCTCGTGCTGCCAGTCGTGCCGCACGTGCCACGTGGCGCGCATCGACTCGGACGACGGGCTGTGCATGTTCTGCGCGCAGAGCGGCCGCCGCGCGTTCGAGGCGCTCGGCGCGATCGGTTTCATCTTCGTGGTGCACCGCTACGCGCTCGCCGTACACGACAACATCGCGCGTCCGCACGGCATCGTGATGGACGAAGAGATCGCCGCGCTCTGCGGTGTGGACGTCGAGACGGTGAGGAGGTGGTGAACGTGACGCGCCTTCGCGTCGAGCTCCCGCACGACGAGACCGACGAGACCAAGCGGTACACCCTCGCCGATCCCGACGCGCTCGCGGACGCGTACGCCGTCGCGCTCGACGTGCTCCGCTCGATTGCCGACGCGCTCGGGCTCGGCGTGGTGGAGCCCCCCGCCGCCTCCCGCTCCACGTGTGCTCTCGCCGCCGCGCGGCTCGCACGCGAGGCCGGCGAGGTGATCGCGGACGCCTACGAGGCGAGCGCCGACGGGGAGATCACGCCGGCCGAAGGAGCGCGGCTCGAGCGGCAGTGCGACGACGCGATCCCGGCGCTGCTCGAGGTGAGGGAGCACGCGCGGGCGGCCGTGGCGACGGCGTGTCTGCGGATCGGTAGCGTGCGGAGGGCGCGGTGATCGCCGTCTCCATCACGCGTCCCGCGACGGACCGGCAGATCGAGATCCTCTCGGGCATCGCGGACGCGATCACGGCGCAGGGCTATCCGCCGACGCTGCGGCAGATCGGGGAGCGATTCGGCGTCGCTTCGACGAACGCAGTGCACGGCGTCCTGGTGTCGCTGGAACGCCGCGGGCTCATCCGACGAGACGCGGGGAGGTCGCGCGCCATCGTCATCACGCCCGACGGACAGGCTGCGCTTGCGGCTCGGAGGGCGCGGTGACGTCCATCACCACGTACATCCGCCCCGACCAGCTCGCGGCTCTGCGCGCCCTCTCCGAGCGCACGCGCGTGCCCATGGCGGTGCTCGTCCGACAGGCGCTCGACGTGGCGGAGGTGGCGCGGGAGTACGGGCGGAGCTGGCAGGCGGCGGGGGTGCGGAGGTGACGCAGCTCGCTCTCCTCGGCAGTCTCGCCGAAGCGCCGTCCGCACACGGCGTGCTCGACTTCTGGCCAACGCCCGATTGGCTCGCTCGACGGATGATCGAATGGGCCGATCCCGCACCCGGCAGTCGCATTGTCGAGCCGTCCGCGGGAGACGGCGCGCTCGTGCGCGCGGCACGTGAGCACATGCGGACGCGCGGCGACGCGTGGATCGAGGCCGTGGACGTCAATCCGGCGCATAAGATGTCGCTGCACGATGCCGGCGCCGATCGCGTGACGATCGGAGACTGGCCCACGTTCGCGAGTCGGGCTCCGCTCGACTCGGGCGGTGGACCGGCATTCGATCTGTGCTTCGCCAATCCGCCGTTCTCGCTCGTAGCGACTCACCTGTTGCCGATGGCGACGGTCGCGAAGAGAGCGGTTGTGCTCCTGCCCCTGACGGCGCTGGAAGGCGCGGAGCGGTACGCGTCGGCGTGGCGGCACCTGCGGCTGACGCGGCTGGCGGTGCTGGTGAAGCGCCCACGGTTCGGCGGCAAGCACTCGCCCGCAACGGCGTACTGCGTCGCGGAGATCGAGCGCGGTGCGCAGCGCATGACGCGCGTGGAGTGGTGGTGATGTTCCCTCCGGCCACACCCGAAACCTTCTTCGAGAAGGTTCAGCCCGAGCCCAACACTGGCTGTTGGCTGTTCGCCGGGTGCCTCAATAGCAAGGGCTACGGCATGGTCGCCTGGCGAGGACGGACGCGGACGGCCCACCGGGTCTCCTTCGAGTTGGCCAATGGGCCCATCCCCGATGGGCAGCACGTACTGCACAGGTGCGACGTTCGGTGGTGCGTGAACCCTGTCCATCTCTATCTCGGGACCCACGCGGACAACATGCGTGACAAGTCCCTTCGCGGGCGCTGCGCAGCCCTTGCCGGGGCCAAGAATCCAGCGGCCAAGATCTCGGCTGCTGACGCAATCGAGATCATCCGGCTCCGTCGGTCCGGGGAGCGAGTCTCTGACGTAGCCGCCCGGTTTGGTGTTACGCGCCAGCAGATCACCAACATCACGTCGGGGGCGCAACTGGCGCATCGGCATCGGCGGCGACGTCTCGCGCGCACACGCGGAGCTCGCGGCGGAGCGGTGCGGGCGGATGCGGCAGGTGGGGTTGTTGGTGGGGGCGGGGTGATGGTCCGACAGAGCACGATTGCCGGGATTGACCCGCTGCCCCCTGTCGTCGAGGCGGTGCGCGCGGCGGGCGTGCGATTGCGGCGTAGGCGCGGCGCGCTCGTGGGCACGTGCGCGAGTTGCGGGAGACCCACGCTCTACGTGAGCGAGCGGCAGGGGTGGGCGCGGTGTTTCTCGTGCGGGCAGACGGCTCCGCCGGGAGTCTTCAAGCCATGACCTGGTCTCGCTTCGACGACCGCGCGACCGAGAGCGTGAAGGTGCGCCGCGCCGGCACCGCCGCGTGCATGCTGTGGTTCGCCGCCGTGAACTGGTGCAACGCGCACCACACGGACGGCGTGATCGAGCGCGACCTACTCGCCGAGGTGTGGCGCCCGATCGGCGAGTCGTTCGATAACGAGGCGGCGGCGCGCGCGTGCCTCGAGGCGGGGTTGTTCGAGCTCACGCCCGAGGGGGACTACCGCGTTCACGACTTCCTCGACTACAACCCGTCGCGCGCCGACGCGAAGGCGGCGCAGAAGGCGGCGGCCGAGCGTGCTCGTCGCTACCGCGAGCGCAAGCCCGGCGTTCCCTCGACGGTCGCCGCCGTCACGCCGTTCGTCACGCGTGACGCGACGCGTGACGCCGGTTGCGTGACGACGCTGGGTGACGTCACGCGCGAACGTAACGAGTCGCGTCACGCAACACGCGAACGTGACGACGGAGCAGAAACCCGCCCTGTTCGCGTCACGCCACCCCGTACCCGTCCCGAACCCGTACCCGAACCCGTGAGTGTCGCGCACGCGCGCACGCACGCGCACGCACGCGAGAGAGAGCAACCCGAGCCGGACGCCGAGCGGTGGGCGCGGTGGCTCGCTCTGCGCGACGAGCACGGGCTCGCCTTCGACGCGCCGGTCAACCGCCAGCACCTCGAGACGGCGTGGCAAGCCACCGAGCGCAAGCTAGCCGCCAAACTCTCGCAAGCGCCCACAGACGCCTTCGAGCGGCTCTGCCGCGCGTACCTGACGTGGCCCGACGGCACGCCGCTTCCGGGCGGCAAGGCGGCGGTACGCGGCGACCGCCCGGCGTCGTGGCTCGCGTCGGGCGTCTACCAGCTCGCCGAGCACCTGACGGGCACGAGCAAGCCGCCCAAGTCGTCGCCTGCGGACGAAGCCGCCCGGCGCCGCGAGCTTGCCGCACAACGCGACGCGAGGACGGCATGAGCCACAACCCGCTTGTGGCGCTCGAGAGCGAGCGCGCGGTGATCGCGTCGGTGCTGCTCGCCGACGACGATCGGGTCTCGGCGGCGCTCTACGTGGCGGACCCGAGCGACTACACCGACGGGCGGCACGTGCTCGTGATCGAGTGCCTGCGCGCTCTGCACGTGCGCAAGAGCGCGGTGGACGTCAACGCACTGCGGCTCGAGCTCGAGCGGCGCGGCAAACTCGCGCTCGTCCCGGTCGACTGGCTCGTCGAGGTGACCGAGACGATCCCGAATCTGTCGCTGGCGATCACGGCTGCCGAGCGGGTGCGCGAGGTGGCGGCGGCGCGCGAGCGGCGCGCCGAGCACGTGGCGATTGCGGCGCTCTACGCCGCCGGGCAACTCGAGGACGCCGAGTCGCGCGCGGCGGCGCTCTCGCGGCGAGGCGCGTCCACCGTGAGCCGCTCGCGGCGCATGACGATCGCGGAGGCGGCAGAGGGACCATTCCAGCGCCTTCTCGCGAAGCACGAGGGGCGACCGGCCGACGGGCGGCGGCGGATCACGTGCGGGATCCCGGCGCTCGACCGGGCGCTGCGCGGACTGCGCTCGCGCTCCATGCTGGTGATCGGCGCGCGTCCGAGCGTCGGCAAGAGCACGGTCATGCTGCAGATGGCGCTCGGACAGGCGGCGGCGGGCGAGCGCCCCGGCTACGTCTCGATCGAGGACGACGAGGACGTGCCGGGAGAGCGCGCGCTCGCGGCGTCGTCCGGCGTGCCCCTGCGGTGGATCGGCGACGAGGAGACGTCGAGGCTGACGCGCGAGCAATGGGCGGCGCTCGTCGAGGGCATGCAGCGGCTACACGACGCGGGCGGGTACGTGGTCGTGCCGTACTCGAACCGCGCCGAGGTCGTCTGCGCCGAGATGCGCTGGCTCGTGCGCGAGAAGGGCTGCACGTGCCTGTTCGTGGACTACCTGCAGAAGATCCGCGCGCAGGGACACGGCGTGCTCGAGCGCGTGAGCAACGCGGCAGCGGCCGTCGAGGAAGAGGCAGAGTCGCTCGACGTGCCGCTCGTCACGGCGTCGCAGCTCTCGCGTCCCGAGCGCGGGAGCGAGTACGACGAGCCGACGATCGAGCGCTTGCGGTACACGGGCGATATCGAGGCGAGCGCGGACGCGATCGTTATGTGCTGGCACGAGCGCGCGCCGAGCGTCGAGGACGAGATCGAGCTGATCGATCCACGCGTCGTGTCGATGCGCGTCGGCAAGCTGAAGTGGGGATCTCCCGGCGCTCTCGTGCGCATGCGACGCGCGCCGTCCGGCGAGTTCCACGAGGTCGAGGAACAGATCGAAATGCAGGAGGCGGCAGAGTGACGACGACGGCCACCGCAGGCGACTTCCGCGCGACCCGCTACCTCGAGCCCGAGGCGGCACGGTCCCTCCGCTCCCGCTTCCCCGTCTCCCGCGAGTCCCGCTACGCCGACGACCCCGCCGCCCGCGCGTTCGTAGCCGCGCACCCCGGCGGCGCAACGCTCGAGGAAGTCGGCGCCGCGTTCGGCGTGACGCGCGAGGCCATCCGACAGGTCGAGGAACGGGCGCTCCGGCACTTCTCGCGTCGCTTCGCGTTCGCGACGCAGGAGCACCCGTGGTGACGACCACCCTCACGCTCCCCGCCGCCGAAGTCCTCGCCGGCACCACGCGCGTGACCGCTCTCGAGCACGCCGGCTATCGGCTCGACGCTCACCCCGACGGGCAGACGCGCGTGTACCGCCGCGGGGAGGTGCCGCCGGGGCTCGACCTGCCGAGTCTCGAGAGCGTGTGCGTCATGCGGCGGGAGGCAGACCATGCCGCTCGATAAGGTCGGCGAGACGTTCAAGGTCGCCGAGCGCGCGACCGACCTGCGGCTGCCGCCCAAGCAGCATGTGATCGTTCGGCTCGACGGCAACTCGTTCTCGCGGCTCACGCGCACGGTCGGCTGCGAACGTCCGTTCGATCGGCGCTTCTCGGCGTGCATGGAAGCCGCTGTTCGCGCGTGCGTCGAGTACGCGTCGGGCGCGGTGCTGGCGTACTCGCAGAGCGACGAGATTTCGATCTGGCTCCGCAACGATCGGAGCGAGCAGACCGAGCCCTTCGTCGGCAACCGGATCCAGAAACTCTGCTCGCTGCTCGCGTCCCGTTGCTCGGTGGTGTTCAACGAACATGCGCGTGATCGGTTCGGCGCGACCGACGCGATCTTCGACTGCCGCGCGTTCACACTGCCGACGGATCTCGTCGCCGGCTACTTCGCATGGCGCATGGGCGACGCGTTCGTCAACTGCGTGCAGGCGTACGCGCAGAAGCACATCGGCAAGTCGCGCATCTTCGGCAAGAGCACGAAGGAACAGACGGCGATGCTCATGGAGCACGCGGGCATCAACGTCGCGCGCGACATCGCGCTCCGTTGGCGCCGCGGCTTCGCGCTCCGGCGCGTCGTCGAGACCGTGCCTGCGTCGAGCGTCATGCCGCCCAAGGCGTGGGCGTCGCTACTCGCGCGAGGGCACGCCGTCGAAGGCCAGACCGTCGAGCGCGGGCGGTGGGTGACGAACGACACGCTGCCGATCTGGCGAGCGGACGACAACCCCGAGGATCTGTGCGTCGAGCCGATCGCGGAGGCCACGTGACCGGCCCGATCACCCGCCCCGACGGCGCCGCGATCTACCCGCCGGCCGAGTGCCCCGACTGCGTCCGCCTTCGCGAGCAGGTGGCGTCCCTCGCGCACGCGGCGGCGGACCTACGCGCCGACCTCGCCCGAGCACGCGAGAGCGAGCGCGCGACGAACGCGGCGATGGTCGCGGTGCTCGGCCAGACGCGGCGACTGTGGCTACGGCGGGAGCGCCTCGCACGGTGGGCGGGTGCCGTCGCGGCGGACGCGAGGCGCGCGTGAGAGAGTTGTTCTCGCCCGACCTCGCGCCGCCTCCGGGCCTCGTCGTCGTGTCCTACGGCGGCGGTGTCAACAGCGTCGCGATGCTCGTCATGCTCGCGCGCCACGGCATCACACCGCACGCGATCACGATGGCGGATCCCGGCTCCGAGCGCGCGGAGACGATCCGCTTCCGAGACGTCGTGATGCCGCCGTGGCTCGCCACCCACGGCTTCCCGCCGATCACCGTCATCGACCGGATCTCCGAAGGCCAGCACGTTCCGCGCGCGTGGCGACTGGAGACGCTCCGCGACGAGTGCATGCGGATCAACGCGCTCCCCAGCGTCGCCTACGGCTGGAAGAGGTGCAGCGCCAAGCACAAGGGCGATCCGCATCGTTGGTGGCTCAATCGGCAGCCGTGGGCGCACGCCGAATGGGACGCCGGCCGGAAGGTCGTCAAGGCCATCGGCTACGACACGGGCGAGCCGACGCGCGCTCTCGCGGCGATGCAGAACACGTGGGAGGCCCCGCGGCTCGTGCCTTGGTACCCGCTCCGCGACGCGGGGCTCGACCGCGAGGAGTGCGAGGTCCTGATCGCTGAGGAAGGGCTGCCGCTGCCGCCGAAGAGCGCGTGTACGTTCTGCCCGAACAACACGCTTGGGGAATGGGAGGCGCTCCGACGCGACGAGCCCGGCCGCTTCGCGGAGGCCGTCGAGATGTCGCGGAACGCCGAAGTCGACGCGCCGGACGTCGTCGGTCTCATGCGGTGCAACCCGCACGGCAAGCGGCAACTCCACGTTTGGGCCGAGGGCGGATACGGCGGACTCGACCCGATCGCCTGCGAGCGTGAGGACGCGATGCCCTGCGAGTGCGCGACATGACCGCCCGCCCCCCGACCCTCCGCGTGCTCCACGGCGTCGAGCTCTTCGCCTGCGAGCGCATCCCCGCCGACCTCTCGCGCGCCGCGTGCGCTCGCCGACACGCGCAGGCCGCCACGATCCGCCTGACCGCCGCCAAGCGCGAGCGGACCGCCGCGAGCCTCGACGCGCAGACGCTCGGCGTGTGCGTGGGTTGCCCGGTCGGCGCGCTCCACCGCGAGGAGGTGGGGACCGAGCTTCGGGCGCCGCGCGCGCTCCGGGCGTCGCAGTTTAGCCCGCCGGCTCGGGCGCGGAAGGGACGCGCAGGAGCCCCGCCAAGGCGCCCGGAGAGGTCGTGACGGGTGTCGGAGCGTCCGGGGTGCCCAAGCGCCGTAAACGGGCGCCTGCGCAGCCGGCGGCGTACCAGCCGCACGAGTGCGCCATCCTCTCGATCGACCCGGGCGAGGTCTCGGGGTGGGCACTCCTGGTCACGGGGCTCGTGTGCGCCAGCGGCACGGCGGCCGGGAGCACGGAGCGCGCGAGCGCGATCGCCAGGGCCGTCAACAAGGCGCACTTCTGGTCTCGTCCGCTCGTGGTCGTGGCCGAGACGTGGCCGCGGCGCATGCGCGGAGGCGTGCCCACGGGCGCGCTGTCCGCATGGTCGCTGTGGCGCGAGTCGCTCGCAGAGTCCGGGATCCCGAAGCGCCGCGTGGTGCGGGTCCACGTTGGTCGGTGGAGCGCCGCGATCCTCGGCGGCGCGGCGCTGACGACCGAGCAGCGCCGGGCGCGGTCGATCGCGAGGGCGCGGCACGAGACGGCGCGCGAGTCGATCGATCACGACGAGGCCGCCGCGATCTGCATCGGGATCTACGCGTCGCGGTCTCCCGAGGTCGCGAAGGTGCTGCCGAAGCGGAGATCAGCATGAGCCGCCTCTCCCGCCGCTGGCCGTGGCAGCAACGCGCAGATCGTCGCGCCTTCCGCCGCGACGTGCGCCGAGGGCGTCTCGTGCCGCTACCAGATCCGCACATTGAGTACCGCTTCGAGCGGGGCGTTGCTTGGTGGGGCCCGGTGAACGCGGCCGTGCCTCACCGCATCGCCGTGACCTTCGTGCGCGTCGAGCGACCGAAGCGGCGGCGGTTCAACGGGCCGACGCGGAAGCAGCGCGCCGCGCCCGCGCGCGGGCTCCTCCCGGGCGATCCCGAGGGCGCGCGCGTGCTGCGGAGGCTGCTCGGGTTCGGGGAAAGGAACAGAGGGAAGATTGACATGAGCGCCCTCGCCGATCTCGACTGGTACTACACCCGCGGCGCAACCCTGACGGGGAGCGCCATCCCGCTCGAGCGCGCCCCCGCGTCCACGTCGCGCGACGACGACGGGCAAAGCGCGGACGCGATCCGGTACGCCACCATCTCGCGCGCCATCGCTCGCGTCGAGGCGGGCCCACGCGGCGCGCTGCACGAATGGGTGCTCCGCGCCTGGCACGGCGGCCCGCACGACGCCGCGCCGATCGATCGCGCCGTCGAGGCGTACGGCGCCGTGCTGCTCGGAGCCCGCGGCGAGGACGACGAGCGGCGGATCCTGATGGCCGCCGCGAACGAGCGCGCGTGCGCCGAGGAAGTGAAGCGCCTGCAGCAGATCGTCACGCCGCAAGCGCCGCCCGCCGAGGAGAGCGAGGACGCGCCGAGGAAGCGCAAGGGGCGCGCTCGCCGTCGACGCAACAAGGCGGCAATCACGCAACGCGCGTCGGTGACGTCCGCGGAGCTGGATCTGCGGCTCGCCAAGCGGCACCTGCAGGAAGCCCGCGACACGACCCGCACGCACCGAGGGAGCGCCGCCGCCGGCGCGCTTCGCGACGCGCGCGCGGCATGGGGCGAACTCGGCGCCGACCAGAAGCGTGTGCTCGTTGTGGAGCTCCACAAGGAGGCCGTCGCGGCGTTCGTGGCGGCGCGAGGGAAGCGGGCGGCGACGTGACCCGCTGCGGCGACATCGCGAGACGCCTCGGCATCCACGAGCGCAGCGTCCGTCGCGCCTGCGAGCGCGGGGACGTCCCGGCCACTCGCAACGCGGACGGCGCGTGGGTCGTGGACGACGGCTACGCGGCCGAGTTGCGGCCCGAGGACGTGCTCCGGCGGCAGGTCGTCGCGTCCCCGCGTGCCCTCATGCTGGCGGCGCTCGACGCCGTCATGCACGCGGAACGGCACCTCGCGGCGGGCGAGGCGGACGCGGCGGCACGAGAGGTACGACGCGCTCGGCTCGATCTCGAGGTGGCGACGGGGGCGAAGCCACGCCCCGACCGATCGAGACCGTGACCGCACGCGCGAGGCCCCGCATAGGATGCGGCCAGATCCGGCGGCGCCGTGTCGATTTTTCGGAAGTGCTGAAAAACGTAGGGCGGAAGCGCGACGATTTTTCTTGACAGGTTTTTTTGGGAAAGGGTGTGCCAGATGAGCGGATATCGAACCACGGGAGAAGCCGGGCTTGGAACGCGCCCGTCGGCGCCCCTGCGTCCCATGAGCCTCCGGGATATCGATGCGCTGCTGGACGAATGCTGCCGCGTCGATCTCGTGCGGCCAGCAGCACTTGTGATGTCGCCGTCCGCGATGCGGGCGTGGACGTCGCTCGTGGTGGCGCTTGGCGGGCGCCTGCCAGAGAGGGAGCCGATCCCGACCTACGCCGGGATCCCGATCATCGTTGTTGGGTCGGTCGATGATCCGTGCCTCGTCGGCGCGCTCCAAAGGACGGCTCTGCACGGGCAACCGATCCGCGTGGTGGCGTTTGCGGACCCGCCTTGACGCCTCCCGGACTGTCCGGTAGCGTTTTCGCAGTGGCCACGGGTGCGCGCGTAGGCGCCGCCCGCCACGACAGGTGCGACGATGGCGAAGCCCGGGATCGACCGCGAGCGCGTCGCGACCGTCCTCGTCGAGGCGTCGCTGCAGGGCGACAAGAAAACCAGCGAACGCTACGACATCACGACGCGGACGCTCCAAAACTGGCGAAACCGCCTATCGCAAGACGTCGAGCTTTCGCGTCTCTTCGCGGCCAAGAAGAAGCTGGCGACCGAGGAATGGGCATCGGGGCTCGCCCCCGCCATCCGGGGAGCAATCGACTTCCTGCACCGCGCGACGAATGACGCCGACGTGAAGGACCCTGCGGTCATCCATGCGATCGCGGGGGCGCTCAAGATCCTCTCCGGGGTGGCGGTGACGTCGAGGGTGCTGGATGCTCGACTCGCTCGATCCGCTGGAGGAGCTCGACCGGCTGGAGAAGCGGCTCGCGAAGTACTTGCCGGATGCCCCGACGCCATCCCGATCCACTGACCGCGCGCGCTATCGAAACGATCCGGTTGGGTACTTCCGCGACGTCCTGCGGATCGAGCCGTGGAGTCGCCAGCGCGACCTGCTAACGGCCGTCGCACAGCACCCGCGCAACGCGGTCCGCAGCGGCCACAAGGTTAGCAAGTCGAACAGCTGCGCAGGCATCGCCTACTGGTGGGCGGACACCCGCTCTCGCGGCGGTGTTGTGCTCACTGCGCCGACGGGCCGGCAGGTCGAAGAGATCCTCTGGCGCGAAGTCCGGGCGATGTACGCTCGCTGTCCGCCGGACACCTTCGACGCCGCGCCCGCGAAGTTGCCGAGCACCGGCCTCCGGTTCCCGGACGGCCGGTTCATCATCGGATTCGCGACCGACGAAGCAGAGCGGCTGCAAGGCTTCTCGGGCGACGAGTTGCTATTCATCGTCGATGAGGCGAGCGGCGTAGACGAGGCCATCTTCGAGGCCATCGAGGGCAACCGCGCGGGCGGCGCGCGGGTGCTTCTGACGGGCAATCCCACGCAGACGTCGGGGACGTTCTTCGACGCGTTCGGGGCTCGCGCCGAGTTCTGGAATCGAGTCCATATCTCGAGCGAGGAGAGCCCCAACGTCACGGGCGAGGCCAGCGTGCCCGGCCTCGCGACCGCCGAGTGGATCGCCGAGAAACGCGCCGAATGGGGCGAAGATTCGCCGCTCTATCAGGTGCGTGTCCGGGGCAATTTCCCCGAGCAGAGCGAGAACGCGATCATCGGGCTCGGGCTCGTGCAGGCGGCGACCGCGCGTCACGCGACGACACCCGACGAAGGCCCGCTCTCGATCGGCGTGGATCCCGCGCGCTTCGGCGACGATGAGACGGGCATTGCGCCGGTGCGCGGGAAGCGCGCTCACGCAATCCGCACGCTGCGCTCCATGGACACGGTGGACGTTGCCGGGCAGGTGCTCGCGACGTGCTCGGAGCTCGCGCGCGACGGCGAGACGATCCGAGTCCAGGTGGACGAGATCGGGATCGGTGCTGGCGTGCTGGACACGCTGCGCCGTCGTGACTCGGTGAAGCTCGCGAAGGGTGGCGGGACCGCCCGACTCGTGGCGGTGGGCGTGAACGCGGCCGAGAGCGCGCCGACGAGTGACCTTTACCACCGCATGCGCGACCAGGTGTGGTTTGCCACGCGCGACTGGCTTCGCGATGGCGGAGCGATCCCTGACGATGGGCGATTGCACGGCGAACTGGTCGCGCCCCTCTACGCATTCGACACGAGTGGCCGTTACGTGGTCGAGCCGAAAGCGAAGACGAAGGCGCGGCTGGGGCGCAGCCCCGACCGAGCGGATGCCCTTGGACTCGCCGTGTTTCGAGCGCCGGTCGTGACGTCCGGCTACCGCAACCGCGTGATCGACGACCTCTGAGGGGACCAGCATGGCGGATCTCCTCGAGCAGCTGCGCCGCACGCGGTCCGACTACCTCGCGAGCGTCGTGGCCGATCGGTTCGCGCTCGACAGCTACACGGGTGGCGGCGGATTCGCCGGCCGCATCCGCCCCGCCGACCCCGGACCCTTCGGCAGCATCGGCTCGACGACGACGCGACAGACGAGCGCAGCCTATCAGCCGCCGACCGACGACGAGACCTACCTCGATCGATTCCCGCGCGAGACGCCGAAGAAATTCGACGGCCGCAAACAGGTCGCCCATTACCCCGGCTACGTCAGGACTCTCACCGACCTGAAGCTCTCGTTCTTGCTCCGCAAGCCGTTCGACCGCGCGGGCGACGACGCGTGGGCCGACTGGTACGACGACACGGACGGCGCGGGCACGACGTGGCGCGAGCTGCTGCCGTCCATCGTGCTGCGCGCCGCGGTCCTCGGATGGTGCCCGTGCCTCGTAGACGCGCCGCGCGGCCCCTCGGGCGGCGGCACGATCTCCACCGCGCAGGCGCGCGCCGCCGGGATTGCCTCCCCGCGGCTGATTCCGCTCTTCCCCGCGAACATCGTCGATTGGCAGCTCGGCACCGACGGCCAACTTGACTGGGTCAAGATTCGCACCGACTCACACGAGCGCGATTCGTGGCGCGACGAATTGACGCCGGTCGAGACGTACACGGTCTGGACACGCACCGTCTGGTCGCGCTGGACGGTGCGGACTCGCGACGGCAACGCCTCGGCGAGCGAGGACGAGGCCGGCGTTCCGCACAGCTGGGGCCGCGTGCCTCTCGCGATTCTCCGGCATTCGCCGAGCCCCGACGACGCGCTGCGCGGGATCCCGATGCACGCCGACGTCGCGATCCTCGCGCGGCGGTTGTTCAACCTGCTGTCCGAGCGTGACGAGTCGCTACGCGGGCAGGTGTTCGCGCTCTTGACGCAGGCGCAGGATTTCAAGGGCTCCGTGCCCGATCCGACGCGAGCAGCCGCAGGCACCACCGCGCCGATCGGCACCACCAACGTCATCGAGTACCACCACGAGTGGCCGGCGCCCGCGTTCATCGCGCCGCCCGCGTCGGTGATCGCAACGTACAACGACGTCATCACGGCGACCGTCACGGAGCTCTATCGGTTGGCGCGTGCCGAGTTCTCGCGCGGCGTCGCGTCCGCCACGTCGGGCGTCGCGCGAGCGTACGAGTTCGCCCAGACGAATCGTGCGATCCACGACTTCGCGCTGCAGGTCTCTCGGTGGTGGGAGGACGTGCTCGACCTGACGGGCATCACGCTCGGACTCGGCGACACGGTGCGCGACGGCGCCCGCATCACGCCGCCCGAGAGCTTCGACGTCGAGGACCTGCAGGGCGAGATCGACCAGGCCACCGCCGCCCTCGCGCTGTCGCTCGGCGTGACGGCCGAGACCGAGATCAAGCGTCGGCTCGTGGGCCGCCTGCTCTCGAACCTGGACGACGAGACGCGCGGCGAGATCGACGAGGATCTCGAGGACGCCGCAGCCGCGAAGCTCGAGCAGCAGGCGTCGGCCGTGAAGCTCGCGCAGGCCAATGCGGAGGCGGCGGCGCGCCCCTCGCCATTCGGTCGGCCCGGCAATCGCCCCGGCAATCCGCCGGTGAATCAGGCGGGGAATACGCCGCCCAACGGACAACCCGCCGCGCCGCCGGCGTGATCACGGAGATGAGCACATGACGACTCGACAACTCCACGACACGCCGCCCGGCTGGGTCAACGCCCTCAAGAGCAGCGTGGAGCAACTCGCGGCCGCGACGCTCCACTACGACACGGACGACACGATCGCCGCGACGCTCGACGCCATCGCGGTCGCGTCCAACGAGGCGACGCTCGTCACGCTCGCGAACGGGCTCAAGACAGCGTGGAACGCGCACGCAGCAGCCACCACGGTCCACGCCGCCGCGGACGCGACCAACCCGGTGGCCGCGGACACCGCGACCGACACGGCGAGCGCGAACACGCTCATCAACGAGCTCAAAGACGACTTCAACGCGCACGTGATCTCGACGACCTACCACCGCGTGCGGGGCGACCGCGAGATCACGACAGCGGACGGCAGCAACGAAGCGACGGGGATCGCGCTCGCGAACGATCTCCAGCGCGCCGTGCTCGACCACCTGCGCAACGGCATGCAGACGTTGCCCGCGTGCACGGTTCCCGGAGCCGTGTCGTGACGACACGCCAGGTCCACGACAGCGTGCCCGGGTGGGAGCACGCCCTGCGCTCGAGCGTGAACCAGCTCGCGGGGCGCACGAGTCACTACGGCACCGACGCGACCATCGCCGCGACTCTCGCGGCCGTCCCGGTCGCGAGCGACCTCGCCACCAGCGTGACGCTCGGCGTGGCGCTCGAGGTCGCGTGGGCCGCGCACGTCGCGAGCACGGACGTCCATCTCGAGGCCGATGCCGTCAACGTCACGACAGAGGCGACGCCCACGAACCTCGCGACACTCGAGGCGTTCATCATCGAGCTCAAGACCGTGTTCAACGCGCACGTCGTGAGCACGACGTACCACCGCGTGACGCCAGACCTGCAGATCACGAGCGCGGACCCGAGCACCGACCAGGACGCGGCCAACACGCTGTCGAACGAGCTGCAGCGGAAGCTGGTCAAGCACTTCTTGTCGGGGATGCAGACGCTCCCGACGCCCGCGATCGCGGGCTCGGTCTGAGCGGTGTTCACCATCCGCGCCCCCTCTCGGTGGAATGGCGGCTTCGTTGATTGCATCGACGGCCCCACGCCCCGCGGCGATCACCGTATCCGGGTGAAGTGGGCGCCCGACGTGCCGCCGATCGATTGGCGGACATTCCCCGGATCCATTCCGGGATTCGACAGGTTCCCGCCGGCCGTCGATTCGGCCTACCAGGAGTACATTCGCGGCGCAGAGACGCGCCTCGTGGAGCTGCACGCCTGGGAAGCGGCCAACTTCCCCAGGCCCGAGCGTGAACCGCTACGCGTCGCGTACGCAGCGCCCAATGACGACTTCGGGCCCGACATCGAGGCCACTGGCGATTGCTGGCTCGATCTCGTGTCCGGCGACGGTCGCGCGCTTCGGGCCTGCGTCGACATCAGCGACGCCACGTGTGACGGCGTCGTCTTGCTCCATGCCCACGCCTCTTCCGAGGCTCAGCCCGCCGTGAGCTGATCACGGCAATTCGTCGCCGATTGTCCCGCGCAATCGGAGCACGACGCCAATCGCGGAGACAGCGGCCCCCGGAGCCGTGGGCATTCGCCCGAACCGGAGAGGACAATCCATGTACCCGCGCATCTACTGCGCCCCCGACGAGGGAGCGGCAGCGGGCGGAGCTGCGTCTGCCGCAGGCACCGCACCAGCCGAGAAGACGTACACCCAAGCCGACATCGACCGGATGATGGGCCAGCGGCTCGCCTCGAAAGAGAAGGAACTCGCGGCCGTCAAGGCGGAGGTCGAATCGAGCAAGGCGAAGCTCGCCGAATTCGATTCGCTCACCACGCGATTGCAGGCGCTCGAAGACGAGAAGCTCTCGGCCGCCGAGAAGGCGCGCAAAGACGCCGAGCGCGCCGCGAAGGCAATCGCCGACCGGGAAGCGGCGCTCGCGAAAGAGCGCGACGAATGGCGCGGCAAAGCGGAGACCGCAGAGCGCCGACGTGTCGAGGCGAACGTCTCGCGCGAGGTCGGCGACGCGCTCGCAGCCGCGAAGGCATTGCCGGGCGTGCTCAAGCACGCGATTCCCGCATTCCGCTCCGAGGTCGAGATCGACACGGACGAAGACGGGCGAATCACGGCCGTTCGATTCGACGGTGTGGCTCGCAAGGATCTCGCAGACGCAGCCGGCGCCTGGCTGACGGCGAATCCGCATTTCCAGCAGCACCCCGGCGGCGGTTCCGGCGCGCACCGCCCCAATGGCGGACCCGGCAAAGGCGCCCGCCTCCCCGACGACGCAGACCCCGCCGCGATGCTCGCAGCGGGGCTGGCGGAACCGATCCGCCAATAGCCCCCGCCGCTCTGTGCGTGCGGGTTTGACCCGACCACAGGAGAATCACAATGGCGCTCACGCTCGAGCAGGCAATGCGCGCGACCAATCGCGACTTGCCGAGAGGGATGTTCAAGTCCCTCATCACCTACGACGCGTTCTTCGCGATGCTCGCCTTCGAGGGCGGAGCGGGGGAGAGCATCGTCTACAACCGCGAGCTGTCGCTCGGCTCGGCTGCGTTCATCGCGGCCAACAGCGGCACCGTCTCGGAGTCCAGCGCGACGTGGGAGAAGGTCACGGCCCTGACGCGCACGCTCGCGGCGGACGTGGACGTCCCTGGGCTCGCGGCCGTGCTGCCGAACCAGAACAACATGGGCGTGCAGCTCGCGGCGAAGATCCGCCAGGCGGGCCGCACGCTCGCGACGAAGGCGATCACGGGCTCGTTCGCCGACGGCTTCACCATCGCGCGCCCCGTCGGCTGGAACGGCGATTACGTCGACACGCTCGTGTACGCGTCGCCGTTCACCGACTCGACGCGCTTCGGCGTGGGCTACCTGCGCTACACGCACGCCGGCACTCTGCTCGAGTACAAGGCGCCGGGCGACGACGCCTACGGCACCGCCGTCGCGTGTGCGTCCGACGGGAGCTACACGCTCGCGTCGATCAACCCGAACAAGCGGATCCGCGTGACGCTCGACGTGTCCGACGCCGACGAGAACGGCACGGCGGAGATCACGTTCACGGCGTCGACCAACGACCCGGACGGGATCTTCAAGTTCATCAACCCGTCCGGCACGCAGCTCATCGCGAGCTCGGGCGCCGACGGCGACGCCTTCACGTTCGCGACGCTCGACGCGCTGATCGACACCGTGAAGGTGGACACCGATCTGGTGTTCATCATGAACGGGACGCTGATGCGCAAGTACTTCGCGGCGTGCCGCGCGCTCGGCGGAGCGAACCCCGATCACGTCCGGCTGCCGGGCTACGGCTCGGGCGTGCCGACGTACCGCGGGATCCCCATCCTGCGGAACGACAACATCGCGAGCACCGAGGCGAAGGGCGCGGCCACCACGCTGTCGAGCGTCGTGCTCGTGAGCATGACGCCGGGCCCCGGCTTCTCGGCGTTCTGCGTCGGCAACGAGAGCGACGTGGTCAACGGCGACCCGCGCACCGCGCCGGTTCTCGGCTTCATGGTCGAGCAGCTCGGCAGCCGCCTCACGGCGGACGCCAAGATCCAGCGCGTGAAGTGGTACGGCGGTTACAAGCTCGGCTCCGAGCTCGCGGTCGCGCGTGCCTCCGAGCTGATCACGGCCTGATCCGCGCCACGAGGAGAATGAGCATGTTCGAGCCCTACCAGGAAGCGGAGATGGCCGCGCTCGGCTGTCTCGAGAAGGCCCGCGCCATGGTCGCGTCAGGCTCCAAGCCCGAGGCCGCGTTCATCGCGTGTCGCAAGGCTGCGCGCGCCGCAGCGAAGGCGCCCGTGCGCGCAGCCGATGCGGCAGAAGCGGCGCGGAGCAAGTAGCCAATGATCGCGCCCGCTGCCGATGCCATCCTCGACCCCTCGCGCCGCTGGCGCGTCGTGCTGCGCCACCACCAGGCGGGGCAGTTCGGCGCGTTCCAGTTCGGCGCTGGTGGCGTGGTGGACGTCGCCGGCGGGCGTCTGCTCTATCGGCTCGTGGTCGCATTCGGGCCCGACGTCGAGAGCATCACGGAGATCGTGGAGCAGCAGGCGAGCACGCCGGAACCCTCCGCCGTCGTCTCGCCTGCTGCGCCCGTCCCCGCGGCGCCCGCCGACGACCGCACCGAGGCCATTGCCGCTCTGCGCGCCGAAGGCCTCTCGTGGGCGCAGATCGGCGATCGCATGGGGATCTCGCGCGAGCGTGCCCGCCAGCTCGGGCGTGGGCCGCGTGACGTCGCCGAGGCACCGGCGAGCCCGTGACCATCATCTTCACGCGCGGCATCGCCGTCACGTTCGAGGCGCACCTCCCGGCCGTCTCGGACGCCGACCCGACCCCGACCCTCACGCTCTACGACGCGGACGGGACCGAACTGCTCTCGGCGCAGGCCCTGACGCGCGACACGACGAGCACGACGCTCTCCGAGTTCGTGCCGGCGGGATCCAACCGGATCGACGTCGCGAGCGCGAGCGGGATCGCGGTCGGGCGCGAGTATCTGATCGGCAGCTCGAGCGAGGTCGCGGAGCTGCGCCGAGTGCTGCAGATCCTCGGCACACGGCTCTTGCTCTCAGGCCCGCTCTTCTACGACCACGCCCGAACCGCGACGGTCGCGAGCACGCGCGTGACGTGCGCCATCACGGCCGGGACGTTCCCCGATGCCGTGCGCTACGGCAAGGCCCGGATCGCGTACGAGGTCAGCAACGCGGCGCAGATCCTGGACCTGCAGTTTGCGGTGTCCGAGCACGCGCTCACGACCGTCGGGCGGTTGCTCTCGCACGCGGATCCCGCTCTCCTCACGCGGCTGTCGGAGGGGACCGACATCGACAGCATCATGTTGCTGGCGCGCGACATCCTCGAGATGGACATCGGGGCCAAGTGGCCCGTGTGGCTGCAGCGCGGCACGTTCGTCGGCTACGACATCGCGCACCTCTGGAAGACGCTCGAGCTACTGGCGACGCCAGATCGGCCCGAGCACATGGCGATCTACGAGCGGCGGTACGAGGCCGCGCTGCAGAAGGTCGTGACGCAACCGACGGTCGATCACGACGACGACAACGCCGTGAGCCCCTCGGAGACCGCGACGTGGGGCGCGCGGACCTACGAGCGCAACTGAGGGCACCATGTTGACCAAGGCTCTCAGCGACGTCGCCGGTGCGCTCTCCGGCACCGCCGGTCACGTGCTCACGGGCATTGCCGCCGAGAACATCTCGGGCGGCACCCTCTGGCTGCAGCTCTTCGACGCCGTCGTCGCCTACGACGCGGCGCAGAAGACCGCCGCCCGCGTGGCGACGACCGCCGCGCTCATCGACGCGGGCTGGATCCAGGCGGGCGCAGGCGTGGGCGCGACGCTCACGAGCCCCGACGACAACGTTGCGCACAACGACTTCGACGGCGTCACGACGATCGCGAACGACCGGATCCTCGTGAAAGACGAGGTCACGGCCGACCGATACGCCAACGGCATCTACGTCATGACGACGCCCGCGGACGGCGCGGGGCAAGACGCGGTCCTGACGCGCGCGACCGACTTCGACACCGTCGCCGAGATCGTCGAGAACGCGCTCGTGCGCGTGACGGTCGGCACCGTCTCGACGGGGCTCGCCTACCGCGTGACGACGGCACCCGAGACCGTGGACACCGACCCGATCGTGTTCGCCGCGTCGTGGACGCCGGTGCATCCGCCGATCCGCTGCCCGACCGCGACGCGCACCGTCGTGCCGCTTCGCAAACTGTCACGCCCCGGACTCGGTCCGTTCGTGAGCGGCATCGCCTACGGGTGGAGCTCGCGCCGCGACTCGTTCGTGCCGACCACGACGACCAACACGAACCTCGCGCTCTGGCTGGCTCCACCACACGGCGCCCTGACGGGAGACGAACGCGATGCACCACACGGCACTCTCGGACGTCTCTGGCGTCATCACGGGCGGCGCAGGCAAGCGCGTCACGGGCGTGCTCGCCGACAACGCGACGGCCGCGACCGTGCTCTGGTTCCAGCTCCACAACCTCGCCGCCGACCCCACGAACGAAGAGCCCCTCGTCGCGGTCCGCGTCGGCGCGGGCGCGCTCGTCCAGGTCTCGTTCGAGGACATGGCGCGCGATGGGCTCGGCGGGCTCGACGCCACCTTCGCCGACGGCATCGCGTGGGGCTGGAGCTCGACGCGCGACACGTACACGGCGCACGGCACGGCGTCCGAGGTCAGCGCGACCATCTTCTACGAGGAGCCCTGAGATGAGTTTCCACTCCCTGGACATGCCGCCGGGCTACACGAGCGACCGTGTGGGGTGCGCCTTGGCCTGGCTCGGGGTGGCGGCGCTCGGCGCCATCATCGCGGCCGCGTGGCTGTTGGAACAGGGGTGAAGCATGACGGCCGCGGTCACCACGATCGAGAACACGACGGGCGCATGGCACACGATGCCGGCTCCGTTCCAGCGTTGTCTCGCGCCGGGCGAGACCGTGCACAGCACCATCACCATGGCGAACCTCGCAACGCTCTACGGGTGCACCGTGCAGGCGCTCGAGGGCATCGACGTCTCGGGCGTCACGCGCCCTGCGCTGCCGATCCGCGCCCGCGGCGCGAGCGTCGGGGTGGACGCGACCGACGGGCTCGACGACGCGCCCGACTTCGTGGGCCGCGATCTGTCGATCGACGACATCACGCTCGACGACGCCACGGTCGACGCGCTGGTCTGCGCGTCCGCCACGGTCTCGGGCCTCACCGCCGGTCGCGTGCCCTTCGCGTCCACGGGCGGGCTGCTCGCCGACGACGCCGACCTGACGTTCTCGACCGCGACCCTCACGGCGACCAACCTCGTCGCGACGACCGCGATCACGCAGGGCGCCGCAGGCTCGATGCCGCGGGTACCGGCGGGATCTCGACGACGGGCGACCTCTCGGCGGTCGGCGGGTTTCGCCAGCAGGTCGGGCCGTTCATCGGGACGCTCGCCGCTAGCCAAGACGACACGGTCGTGCGTCCCGGCGCCGTGGCCTCCGCGCCCGGATGGGTCGCGCAGCGCGCGGGCTCCATCGTCGGGTTCAGCGCCGCGCTCTCCGCGGCCATCACGGGAGCTGGCCTTGCGGTCGCGGTCGCGAAGGACACGGCGCTTCACACGTTCGCCGCGGGCGACAACATCGACGTCGTCTACACGAGCACCGGCATCAGCAACACGCCCGTCATCTCGGCGTGGGTCGAGATCGAGCAGTGACCCTCCCGTCACCGACCGCACCGCCCTCTCACCGCGCCTACCGGATCCGTTGCCCCGTGTGCGGCGCGGAGCCCCGGCGCGTGTGCCGCGAGGGCGGGCGGGACATGCGCGACGTGCACGCGGCGAGAGCGCGGGAGGCGAGGCGGTGACCGCCGCCCGCGCCCGCGCCTCCGCTCTCGAGCGCGCCGCCGACGAAGACGACGCGCACGACGACGCGAAGGCCACGGCGGACGACCTCGCCGCGCGCATGGTGGGCGACCTCGAAACGCTCGCGCGCGAACCCGGCGTGACGGCCGAGACCGCCGACCAATTCGCCGACGCCTACTGCGCCCTCGTGACGCTCGCGGCCATGACGGCGGCGCGACCCATTCTCCCCGGACTCACGGAGCGCGCGCATGGCGGGATCTCGCCGACAGAGGCGCGACGACTCGAGCGCATCCCGCGCACGGCGGTCGACGAGCACCGAACGCAGCGGCGGGTCGCGCGCGAGCAGGCTCGGAGAGGCGAGGGTGGCACTTCGTGAGTCGCTGCTCGGTCGCGACCTGGGCGGACCGCTCTCGCCGGCAGACCGTGTGCGGATCGCTCGCGAGAGCCTGCGACAACGGATTCGGTCCACGCCGGGCGGACGTTCCGCGCCGACGTTGCCGCGCATGGCGGACCTCGTTTCGCTGCCACCGGAGGAACTACTCACGGAGTTGAGAAACCTCGGGCTCACGGGCCCCACGGGCGAGCCGCTGCTGGAGATGCGGCGGCTACGCAACAGACTGCGCGACCTCGCGCTGGACGTCGGCAACGGCACGAGTCGGATCGACGCGGAGGCGCTCCGCTCCGAGATGGGGCGCGCGCTCCACGACGCGATCAGCCAGGGCATCAAAGAGGTCGTCGGCGAGGCGGGGATCGCGGCGCACCTCGACGCGGGCGCCGAGCCCGGCTGGCAATGGGTCTGGCTCGCGGTGGCGGACGAGGACACGTGCGCGCCGTGCGAGGACCGCCACGGGCAGGAACAGGCGCTCGACGAATGGGAGAGCGACGGCATGCCGCGCGCTCCGAGAGGCGTTTGTCTGGGCGGCGGGCGATGCAGATGCGAATTGGTGCCGATCCGGCCGGCGGACGCGGGCGAGAGCGCGGCGGGTGAGCTGCGAGAGGCGGCGGAGTGATCACTGTCACCGGTCTCCGCGAGACGATAGCGCGGGTCAAAGCCATTGGCGCCTTCGTCCGCTCGACGAGCGCAACGGGTGTCGAGGTCGTGCCTGCAGCGTCCGACATGGCAAAGGCCGAGGCGCTCGTGCGTGGCGGCCGCGACATCTTCGCGGTCGATGCCGCCATGGAGCAGGCTATCCGCGAGGCGGGTGCCGCAGAACTGGACGCCATCGTCGCGAGAGCGGCGGTTCAGCACGGAGTCTCGGTCGCGACCTTCTGGACGAAGATCGGTGATCGCGTGCTCGCGATCATCCGCGGCCGCATCGACGACACGGAACCAACGCCGGGCGGCAAAGCTCCGCTCAAGGCACCACGCCGCGACGGCAGCACGGACCACATCGGGCGAGACACGGGCGCTCTCTACCAGGGACTCGTGCGGCGGCTGACGTCGGGATCCGGGAGGTAGCCGTGTCACCATTCGAGCCGCGATCGGGCGCGCGACCGTCGCCCGCGCCATGGCCGCGGCGATCCGTCGAGCGGCCCCGCAATCGCCCGCTGCGCTCGCCATTGCGGCGGGCGTCGATCGCGGCGCGCCGCAGGGCATCGTTCGCACGGGGCTGGCCGATCTCGCGGTTCTCGCGGCGATCGGCGAGACCGCCGCGATGTGGTCGCCCGAGACCGAGCCGGCGCCGGCCCACGCGGAGACGCCGACATGATCACCACGCACGACTCGGCGCTCGACTTCGTGCGGCAATTCCGCGACGACTACGCGCCACGATTCACCGTGTCGCTGACCGCGACGCGCGTCGCGCCCCACCCCGGCGGCGTGATTTACGTGCGCGGTCCAGCGTTCGACGGTCGCGGCGAGCGCAGCGCTCATCTGGAATACGCCCTCCCGGTCGAGCCAGGCGACCTGCGGCGCCGTGCGCTGTCCGCGATGGTCGCGCCGCGACGGCTCCCGGACTACATGCGTGCGGCGCGCGCGGGTTCCTGACGATGGCGGTCAGCGTTTCGTCACTCGCGCCGATGGTCGACGCGGTGCTCGAGGTGCTGTGCGACGGTGCCGGCGTCCGGTGCCTGGTCGAGCCGAAGCGTTTTCGCCGCTGGACAGGGCGCGGCTCCATCACGGAGGCGCCGCCCTCCGCATTGCGCCCGCCCGCGGTCTCGTTCCGATTCGGTCGCATTCTCCCCGGCGAGGACATCGGCCGCAACGCGGACGGCTGCACGCAGCGCTACGAGGTCGCGATCGACGTCGGCTACGCGTACGAGGGCGGCAATTTCCTCGGTGGTGAATTGGGCGGCGATTCGATTGCCGTCATGAAGAGGCTCGCCAGCGATCAGGCGGCCATCAAGTTCGCGCTCGAGGAGCACGGCAATCTCGATCGCACGGTGCGCGGGCTCGACACCGGCATTGTCTCGGGGCTTCTGGAGCACGTCGAAAGCGTCGACCCCGTGCAGATCGACAAGCCCGATCCGACGGGCGGGCCGAACGTGCCGCAGCGAATCATCGTCACCCACCGATTCATCGCTGACGTGCAACTCGCGCGACCCGCGTAGCGGTCGCCCGCCCTCGCACCACCAGACCGCGAGCGCCGCCGCGCGTGAGCACAGGAGCGACCCATGAGCGTCGAAGTCGATCGGCTACAGAAGGTCCGCATCCAGACGGAGGGCACCTTCGGTACCGCGCCCGCCAACTGGAACAGCTCCTATGCTGTTCGGGTGCGCGGGAAGGCGATGCTCGCGCGTCAGCTCGAGATGCTGCCGGACGAGACCATTCAGGTCTACCCGGACGCGCGGCCCGATTCGATCCCAGGACTCAAGCGCTGCACGCTCGAATTGCCGGCATACCTCGATTCGCACGGAACGCCGCTCACGGGCTCGCAGGCGTGGAGCACCTATTGGCTCGCCGTGATCCTGCAGCACGTGATGGGCGGGCTCGACGTGCGGACCAACATGGGGAGCACGGCAGCCGCGGGGTGGACGACGTCAAGCGGAGACGTCGCGAGCGGCACCAACATGCGCCAGGGCGGATGCATCGGCGTCACGCCGACCGCCAGCTCGGGCCTCTTCCAGATGCGGCGCATCACGACGCTCGCGACCAACACGATCACGACCAACATCGCGCTCTCGCATGCGCCCGCCGAGAACGACGTCGTCTACGGGGCCGCGACTGCGTACATGGCGGACAATCCGACCGCGACCCTGCAGGCAATCCTGGAGGGCAAGGAAGGGTCGGATCAATTCCAGGCGTTCGGACTCGCGTCCTCGGGGATGTCGCTGAACATCGGGCGCGGCAAGCTCCGCGAGGTCACGTTCAATTTCCGCGGCTGCTCGTGGCTCGCGACGACGGGCGAGACGTTCGCGGAGCCGACATTCGGCGGTGGCGGGCGCGGCGTCGTCAAGGATTCGGAGCTGCAGGTCGTGGGCTACGCCGCGGCCACGGCGCGCTCCCTCCAGCACGTCGCCGAGATCCAGATTCAGCCGACGATCGAGTACGAGGAGGACGAGAGCACGGCGGGAATCGAGGGTGTCGTAGGCTACCGGCGAATTCCGGTTCGGCCGCTCGTCAAAGGCATGTTCCTCCCCAACTTCGAGGATCTCGCGTGGGAGACGGGGCGGAGCGCGAAGACTCCCTATCAGTTGTGGTTTCAGATGGGCAACGCGGCCGGCGAGAGCGTCGCGATCGATGTGCCCAAGATCCAGATCGTGGACGTGCAGCCGGCGCCGAAGGGCCGCAAGCGCGGGCAGCGCGTGAGCTTCGAGAGCGACATCGACCGGGCCACGACGTGGACCGCGACGCCGACCGAGGAAGAGCGCAGCGGCTTGCGCATTCACCTGGGCTGATTCGCCTGGGCTGAGAGGAGCACAATGCCTGAATCACCGACCGAGCTCGTGCGGGTCGTGAGCGTCACGGATCCGACGCTCGACCTCGCCGCGATGGGCGGCTTCGATGGTGTCCGTGATTACGCCAGCTCGCGCGACGCGAGCCTGCTCGTCTTCCGCAACGGTGATGCATCGGCCGCCACGTGGGTCACGCTCGCGCCGATCAGCAATCGCGCGTTTCACCGATTCGTCGAGGTCCAGCCAAACGAGAACATGCGCTACGTGTTCGCGTTCCTCGCGGCCGTGCGCGGCATCGAGGGGTGGCGCACGCGCGGCGGGCCATTCCACGCCGAACCGTGGAAGCCGCACACGAAGACGAGAACCAAGACGCTCGATCTCGAGGTGTGGCCCGAAGAGGCGCTCGAGGTTGTGTCTGCCGCTCTCGTCGAGGATCTCGGCAAGTGGTGTTACGACCGGACGCGTCTCGGTCAGGAGACCGTCGATTTTTTCGATCTGCCGCCTGGGTGTGCCGTCCTCATGTGGCCGCGCATCTCTCGTGCGGTGACCCAAGCTCGCGCTACTGCCATTCAGGCGATGACGCAGAGCGAGGGCGGCAGATCCGAGCAGCCCACCGATGCGACTGCCTCGGAGAACAGTGGGACGAGCCCATCGCCGGAGCTGACAGCGAACCCGTAGAGGGCTACCCGCTGCAGTGGCGGGATTTCTTCCGCGAAGAGATCGACAAGGACGAGCGACCCGATCGGCCGCCCGTCACGTTCTGCCCCTATCGCACGCTGCGAGACCCGTTCACCAACGAGGTGGCGGAGGGCTGGCGATGGTGGAGCAAGGGCCAGCTGGAGACGTTCAGGCCCAATCCCGCAAAGGTGCTCGTGGACGCCATCACGCTGTACGACTCTGAATTGTCGGCGTCCGAAGCGTACGAATCCGAGCAGGCTGCGGCGGACGCAAAGGCGAAGGCCAAGCGCGAGGCCGACGGCGGACACCACGATTGATTCACCGAAGGCGCGAGGTCGCAAATGTCGTCTGACATCGGGATCCGCGTCCAGGTCGAGGGCGCCAGCGCTGCCGCGGGCGAGCTCGATAAGGTCGGCGAATCGGCCGGCAAGCTCGGCAAGTCGGCTGAGGATTCGGCGGGCGGGATTGGGGGGCTCAAGGACGCGCTCGCCGCCGCCGGATTCCTCAAGGTCGCTGCAGAGGTCAAGGAGCTGATCGACCAGGGCGATGTCCTCAACGATATGCTCGCACAACTCGGCGGGCGCTCCATTGAGGCGGCGCGGGACGTCACCCAAGGGCTCATCCCCGCGATGGCGCTTGCGGGCGCAGAGAATCGACTCCTCGCGGCAAACATTCGAGTCACGGACGAGCAGTTCGCTGCCGTGTCTGCCGCCGCGCAGGTCTTCGCGATGCGCACGGGTACCGACGGCGCGTCGGCCCTCGCGCAACTCACGGGCGCTCTCGTGGCCGGCAATGCGCGCGGGCTGCGTCCCTTCGGGATTGCACTCCGCGAGGGACAGACGGGGGCCGAGGGCACGGCGGAAGCCATCCGCCAACTGTCGAGCGCTCTGTCGGCTAACACGGAGAACATCGAGCGCAACACCGGCGCGTGGGACCGTGCTGGTGCTGCGTGGGACACGGGCAAAGAGAAGCTCGGCACGCTTGAGGCGGGGATCGTCGATACCATCGCGGCGGCGCACAAGCTGCTGTTGGAGATCGTCAAGCTCCCGGTCGAGGTCGCGCGACTCACGGCGGCGACGGGAGATGCGTCATCCGGTTTCCACGGCCTCGCCGACGCGGCCGAGAATTTCGCGAACGCGCTCCCGTTCATTGGGCAGGAAGTCGGTCGGCTCACGGCGCAGATCCGCGGCCTGCTGGGCGTCCAGCGGCAGGTCGCCAACTTCCGGGTCAGTGACGACGTGTTCGTCGAGGGTCGCGCCGGAGGGGCTCTCAGCGTCACGGACACCAGCACGGATTACGGCAGGCCGCGCAACAGAGCAGAGTACGCCGAACAGCAGAGGCGGATCGCCACCGCGCGCGGCCTGCTCTCCGACGGCGGACAGGGCGCGTTGCTCTTCGGAACCGAGTCATTCGATCCGACGCAGCGCCGCCGTGGCGGCGGAGGAGGCGGCGCGCGCGACCGCCAGACGATTGAGGAAGCGCTCAACGGGATCATCGACTCTGTCGATCGGTTCATCGATCGGCTTGAGGAAGCTCGGCAGCGCGCCGAAGAGGACGAGCGCCGCAGCGGTGGGCTCTTCGGGATCACCGACGACGAGGACCGCGCCGACCGCAATCGCGACGTCGCGCCCGGGTTCAACGCCGAAGGCCGCGGCACCGGCGGGCGCGGCAATCTCGGCGGCGCTCGGAACGCATCGCAGCAGGTTTCGGCATTCGCGCGTCAGACCGAAGCGGCGCAGAAATACGGCGGCGCGCTCGAGGCGCTGAAAAACACCGGCGTCGGCGCGCTCGGAGCTCTCCAGGGCGCCATCGAGAGCAACGTTGCCGCATGGGTCGCGGGCGAACAGTCCATCGGCCAGGCGCTCGCCGGCATCCTCTCGCAGACGCTGACGACCATCGCCACCGAGGCGACCGTCAAGGCGCTGCTCGCGACGGCCGAGGGCCTCTTCCTCACCGCCACCATGAAGTATGACGGCGCCGCTGCGGCGTTCGCGGCAGCCGGCACCTACGCGGCCGTCGCAGTTCTCGCAGGCGGCGGAGCTGCCGCCATGAGCGCAGCGAGCGGCGGAGGCGGCGGAGCACGCCGATCCTCGGGCTCGACGGCGCGCGCGAACGGCGGCGCCGTGCGCGACACGGGCGGCTCGGCCGCCACCATGATCCAGCAGTTCATCCTCTCGCCCGGTACCGGTCTCGAGGGCCCGCGCCACCTCGCGACGCAACTCCGGCGCTCCGACCTGCAGGAGCGCCGGCAGCGCAACATCCGCACGCCGATCCGCGTGAGGTAGGTGGCCCGTGAGCGAGTACCTCGCGAGCAGGATCGACCTCTACGCGCTCGGCGACGCGACCGTCACGTGCACGTGTGGCTCGGGCGCCGCCGCCATCACGCTCCCGCAGGCGACGAGCAGCCGCTACTACCATGGCGACTCCACCGACGACACGGACGACGGCACCACGCCTGCGCAGGGCGGGACGGACTGTTTCGGGCCAGCGTTCAAGGTCGCGTTCGACGCAACCGCGTTGACCGAGACCATCACGGTCACGTTCGACCCGACGACCGGCTTCTACACCTTCACGCCGTCGAGCGGCACGATCGCGATGTCGTTCTCGGGCACGGCCGGCACCCTCATGCGGCACCTGCTCGGCATGACGGGCAATCGCACGGCGGCGGCGTCGCTGACGTCGCAGGTGTGCCCCTGGTACTGGCTGATCCTCCCCGACAAGACGAAGCCGTCGCCGCGCAACGTGCTGCGCGGCGCGTACCGCGGGAGCGCGACGATCGGCAGCTCGGGGAAGGCGTACGGGGTGGGGCCCGCGACGCTGCCACTTGGACGTCGCTGGATCGAGCAGCGCATGGGGAAGGCCACGGCGCTCAATCAGTACGGCGGGGCCGACGCCTGGACGCTCGAGCGATTCTACGATTACCACCGCACGCACCGGCGGTGGCTGCACTTCCCGCCCGGCACCACGACGTTCAGCTACGCGAATCGCGAGGCGGTCTACCAGCTGACGGCCGAGGGGCGTGATGACTTCGAGATGGCATTCGACGTCCCGCACTGGGTCGATTACCTGAACGTCCCGTTTGACGTCGTGGAGCACACCGCGGGGGCGAGCTCGTGACGATCCGCGACGAGCTCATCGCCGATGGTGGCAACTGCCGGCTCGCGTTCGGTCTGCGGATCGAGGGTATCCCCGAGATGCCGGTCACCGACCCTCGCCGCGCTACGGGCGGGTCGATGGTGTGGGAGCTCGGCGACAACGACGAGCAGTACGGAGTCGACGGTCTCGATTACGCGGGCGAGTACGCGTTCGAGGAGCGGATCGATTGGCAGACCGCGACGCTCGACGCCGCGACCCTGACGGTCGTGGTGAACGATCGGGACGACGCCAGCGGGGTCACCAAGGACGCCGCGTCACGCATCTTCGGCGGGCGCGTGCCGACGAAGCGCACGTGGCTCGCGGCCGCGCTCTCGGACACCAGCACGACCATCACGGTATCGAGCACCACGGGTTGGTCGGGGTCTGAGCAGATCCACATCGGCCGCGAGATGATCCAACTCGGCGGCATCGGGAGCGGTACGACGTTCATCGACTGCAACCGCGGAATCGGCGGCACGCTCGCCGTCACGCACAACTACGAGGCCGAACGCCCCGAGTCGATCGAGGTGACGGATCAGCCCGTCGCCGTGAAGGGACGCAGGGCGCAGCTGTACTGCTTCGTGGAGGACACGGCCGAGTCCGAGGCGTTCGTCGTGTGGCGCGGCATCGTGCGGCACGTGGAGCAGACCGAAGACGCGATGGGCTGGTCCGTGACGATGGACCATGTGAGCGCGTTGCTCGACCAGGAGATCGGCGAGACGCTCGGGCCGTTCGCGCTCGACGGGTACTACTTCCCGGATGAGGAGCCGCTGCGCATCCGGGTGGACGAGTACTCCACCGAATCGCCTGCTGCAACCCGCGACGTCACGGCGCAGTGCAACATCGAGATCGTCGGGCGCTACGGCACGCGTGACGCGCTTGTGCAGGCCATCAACGCCGCGATCCAGCCGTCGAGCGCCTCGTGGTCCGCAACCCCGGTCAACATCGGCTACAGCGCATCGATCGGGAACGGTAATCAGCTGATCGTGCAGTTCCGCACTGGCGCGGGCGAGGCTGGCGATCCGCGATGGGTCAACGTCTATTGCTTGATGCCGGGGTGTCCGAGCGAGGACATTTGCTACCTAATCGACGAAGACGGCGAATGGGTCGATTCGCTCACGGGCGTCGCCGGAGCGATGACGTACACCGTCATCCCCGAGCCCGGGCGCACGCGCTGGGAGCGCGACGAATTTCCCGATGCCGCGACCGTGATCCGGTCGCGCAGCCTCACGCTGATTCCTGAGGACGGCTCGGCCGCGACGAACCCGCCGAATCGCATCTATCACGGAGACGAGTCCATCTCGGCCGATGCCGTCACCGAACTCATGGGACCGCCGCCCTTCGGGTTCGAGTCCCGCAGCGGAGGGACGTACTTCTCGGTGCTCGACGACGGCGCGGGCTACCTGACGGTGGGCCGGCGCGCGACCGATCACGACGTGCTGCGCGGTAGCTTGGAGTCCATTCGCTACTACGGCTGGCACGATGCGCCGGTCGAGTTCTCCCCTGTGCTGGTCTTCGAGCGCCAGCGGCTCGACACATGGCTCAAGGCCATCGCCGACGCCACGCCGGCGAGCGGCACGTCGGGCGTCACGCCCTACTTCCCATCCGCCGAGTTCGATTGGGCCGACATCGAGCGCGTCGTGATGGGCGCGGGCGGCGACGCGTTCGCGAAGGAGTGGCGCATTCGCCGCGCGGGCTCCCTCCGCGAGATGGTGTCGCCCGAGCTCATCGCAATGGGGCTGTGCTGGGCGACGACCGCGGCGGGGCTCATCACGCTCGTCGCGATCTCGGTTGCATCGGGCGCCGTTCTCGCGAGCGTCACGATCGACGAATCGACCAATGGGCCGGCCCTCACGCCGACGCTCTCGATCCAGCCCGACGGCGTCATCAACATCGTCGAGGTGCGCGGCGGATGGAACGCCGAGACCGAGGAGTACGACAACCTCATCGGCGCGGCGAGCATGCCCGCGAGCTGGGAGCACTTCGGCAAGCAGCGGCTGACGATCGAGCCGCGCGGCACCGAGCTCCAGACTGACCTCACGGATCTCGACTTCCGAGCGCGCGTCGCGAAGAGCCTGTGCCACATCTACGCGTACCCGTACGGGATCGCGATGTTCTCGCGTTGCCCCGGCCTGCTGCTCGCCGACGCGCTGCTCGGCCAGATGGTGTCCATCACCGATGCCCGCATGGTGTGGAAGGGCGTGCGCGGGCTCGTGACGGCCAAGGGGCAGATCGTCGGCCGCCGCGTCGCGTGGGGCGGCGCGTACGTGGACCTCTGGGTGATGCTCACCGACTGGAACGCGACGGCCTACAGCCCAGCCGCGAAGCTCGCCGCGAGCTCGCCAATGGGCGGCACCGGCAACCGTCGTCTCACGATGCGGAACGAGGCCGTCTACTCGCCTTCGGACGCCGCGGACTACACGCGCTTCGCGGCGGGTGACCGCATCATCGTCCGGCGCATCGACTACATCACGGCCGTCGTGGAGGAGTCGTTCGTCATCAGCTCGATCGACACGACGAATCACTACATCTACGTCGTGGACACGCCTGCCACCGACTTCAACGCAGCCGGCACCCGCTGGATCATGGAGTACGACGACTACGACACGTGCGAGGCGGGCGACAACGCCGCGACGCAGCTGCAGTACGCCTTCATTGCGGACTCGGGGAAGCTGCTCGGAACGAGCAACGATCCCGCGCAGGTTTGGGGGGCGTAGCTACTCGCGCGGCAGGCAGAAGCCGCCGACCGTGGTGGAGCCGCAGAAGTCGAGCGCGTCGCAGTCGCCATCGTCCGTGCACGACCGCGCGCAAAACGTGTTGAAGGTGCCGGGATCTTCCAGGCACGCCTCGCCCGCCTCGCAGTTCTCCTCGGTCATGCACTCGCACGCGCCGCCGGGGCATGGAACCGGCTCTGTCGGGTGGCACCCGAGCGCCCACGGGTTCGCGGCTCCCGCCGCGAGGAACATCTCCACGCTCGAGACGTCGCAGCACGCGTAATCGTCCACGCCGTCCTGGCCGGAGCACGAGTCGCCAGGGCATGGCGTACGGCCGTCGGGCTGGAGCTCGCCGCGCTGGACGAAGAGATCCCCGAAGCGGCACTCGTAGCCGCCCGGCCCGCACGGCAGGTCACATGGCAGAGGGTCGCCCGGGTTGACGCCGCCTCCGCTCGTACACCCCGCCACCGCCACCACCACGAGCCCCAGCAACACGCTCCCGAGTTTCATCCCCTCATCCTCCGCCCGGCCCTCGCCGCGGCCCCCGTAGGGTAGCCATGGCGCGACCGCGAGTCCCGATCTCGAGGACCGACTACTACGTGCGCGGGCACACCGACCTCGACGCCACGGATCCCGACCGGCCACTGTCCTCTTTCCTGGCGCACGACGAGCTCGCGTCGAGCCTCGGCCACCTCTGGCTCTCGCAGGGCCAGCATTACGTCAACTTCCTCACCCCGTCGGCGCAGACGGCGATCTCGTTCACGTCTTCGGCGACCGGCAGCAAGGCCGGCAACGACGCATTCACACACCTACGCTCGTTCTCCTGGATCTGCCGCATGCTGCCCGACGGCCGCCCCGAGCCCGTGCGGGTGAGGATCGCGGCGAAGAAAGCCGACGCGGGACACAACAACTTCTACATCCGGGCGCACCTGCGGCCCTACAGCGCCGAGCCGTCCTCGCCCTGGCCGATCCCCGGGCCCGGGCTGCGTGACGGATGGAACGTCGGCCAAGCGGCATTCACGTCGGCGTCGCTCACCGAGACCGAGGTCGATGGCGTGCTCTCGGCCTCCGAGATGTACGGCATCATGCAGCTCGATCCTCGCGAGCCCGTCGGCCTCGTGTCGTGGCAACGGCAGGCTGGCATCGGCACGCCCGACGACTGGGAGCCCATTGCGGTCCCGATGCTCACGCTCGATCTGTATGGCGGCTTCACCGGAGGCTCGGCCGGTACGCCCGAGCTGCACGGCGTCTACGTCCGTGGAGCCGCCTATGCGGCGAAAGATGTGACGTCCGCATGACGGCCTCGCGCGATCCCAACGGCCGCGTCATCCGCCCACCGCTCGAGGAGATGTTGACGGGCCGATCCGTGCGCGGCGGTCACGGCGTCGACCTCGCGATGCTGGCGAACCTCGTGCAGACCGAGGGCGGCGTGAGCTTCGCGCTGGACGATCTCGACATCGACGCGGACGGCGGCGGCGCGCCGATCTACACGCGCTCGCTCGTGCGTCGGAGTGCTCGCGCGGCTCTCTACATGATGGAGTACGACACGCCTCCGAGCGAGGGGCTGGTTACGCTCGCGCCGAGCTTCACGCCGGTCAACTCGACGGACTCCTGTTGGGTGTCGGGCCTGCCGGTGGACGTGCTCACAACGTCTCGCCGCGCGCATCGCCCGCTCGTGTTCTACGAGCGACGAGACCCGGGCGAGCACACGATCCCGTCGATCGCGACGCCCGCCGAGATCGACTTCAACATCACGTGGACCGGTACCGGCACGATCCGCATCCGGTCGCTTCGGTGCCTCGAGCTCCCGCGACGTCTCGTGTCCTCAGACACCTACGGCAACGACCTCGAGGCCTTCGACTCTCGCCGCCCGATCTTCACGTCCGGGTCCGCCGCCCTGCGTGGCGGCGTGCAGCAGCTGCGACGCTCGGCCAAAGAGGTCGAGACCGACGGGTGCGCGCGGTTCCTGTACGCGCACTACCGCGAGAACATCGCGACCGACTCGGACGAGAACTACTCGAGCATGTGGCCCGGCAAGATCCGGGTGCATCCGCGACGCAAGTACGCGCGTGACACGGGCTGGAGCTACGCGTCCATCGCCGTGTTCGTCTACGCGAGCAACAGCGCAACGACCGGCGGGCGAGTCAAGATCGTGAGCGAACACGACTCGACCGGCATCGAGCTGGGCGGGTTCCCGATCGGTTCCTATGGGTGGAGCAACGGCACGCTGACCGCCTACTGCGAGGCCGGCTTCGCTGTGTATCCGTGGGAGTCGGGTGGGTGGGCCGCCGCGACGCCGAGCGTGCGCGGATTCACCACGGGGCACGCGGCCGGCGACGACACCGACGCGGAGGCGGCGGACCGCACCGCGAGCTTCGAGGACGGACTCACCGTCACGCTCAAGGGCAAGGTCGCGGCGCCCGATGCGGCCAACACGCTGACCGTCCGCGGCATCTTCGTCGCCCAGCTCTGATCCCGCGACCCACCCCTCGCGTCGCCCGCGGCATCCCCCCTCCGGCGGGCGGCGCGCTTCTCTCCGCGCTCCCGGAGCGCTCTCTCACCGCGTCCGTGAGGGCGCAGAGGTCTGCCCGTCATGGCCAACGCCCTCTACACGATCGGCAAGAAGAAGTTCCTCGACGCCGACATCGACATCAGCGCATCGAACATCAAGTTCGTGTTCACCGATCACGGCGCCGACACGCCGAACACGACGACCGACGACTTCCTGGACGACATCTCCGCCGGCACGATCGCCACGTCCGGCAACCTGTCGTCGAAGACGACGACGGGAGGGACGTTCGACGCGGCGGACGAGACGGTGTCGGGCGTCACCGGCGCGACGGTCGAGTCGATCAACATCTACTACGACTCGGGTGCCGCCGGCACGTCCCCCCTGTTCGTCTACATCGACACGGGGACCGGGCTTCCGTTCACGCCGGACGGCGGCAACAGAACGGTGGCGTGGCACGCGACCGGGATCTTCACATGGACGTGATCACGCCGAAGACGCAGCGGATCGCGGTGAGCGATGAGGGCCCGCGCGTGCATCTCGCCATCGGAGGCATGCACGCTCTCATGCCGTGGGAGCAAGCCCGCGCCATCGGGCGCGTGTTGATCGCCGCGGCCGCTCGTGCAGAGGAGACCGCGAAGGCCGAGGCCGTCGCGCTCGATCACGCACTCCTGCTCCGTGCCGACGGGATCCCGTTCGTCGATGGCGCCGGGCGCGAAACGCGATTGCGCGTCGGTCTCACGGCCGACCCGCGCATCCTCGACGAGGCCGCGAAAGAGGCGGCGCACAACCGCGAGCTGCGGCGCGCTCTCCCTGGCGGCGTGCGCTCGTCGGTGCAGTTGCCGCCACCGGGCGTGTTCGCCACCACGTTGCCGGCCGGACCCTGTGACCACGCGGCCTCGATCGCCGCTCGGAGGAGCCAGACATGACCCGCATCGACATCGTTCGCGCCGAGCTCGCCCGCCTGAACGCGGAGCGAGCGGCGCTCGCCGCTCAGATTCGTCCGCTGGCCGAGGAGCTCTCGGCGCTCGAGCGCATCGAGCGGGCAGCCTCGGCCGCAGGCATGACGCCCGCACAACTCATCGAGCACATCGGCACGACCGTCGGAGCCGGACCGCTCTCATCGCGCGCCAGCGTGAACGGGCGCGGCTAGCGAGTCGGCGACCGCGCGCGAGCGGCGCACTGGAGCGTGAGCCATGGCGTCGCGGTTCTACCTGAGCAACACGGCAGCGGCCGTGACGCCCGCTGCGAACGGGGCCTGGGGCTACACGTCGGAGGCCGGCAATTACGCGCTCCGCGGGACTCCCGGCGGCGACGCGATGGCGACCGGCACGCGCATCGGCGCGTGGTCTGCAGGCTCGACGGGGCTCGATCGTCGGTACGTCTCTGAGCCGCTCGCGGCTCAGACGATCAGCGGCACCGTCAAGGCGCAGGTCAGGGCGCGCGAGAACGCCAGCAGCGACAACGTCTGGTCTCGGTTCGAGGTCTACGTCGTCACCAACGACGGATCCTCGGTACGGGGAACGTTGCTCGCCGCCGGGCAGTATGCCGGCTCCGCCGAACTGACGGCTCTGGCCACGCTGCGGAACTACCCGTGGGCGAATGGCGACACCCTGACGAACGTAGACGTCCAGTCCGGCGATCGCCTCGTGGTCGTGTTCGGCTACCTGGACGCTGCCGGCACGACGCCGGAGGCCGAAGGGCGATGGGGCGACCCAACGAGCGGGTCCGATCTGCCCGAGGATTCGACGACCACCACGGACGATCGTCCGTGGGTCGAGTTCTCCGCCACGATCGCGATGCTCGTCGCGCCGGGCGCGCTCGCGTCGACGTCCACCACCCCGAGCCCCACGCTCACTGCGACCGCGGAGCCCGGGGCGCTCGCGTCGACGTCGAGCATCCCAAGCCCGACCATCGTGGGCGCGGTGGCAGTCGGCGCCCTCGCCTCCACCTCGAGCCTTGGCGCGCCGTCCCTGTCGGGGATCCTCGCGCCCGAGTTGACCGCCGCCGTCTCCTCGCTCGGCGGTCCCACGATCGTCGGAAACGTGGAGCCCGGCGCGCTCGCGACGACATCGAGCCTCGGCGCTCCCGCGCTGACGGGCGTCGTGGAGCCCGGCGCAACCGCGTCGTCGTCCGCGCTGGGTGACGTCGATGTGCAGGTGCGGATCTCCCCGGACGCGCTCGCTGCCTCGTCCTCGGCGTCGTCGCCGTCGCTGTCTGGATCTGCTGACATCGGTGCGCTGGCCAGCGCAGCCGCGATCGAGGGGCCCACGCTCGCTGCGAGCGTGGAACCCGGCACCCTCGCGTCCACGGCGAGCCTCGGCCCGCCTGATGTCGGCGGCGTCAGCGATCTCGGCGCCCTCGCCTCGACCGCTGTCGTCCCGAGCGTCGATCTGGCGGGCACGACGGCGCCGGACGCCGCCGACTCCACCGTGGGCGTCGGTGGTCCGGCCATCACCGCGACGGTTGGCCCCGGCACCCTCGCCTCGTCCTCGACCGTGCCCGACATCGCGTCCGGTGGTGTCGCAGAACCGGGTGCGCTATCGAGCACGGCCGAAGTTCTCTCGCCGTCGCTCGCCGGCGACGTGACGCCCGGCGCGCTCGCGACGATCGTTGCGCTCGGCGGGCCTACGATCGTCGGGGTCGTCGACGCGGGCGCCCTCGCCTCGACGTCTGCCGTTCCGAGCGTCGAGGTGCTCGTCGTCATCGAGCCCAGTTCGCTCTCGGCGACCTCGGCGGTCCTGTCGCCGTCGCTAGCTGGCGTCGTCGAGCCAGCGGCGCTCTCGGCGACATCGACCGTGTTGCTGCAGCTCGTGTGGACCCGGAGCCAATCGGTGCCGACCGGCGCCTCCTCCCGCTCCGCGACCGTGCCCGCCGCCGCCTCTGGCTCCGCATCGGTCAGCACTGCCGCCGCGTCCCGCTCCACCACGATCTCCACCGCCTGATCGCGAGGGCGCATGGCCACGATCCCGACGTTCAACCAGTGGAGCTACGGCGACACGCTGACGTTCCAGCTCCCGGTCCCCACGTCGCTCGCCGTGACCGCCACCATTCGCGCGGTGAAGCCGCGCTCGGGCACGCAGGTGTCGTGGACCGGCGTGGTGAGCGACGCGGCCGACACGGTGGCGTACACGTTCATCGCGCTCGACCTGGACGAGCACGGCCGCTGGCTCTGCGAGATCGTGCTGTCCGACGGGCGCACGGTGCTCTACCAAACCGACGGCACGACGCGCCTCATGTTCGACGTCGCGCAGGCCGTGCGGAGCATGTGAGCGGCGCGCCGTGGTCTTCCTCGCCGACTGCCCCGAGCCCGCTCCCGTCGTGCGTCTCGTACCCGCGCCGCGTCGCGGCAACCGAGAGCACGCCGCGTTGCTCCGCAGGGTCGCCGACCACGTCGAGCAGTCGCACTTCCGCATCGGCGCTGTGGGTGTCGCGGTCGCGTACGACGACGGCGACACGGGAACCGCGTGGAGCGGACCGGCGCTGACGTCGCTGCTCGGCGCCGTCGAGGTGCTGCGCCTGCGGATCGGCCGCGAGTTCGAGTAGGCGCGAGGAGACCCGATGCCCGAGACGATCAGCACATGGATCGCCGTCGGTGCCGGCGGCGCGCTCGTGGCCGCCCTCGGCACGCTCGCGGGCGCGATCGCCTACCTCTACCGCGAGGGGCGCGCCGACCAGCGCAAGCACGTCGAGACCCTGCGCGAGACGCTCACGGCGCACGCGCCGACGGCCGAGACGCTCGCGAAGGTCACGACGACGACCGCGGTCCACGCCGAGCGACTGGACCAGCACGACGAGCAGATCGAGCGCCTGCACGAGCGCGTCGAGCGCTGGGAAGATCGCACGCCGGCCGGACCGAAAGCGAGCCGTCGATGAGGCGGGAGATCGACACGTTGCGGGCGGATCTCATGCGCGCCAACGCCATGCTGCGCGAGAGTCACGAGCGGATCGCGCAAGTCTGCGCGCGCCCGTCGAGACCGGCGCCCGGTCGCAAGGCGCAGTCGATGCGCGTCGTGCGCGGCGGCGGCGCTCGCCTCCGGGTGCTGATCGTCGAGGACGACGCGCTCACCGGCCGCACCTATCTCCGACTGCTCGCGCGCCAATTCGACGCGCTGCTCTGCCCAACGATCGGCGACGCGCGGCACGCGATCGAGGCGCGCGCGTGGGACGTGGCGGTGATCGACCTCGACATGCGCGACGGGTCGGGCGCGTCGCTTGTGGCGACGATCCGCGACTCCGATCGCGCGCGCGAGAACGAGCGGCGCGAGGCCGGGCAGGCGGCCGCGACGCGCATCGTGATCGCCAGCGGGCTCGGGGCGTCGGACGTGGACGATCACCTGCGCAGACACGGCGTCGACCGGCGCGACGTCGTCGAGATCCACGCGAAGTGGGACGACCCCGACGCGCTCGTTGCGTCGGTCGCGATGCGATGAACCGCCACACGTGGAGCGACGGCCAGTGCATCTGGTGCCCCGCGCGTGAGCGCGGTCCGTTGGCCGCCGCGTCCTGCACGGGGCGCAAGCGCAAGGCTGCGCACGAAGTCCGGCGCGAGCGGCGACGCGAGTGGCTGGAGAGGGATCAGCCGCTCAGGGCGACGATCGGGGAGAGGGCGGCGCGTCGGTAGGCGGCCCGTCGTACTCCGTGATCGATACGCCGCGCGGCGCGTCCTCGCGGCTCATGCCACAGCCGCCCGTCCCGCCGCCTCGTAGAACGCGCGTCGCCACGGCGCGTTGACGTGCTCGCGGACCCACTTCCACGTGCGCCTCGTGCATACGCCGCAGACGAGCACGATGCCCGTCGCCGTTCGGTACGCGGCCCCCGACGCCTCGTGCGCCGGGCCGCCGCAGTCGATGCACGCGCCGCTGACCTCCACGCACCAACCGTAGCGCATCCGCGCGAGGAGACGACCATGGACACGATCACCGGTGCCGCGGCGCCCGCTCTCGCCGTGCTGGCGCAATGGCTCGCGCACCCTGTCCTCTGGGTCTGCGTGCTCACGCTCGGACTCGGCGGCGAGGTCGCCAAGCGCCTCGTCGGCCCGACCGCGGGCAAGCGTGGTTGGCGCGGCGTCTACGAGGTCACCATGCCGCTGCACCCGATGGCGCTCGGCGCGCTCGTCGGGCTCGTGCCGGGACTGCCGCGACCCGCAGCGTTCGGGACCGAAATGGCCGGCGGCGCGCTGTTCTACCTCTCGGGCGGCGTGCTCTCGGTGCTCGCGTACGACATCGCGAAGCGCGGCGTGGTCGCGGCGGTCAAGCGGTTCGGCGGTGTGTCGTGATGGGCTGGAAGTGCCCCGGCTGCGGCGGGTGCTACTCGCCGAGCACGAGCGCGTGCTCGCGGTGCCCCGCCAACGAGCATGCCGCGACCAGCGACGGAGCGGGCGTCGTGCCGTTCGTGGTGCCGAGCACGTTCGGGCAGACGTGCGGGCACCCCCGCCAAGAGGACTCGACCGCCGGCAAGCGGTGCCTCGACTGCGGACAGACGATGCCGGCGCTCTTTACGTTCCAGTTTGCGCCCGGGACGATCTGCGGCGCCTCGACGACCGTCACAACCACGGGCACGGCGACGCACTGCGAGCACGGACGACGCTACGCGCTCGGCGCGTGTCACGAGTGCCAACGGTCGCCGTGTCTCTCGTAGTCGCCCTCCGCGCCGCGTGGTCGTGGTGCCGCAGGCACGCCGTCGCGATCCTCGCCGGACTCGCCGCGCTTGGCGGTCTCGTCGCCTACGCGATCGGCCGCCGCTCGACGAAGGACGACACGCGGCGCGCAACCGACGTCGGCCGCGCCGAGGGTCACGCGGACGTGCTCGACGAGCAGACCACGACGCACACGGCGCGAGCGGACGCGGCGCGCGACGAGCAACGCGATCTCGAGCGCGCGCAGGACGCGGCGGAGTCGGCGGCGATGCGCAAGGCGCGCGATGTCGAGCGCATGTCGCCGGACGAGAAGGCCGCGCTCGGGGCGGCGCTGATCGCGGCGCGCAAGCGGCGGCAGGAGGAGAGGGGACGATGACGCACCGACTCCTCGCCTCCGCGCTCGCGTGGTGGGTCGCGCTCTCGTCCATGGCGCACGCCCAATCGCGCGACGTTCGCCCCGAGAGCGCCCCTGTCGCGCCCTCCGTGCCCGCGCAAGGCGTCGACCCCGCGCCCCCCGTGGCGCCCGCGAGCGTGGAGCGCATGCGCCACCCCGACGGTCGAGCGGGCTATTGGCTCGACGAGGACGCGTACACGGAGGCGCTCGGCGCGCTCCAGCTCGAAGCCGGGTACATCGAGCGGCTCGACCTCGCGGCACGTCGGCTGACGCTCCGGGAGCGCGAGGCGACCGAGTTACGCGCGGCGCTGGCCGCGACGTCGAGAGCTCGCGACGAGATCCGCGCGGTGCTGCGATCCGCAGAGGCGAGGCGCATGGCGGCGGAGCGGAGCCGAGACGCTTGGTACCGAGCGCCGGTCGTGCTGCTCGGTGCGGGCGTCGTGCTCGGCGCGGGGCTCGCGGTGCTGCTCGCGTTCGCGATCGGGGGATCGACATGACGTTGCCCTATCGTCTTCGTATTGGACTGAGCCGCGTCGGCGGACTCGTGCTCCACATCCTGTGCCTCCCGTTCGATCTGCTCGTCGGCTATCCGTTCGTGCTCGTCACGACGCAGCCGCGGACGTGGCGCTTCGACCACGGGATCCTGCTCGGCGTCTGGCGCCCGTGGATCGCCGCGCGCTGGCGCTACTCGACCACGCTCGGGCACGGGCACGGTCGGCACGAGCGCCACCTTGCGGGGCACACAGATCAGCACGAGCGCGTCCACACGCGGCAGGGCGAGGATGCCGCGATCCTCGCGTGGACGATCGCCGGGCTCGTGCTCGGCGTCTGCGGACTCGCCGCGTGGCCGCTCGCGCTCGGGCTCGTGTGCGGCTCGTATGCGCTGCTCGCCGTCGCGCACCTCGGCGCGTTGCTCCGTGGGACGCACCCCTATCGCGACGCGGAGATCGAGCGCAGCGCTTACGGGCAAACGGATCCGATCGAGACCGGCAACGCGGGGCGCTCGTGGCTCGACGTCCACGAAGAGCGCGCGGGTCGGTAGCGCGTGCGTCGCAGCTACGACCACCGCGCGCTCCGGCGCGCCACGGACGAGTCTGCGCGCGCCGCGTGGTGGCTCGCGCTCGCGCTCGGCGTGGCCGCCATCGTCGGCGTGGCGCTCGACTCGTGCGGAGCGGTCGCGCAGACGCGCGAGACCGTCCACGGCGTGCTCACGTGGGGCGACGGCCAGGGTCCGCGGCGGGTCGAGATCCGGGAGAGCGACCTCCTGTGGCTCGCGCGCGCTCTCGTCGGCTCGCAGACGGCCGCGGCGCACGCGGCGGGTCACAGCCCGTCCGGCTTCGCCGTCGGCGCCTGGTGCCGTCTCCGCGCGGCGGCGAACCGCCATGCCGCCATGTCCGAGGTGGACGCGCGCTCCGGCCGAGCGCCGCGCCTCGGCGACAGCCTGCGGGAGTACTCGACGGCGACGAGCAGCAGGTGGCGACCCGGCGGACCGGCGTGCGGACCCGGCGGTACCCACGTGGGCTCGCCCATGTGCGGCGCGCGCAGGCTCGCTCGCCGCGCCGAGATCCGGTCGCTCTCGTGGAGCTCGATCGCGGGCCGCTTCGGCGACCTCCGCGGTGCGTTGCGTTCGTGGCCCCGAGGCGACCACGAGGACGACGCCCGCGCCGCGCTCTCGCCGCGGGACTACGCGATCGTTGCGAGCGCGACGCACACGGACCAGCTCGCGCGCCGCGTGCGACTGCCGAACGCCGCGTGCGGGAGCAACCGCTACTGGATCGGCAGACCGGCGGCGCCGGCCAACCTGCGGATGGAGGGACCATGAGCAAACGCGAGATCCGCAAACGACTGACCGAGATGGCCGACACGCTCGCCCGCGAGTCCGGCAACCCCGCCGCCGTGCGCGACGCGTGGATCGACGTCGGCGCGAGCGATGCGGGGTGGCGGCGTCGAGGCGTGCGGGCGGAGACGAAGCGGCCGAGGGCGGGGCGATGAGGGCGGTCGGCCGCGCCGTCATCGTCGCGCCGCAGGGCGGCGGCGGCAAACACGTATTCCGCAAAGAGGCGGCGCGGCTCCAGGCGCTCTACGACATCCCGGACGATCGCGTCGTCCTCTTCGACCACGACGCCGAGCCCGCGCGGCGCTTCGCGTTCACGTGCTCGGCGCTCACGCGGATCGCGCTCTCGCTCGCGTCCGGCGAGACGATCGATAGCGTGATCGTCCTGCGCCACGGCTGGCCACGCGGCGGGCAGGAGGGCTCGAGCACAGCCAACCTGCACGACCTGGTCGACGCGTTCCGCGGGCGCCTCTCGCGCGCCTGCACGTGGGCGCTTCTGTCGTGCAGCAACGCCGCGACGATCGGGCGCCGCCCCGACGGCGACATGAGCTTCGCCGACACGCTCCGCGACACGCTCTGTTCGCGCGGGTACGTGGACTGCCAGACGTACGGGCACCTCATCGCCGGGCACGCGACGCTGCTGATCGCCGACAGGCAGGGCGGCACGTGGCGGCCGCTCGCTCGTTGGTTCCGCGGCGAGGGGCGACCCGAGGGCGGCGTCGGCGGCGAGCCCGTGTTGCCCCGCGGGCACGAACTGCTCGACGACCTCTATCGGCTCATGCGCCGGAGCGTGGAGATCGACCTCGACGACGACGGCGAGGACGACGACATGATCGGCTTTCGGTTCCTCGTCCCGTGGATGGAAAGCCAGTCCGAGCTGGAGACGTGGGTCCGCCGCTGGGCCGACGTGCGCACGGAGGCGAGCGCGGAGACGGCGCCGAGCGTCACGGACCTGCAGCGCGCGCTCTCGCGCGGCGGACACATGGCGCTACCGGCGCCCGACGACGGGCTCGGCACGTACGGGCCGCGGACCAAGGCCGCCGTCCGCGCGTTCCAGTCCGCGCACGGGCTCGCGGCGGACGGGATCGCCGGGCCGCTCACGTGGCGCGCGCTGCGGTCGGCTGGGCTGCTCACGTGACGGCCATCGCGATCGTCGGCTCGCGCCTCTATCCCGACCTCGCCGCCGTGCGCGCGTTCGTCCGCGACCTGCCGGACGGCACCGTGGTCGTCACCGGCACGCGCCCGCCGCCCTCCGACGTGCGTCCGCCCCGAGGCGTGGACGAGACGGCGTGCGCCGCCGCAAGTGAGCGCGGACTCGCGGTCGTGATCTACGCCGCCGACTGGCTGCGCCACGGGCGCGCCGCGGGACCGATCCGCAACCGGTCGATCGCGGAGCACTGCGATCGGATGGTGGCGTTCTGGGACGGCGCGAGTCGCGGGACCGGCGACGCGATCCGGTGCGCCGAGTCGCTCGGGAAGCCGGTCGAGATCCGGCGGCCGGCATGACCCTGCTCGCGCGCCTCCACCTCGGGCTGCGCCTGATCCTCCGCGGCCTCGACGAGATGTGCCGCCGGCCCCTGTGCGCCTCGCCAGCGCCCTCCGGCGGCGACCCCGAACCGACGACCGTCCACGGGCTGCTCGGGCTCGCGGAGCCCCCCGTGCGCGTCCTGCGCTATGTCCTCGCGGACCCCGACCGCGGCGTGCTCCTGTCGCTCGAGGCCGGCGGCGCGGGATACGACGCGGCGCCCGACGACGAGGACATCTGCACGTCGTGGGAGCGACCGCGGCAGGGCCGGCTGCCGAGCGGCGCCCTGATGTTCGCGAGCGAGGACGACGCGCGGCGGCTCATGTGGAGCGCGCCGTGGGCGATCCCGGACGAGACCGAGATCGTGCCGGTCGTGGTACGGGGGGACACCCAATGATCCTTCGCATCCTTCGCGCCATCGACTCCCTCACGCTCGCGCCACGTCCGCGGAAACCGCCCGCCGACATGGTCTACCGCATCAAGATCGAGGTGGACTCGGACGACGCCATCGCTGCGATCGAGCGCGTCGCGGCGTCTCTGCGCGAGGCAGCGGCAGCGGCCGAGAAGGCGCATGAGTCCCTGCCGAAGGAGGGGTGATGTCGCACGCCGATCTCGACTTCCGGCTCTCCGATGCCGAGTGGGAGCGCGCTCGCGCTCTGTTGCGGCAGGCGGGGGAGGACCCTGACGAGGTTGTCGCGAGAGCGGCCGAGAACCTCCGCCGATGGGAGGCCGAGGGCGCCGAGGTAGCCCACCGCGACATCACGCCGCAGAACCCAGCGCCCCGATCGTCTCCCCACGCGGGAGGTGGTCGGGGCGTTTCGCGTTCCGTCAGCCCGCGATCCTTGCCGCCTCGCCCGCGATCCCCAGCGCCGCGAGCCCGGCCTTCTGCAGCGCGGCCTCTCGCAGGTACGTGGACAGGGGCACGCCGGCCTTCGCCGCGACACGCTCCAGCGCCTTCGCCTGCGCGTCGGTGAGCCGCACGGCGACGCGCGGGCCGTCAGCGGCGGGGCGGCCGCGCTTGCGGGCGGTCACGCGCCCTCGCGGTAGCCGCGGACGAGCGCGGCGATGGCGGCATCACGGTCCGGCGTGATCTCCGGATTGTCGAGATCCCAGCAGAAGTGGTAGGCGAGCATCTCGTCGATCGTGTTGCGGGGGTGGATCGGCTCCAGCCCCTCGCGCTCGGCGATGCGTCGATCCTCAGACTCGGCCTCCGAGCCGAGTCGCTCCCAGTCCCGGATGCTGCGGGCGCTCACGACGCCACCTCGTAGATCCACGCGGACTTCCGATCGTCATGGTCCGGCGCCCACGAGACCTCGCGGCCCGCGGCGAGCCCGAGACGCTCGTATTCGCGCGCCACCGCGAGGGGGACGGCGCACGTCGAGACGCGGTCGGTTCCCTCGCCGACAAATACGATCCCGTGCTGCTCGGCGAACCTGTCGATCGTTGTCATCTCTCTACCCTCCGTGCCGGCGGTTCCTGCCGCCGACAGAGAGAGAATAGCGCACGTATGCCGGGTGTCAACAAAAAATCGACACGCAATGGAGAGGCGCGGAAACTAGCCGGATTAGCGAGCCGTGCCGCCGATCGCCGTGCCGAAAAGCTGCACGGCGCGCGGCGGGGGGGGGGGGGGGGGTGACGTCGCTCCGGAGTCCGCGCGATGGTGCGCCGATGCCGCCGGAGCGCATCGGGACAGCCTGTCCCGTTCGGCTCCGCTCCGCTCGGTTCTCTGCGTGTTTCTGCGCACCCTTTGCCTCGAAATCCTGCGCGTTTCTCGTTTCGGACTGCGTTCAGGTTCCAGTGGGGTAACACCCGTGGAGGTTCAAGTCCTCTCTTCCGCACAGGGCGATTCAGCGTTTCGCCCGCCTCGGTCTCCTGGCTCCCTGTCCCGATCCTGTCCCGCCCTCGACGGCTCGCAGTGCCGCCTCCGCGGCCGCGAGTTGCGGGTGCGCGTAGAGATCGGTCGTGCTCACGAGTCGATGCCCCGCGAGGTACGCGACGCCAGCCGTGCTCGCTCCCGGCGACGAGACCGCGTGCGTGATGCGCGAGTGCCGGAGGTCATGCGGCGACATGGCGCGAGCGCGCTCCGCGTCGATGCCCGCATCGAGCGCCGCGCGCTTCAGGTGCTCGCGATAGTCCGCGATCGGGAACAGCCGCCCCTCGTCGGGGCACACGGAGTCGCCGCGCGCGCTGCGGCGGTGAGCGGAAGCACGCGAGCGAAGCGCGACTTGTCCGCCTCGGCGCGCACGACGAGCACGGCGGCTCCGCGTCGGTAGTCCTCGGGCGCTCGCAGGGCCGCGATGGTCGCCCTCCGCAACGCCGTCTCCCACGCGACGCGGGCCCATGCCCGTGGCGTTCCGCCGCGCGAAGTGCGCTCGGGCATCGCGGCGATCACGCGCTCCGCCTCGCCGGCCGTGAGCAGCACCGGCGCGCGCTTGCGAGGCCGGTAGCGCGAGCGCGTGCCCGTGACGCCCTTCGGAATCCCGCGCACCACCGGGGCTTCGGCGAGGTCTCCGCGCTCCTGGCACCACGCGAGGAAGCCGCGCAGCGCGGCGAGCTCCTTCCGCGCGGTCGCCGCGAGCACGTGCGCGAGTCGCCTCCGCGCGTAGTCCCCGACGCTCGCGGTCGTGATCTCCGCGAGGCGCGACCAGCACGGCAGCCAATGGGCTCAGCAGAGCCCGATCCTGCGCGGGCCCGTCGTACAGGCACCCCGGCTCGTGGTCGCCGTACCGCAGGAACGCCTCGCGCGCGGCGACGAGTCGCGGGACACCAGCGCAGCGACACGTGCGGCGACCGCAGGCGGGGCAGCGGGCACGGGCGGTCACTCTCGCGCCCTCCGCGCTCTCCACAGATCGCGGAGCTGCCGCACGCAGTGCTCCTGCCCGAGCACGTACCTCGTTAGGTGCAAGTAGTCGCCCGCGAGCATGAGCACGCGCGCAACCTCGCCGGGCGTGGGCGCCCGCTCCCCATGGAACCGCCACCGGTAGACGACGGCGGGCGGGAGAGCGGCGATGTCGGCGGCGCGGAGCCCGGCCTCATGCTCGGGATCGCAGTAGTCGTCCACGCGAGAGCGCGTGACCCCGAGCGTGATCGCCACGGCCTTGCGCGACGCCCCGTGCGCGTCGAGCGAGCGCCGGAACAGCGCGGACATCTCGTCCGCGCGCACCTCTCGGGCGACGCGACCACTGGACACCGGCGCAGACGCGGTCGGCGGCTTCATCGGGACTGCTCGCCTTCCGTGGCGGCTGCCACATTGCCCGTGTGGAGCCCCAGGACGACGCGCAGCGCCTTCGCGACGGCGCCGAACATGGCGGCCCGCTGCTCGTGCTCGCGGCGACTCTCGCCGGCCCCGACGGCCAACGCGCGTGCCTCGTGATTGCGCGCGGCGCTCTCGTAGTAGCTCGCGTCGTCGCGGAGCACGTCGAGCGCAGAGGGCGTGCCGGCGAAGAGCGCGGGGATCTCGGAGACGGCGCGGAGACGGCGCTCGGCGGCGCGGATCTCGGCGCACTTGCCGCACGGCGCGTCGTCCTCGCGGTGGACGCAGTGCTCGATGCTCGGGAGGTCGGCGGGGAATCGCGAGGGGCCGACGTGGACGTGCTCGGCGAGCGGCTCGTGGCGCACGGTGCGGACGCGCCCGAGCGCGGGGATGACGGGCGGCGGCACATCGACGCGGCGTGGCTCCGAGTCCGCTGGCTCGACGACGGGTGCGTGCTCGATGTCGTCGTGGTCGAGCATTCAGCGCCCTCCCGCGAGCGCGGCCCCGCGCTCCGTCAACCGGTAGACGGTCTCGCCCGAGGGCGACCGCTCGCCGCTGTTGGTCGCGAGCCCGCCCCCGACCAACATGCTGAGGTCACGACGCACGGCGTCGGGTCGTGCGCCGATCTGCGTGCGGTGGCCCGCCGCGAGCGCGGACAGCACGCGGCGTCGCGCGGGCGGCATCGGCTCGGGTCGCTCGCTCACGACCAGCACCCCCGCTCGTCCACGCCGCGCGGCTCCGACAGCCACAGCGCCAGAGCCGCGTCCAGCGCGCGGAGCGCGTCGATCACGAGGGCTACGAGCGTCCAGACGGCGCCGAGCGGGAGCGCGATCAGGAGCGCGAGAGGGTTGGGGACGGCGACCACGCGACTACCTCGTCAGCCAATCGGGACGGGCGCGGCGTCGCTGCTCGGCCTCGTCGTCGGTCCACGTCACGAGCGGCAACCCGGACGTGTGCGAGCGATAGCCGTGCGGCCCGAGGTGTCCGCGCGCGAAGTTGCATCGCATGTCGGCGCCGTTGCTGGCGTCGCAGTCGGGGAGATCGGTGGAGCGCGCCGAAACCGCCCGCACGCGTCCGGAACGCGAGCAGTCGAGCTTATGGGCGCCGGACGCGCGACACTCGGGGCACGGAGCGGAGGGAGCCGTGCTGATTGTCGGCCCCGCCGCGAGCGCATCGATCGACTCACGGAGCAGGCGCGCATCACGCTCGTGTTCCTGCGCGTCCACGACGCGGAGCCCCGCGGCTTCGAGCGCGTCGAGCACCTCCTCGGCGGACGGCGGCTCGTAGCCGAGCAGGCACCCGTTGTGGATGGCGAGCAGCGCCCTCTCCCTCGGAGTCTGCGCGCCCCCCGACACCTCGGCGCGCCGGGGGGCGCTCGGTTGCGCGGTTGCTGCGGGGGGCACCTCCTTCGCGGGCCAAACAGCCACTATGCGGTGCCCGACGAGGGGGCCGGCGACGGTGGAGCGGTGCTCGGCGTCGTGCCCGCGCTCCCGCTGGCACCGCAGCGTGAACGCTCCGGTGAGCGGCGGCGGCGAGTTCGCGCGCGCGACGTCGTCGGCGTCCAGCACGGCGAGGCAGCGATCGTTGTCGCGCATCTACTCGCCCCTCCCCGCCACGCGCCCGACGACGCCGCGTTCGTGCGGCTCGACGTCGTGGACGATGCGCAGCACGGCCCGGGCGTGCTCGCGTGCGTGCTCGCGGCAGTGCGCCTGGTCCGCGATCACGAGGACCGCGGCGGCGTCGCAGGTCGCGCAAGTCGCGCCGGACACGCGGGCGATGTCGATGGCGTGGTGCATCTAGTGGCCCCTCCCGGCGCGGCGCCGCCGCAGCCACTCATCCACCTCAGCGCGGTACTGCTCGGGCGCGACGTTGCGCCGCGTGACGGTCACGGATTCCGATGCGCCGCCACCACCACCCATCCGCGAGCACTCGGGCCCGTGTTCCTCGGCGTGCATTGCGATGTCGCCGAGGGCGCGCATAGCGGCCGGCCACGTCTCGGCACTGATCGAGACGCGGACCTCGTACGGAGCGTGCGGTGCTGGCTCCAAGGGAGCGTGACTCGGCGCTTCTGCGGCGGGCACATCCTCGTGTGCGCGCACCGCAGTGGCGAGGTCGCCGCCGGGCACGAGAGCGTCGTAGGCGGCATTGACCGCACGGAGCGCCTGGTTGCCCTCCTGCGTGCAGTCGCCGTCGGGCGTGCCGTGGTGCCAGAGGATCGCGGCGGCTTCGACGAGGTAATCGACGGCGCGCATCGCTCAGCCCCTCCCGGCGAGGAGCGCAGCCCGCAGTCCGGGCACCACGCACTCTTGGTCGTGCGGGATCGCCGCGTCGCGGTCGCCCTCGCGGTGCCCCTCGCAGACGTTGCAGCACGCCCCGCCCGGCGCCCCCGGATCACCAACAGACGGCATGGGCCCAGACGGCCCCCACCGTGTCTCGCAGCGGTCCAGGAGCGACGCGAGGGCGGCGCGATCTACGCGCACGGTTGGGTTTTCGGTGGTCATCTACCGGCCCCCCGCGCGCCGAGGCCGGGGCCGCGCGACGACTCGCATCCACGCAGCCTGGACGGCCGCCGCGACCGCCAGCGGCAGACGCACGAGGCGCCGCCCGTTGGGCGCGTAGAGCGTCCCGTCGTTGCCCACTCCCAGCAGTCCGATCGTGATCGTCATTCAGCCTCTCCTCACGCGATACGCGCGGTAGCAGTCCTCACAGAGCCGCCGTCGAATGCCGGGCACGATCGCGAGTGCGCGCACCGGGAACAACCGCGAGCAGATCTCGCACGGCGCGACATCGGCAGAATCGCGGATGGTGTCGTGCGCTCCGCGGAGCAGGCGTTGACGGCGAGAAGACATCTACTCACCCCTCCCGCGCTCGAAGCGCAGCTCGAACCTTTCGGCGTCCTGCGCGTGCCCGAGCGCGTCGAGCCACGGCGCCTCGGCGGGCGGCGGCGGAGCGAGACGCTCGGGCCGACACGTGCCGCCGACGCAACGGACGAGGCCGGCGCGCTTGCGGTCCTCGTAGGCCGCTGCGCTCTCGGCGACCTGCGCAGCCTCGATTGCGTAGCCGACCTGCGCGGCGCGGCGACGAGCGACACCGAGCGCGCCGAGGCACGCGGCGCAGATCCCGCGGAAGGGGAAGTGCGCGCGATCGATGTGGCGGCAGGTCAGGGCGTCCACCGCTCAGCCCTCCCTCGGCAACGAGATCGCGTCATGCGGATCCCAGCCGCTCCTGATCCGATAGTCGATCGCCTGCCGCGAGATCCCGAGCCTGCGGGCGTGCGCCGCGCGTGTGCCCTCGAAGCCGTCGCGCGCCGTGAGCGTCTCACCGTAGGGCGCGGCCGGTCGCAGCGCCTCGTCGCGCGACTCGCCGCGGCGCATCCGAGCGCGGACCGTCGACACGGACACGCCGATCTCGCGCGCCTTCGCGCGCAGACCGTTCGCTTCGATCTCGCGCATGAGGCACCCGCACGACTTCACGCCGCCCCGGCGGCCCCGCTTCCCGTTGCTCCACTGATTGATGGAGACGACGTGCTCGTTGCCGCAGTCGCACCGGCAGCGGATCGCGCCACCGGGTTCGCGCGCGATGATCACGAGGCGGCCGTGGCGATCGCCGGGGAGATGGCGGAAGGCGGGCATCGCTCAGCCCCTCCGGTTCCACGGCCGGAACGCGTCGATCGCGTCGAGCGACGGGAACGTGCCGGCGAACTGCCACGCGCGGTCGTCGAGGTAGACGACGGCCTTCGGCTTCTCGTGCGTGATGCGGAACCACGCGCCCGCTTCGGGGTTGCCGATGTGCTCGATGAGCCACGTGCGTATCGCCTCACGGCCCTCGGGCGTCTCGGCACGCACCGAGCAGATCACGACCTCGAACCGTTCGCGCGCGAGGTTCAGGAACGTCAGGGCGCCGGGCACGGGCGGATCGTGGATCTCCTCGGGCCTCGTCCACGGCGACACGTACGCGTGGATCACGCCGTCGAAGTCGACCGCGAGGGTCTTGGGGGCGGGCATCTATCGCCCCCCCTTCCTTCGCGCGCTCGGCCCGAACGGCGCGCCGCACGCTCTGCGGCGCGCGCCGGAGGGCGCCCCGCGAACGGGCTCGTCGAGCGTGCGGCGTCGGGCGCCAGTTGGGGTCGGCGCGCATCGCTGTGAGCGCGGCGTGTCGCTTGGCCTTGGGAAGCCGTTTGAGTCGCTTCGCCTCGTGCTCCGAAAGCGCCGTGCGGAACCCCGCCGCGATCGCCGACTCCTCGTCCGGGAAACTGCGGATGGTGCCGTCTTCTCGCATCGCTCAGCCCTCCCCGCCGTGATCGACCCACATCCCCGCGACCTCGCGATACCGCTCCTGCCACGCGGCCTGCGCGTCGCTCTCGCCGTCGCGGACGTGCCGCAGGGTCGAGCGCCAGGCGGCGTCGGAGAGGGAGCGGGCGGACTCGCGGTCGATGTGAGCGGCGTGGTCCATCATCGTGGCCTCCGCCGCGTCCGGCTCGGAGGTCTGCTGCTCGGAGGCGGCGTCTGCGGCCGCCTTGCGCCTCTCGCGCTCCATGCGCTCGGGGTCGATCTCGTCCCACTCCTCGGCGCGAATCGGCCCGCTCGGCCATGACGCCGTGGCTTGCTCGATCGCGTGCGCCAGGAGTCGCTGCGGGATGCGCTCCCCGCGGATCACGAGCCCCGGATAGGTCCAGTGGCAATCGAGAATCGCGGCGGCCTCTTTCCGCCCGACCGATTCGACCCACGCGGAAAACCGCGTCCGAGCGTCGGAGGGGGCATCCATCGGAGACATGTGTATCCGATGCCCCGTCGGTTGTCAATACCAATGTCTCGGTTGGCGAGACGACGATCGGAGGCATGCCGAAACGACGCAAGGACGACCCCCGTCGCATCGCGCGACTGCAATCGCTCATGGGGCAGCTGCTCCGAGAGGCCGGCGACGATCGCGGCGCGCAAGCGAAGGTCGCGGCGCGGCTTGGGGTCCACGCGAACACCGTGAGCAAGGCTCTCGACGGCAGCCGTGGGCCGGGGCCCGAGATGATCTTCGCCCTGTGGCAACGACTCGGGTTGCCCGTCGACTTTTTCGTCTGCGCCGGCCCCGACGATCTCGACTACCGCCAGTATCTCGCGGCGCGCGCGCCGTCCGATCAGGCGGCCACGCTCGCTCGCATCGCGGCGGACACGGCTGAGCTGCGAGAGGCGCAAAGGCGGCGCGACGAGGAGGAGTCCGGCACCCGCGAGAAGGCGCGGTCGCGCTGAATTCGCGCTGCTTCCGGGCTCTCGGAGAAAAGCGCACGCGACCGATACAAAAGTATTGACGAGGGGTGAGGTCGGCGATACAACTGTCTCCGTAGCAAGGAGTCCCGCCGATGCCGCTCACCACCACCACCCTCGCCCTCTCCCCCCTCGCCGGTCTCGCGGTGATCGGCGCCTTCGCCGTCGGCGAGCCCGACGCATGCAGGCTCGCGGACCTCGCGGCGCGCAACGCGAGCAACGAGCGGATCCAGCGCTGGGCCGCGAGCGTCCGCTCCGTGGCGGCGCAGCGCGCGCAGGACGCCGACCGCGTCGAGTGCGCCGGCTGCGGCGACCACGTGCCCTGCGCCGCGTCGCGTCCCTGCGGCACCGACCGCGCCTGCGAGTCGTGCGCGGCGCATCTCTGCGCGGCGTGCGGCTGCGGGCTGGCGGACGGGCTCGTCGGCTACACCGACGTCTGCAACGACTGCGCGCCGGCCCCGCCGCCCTCGCACGACGGCGGCCTGCGGCCCGGCGCCGCTGCGCTCCTGGGGCTCTGCGAGGAGTGCGGCGAGACCGACGACTGCGACTGCGACTGCGACGACGGCGACGACGCGGCCGAGCTGGCGGCGGATCGCGTGCTCGAGCGCCAGGAGCTGAGCGCCCTCGACGACTGCGACGGATTCGCCGACGCGGGGGATTGGTCGTGAGCACGAGCCCGCGCAGAGACACGCCAGCCGCATGGTTCGGCGCAACGCTATCGACGGGCCCCGCGCTCGACACGTCGCGCGTGATCGTCGACTCTGGCCTGCACCTCCATCGCGTCGAGCCTGCTGGCTATCGCGAGGTTCCGGCGATCGTGTGCACCGCAGCCATCGGAGCGCGCAGCGTTGTCTCCGTATCAAGGTCGCCGCTCTTCCCCGCCGACGACGAGGCGCGCGGGACGCGCCTGCACGACCTCCGCGTGTCGCTCGATCTTGGCCTGCGCGAGGCAGCGTTCGCGGTCGGCGTGGTCCCCGCGGACCTGTCCGCGATCGAGCGCGGGGAGCTGCGGCCGTGTTCCGGGTTCGGCGGCGACGAGTCCGGGGGCGAGCGCGAGATCGAGCGTCGTCTGCGTACGCGGTGCGAGCACTGTGGCCACGCGCGGCACCACGGCGCGTGCAACGGCGGTGCGGCGCGTGGACGGTCGCGCTCGACGCGCGGCGGAGAGGCGGGCTGATGGCGACGGATCGACGACGACGGCGATGGCGAGTGGAGTCGCTCCCCGAGCCGCAGAAGGTGTTCTGCGAGGCGTGTCGCGAGAGCGTGGGCGTCGCGCTCTCGGGCCCGCGGCAGACGTACCTGTGCCTCGACTGCCTGCGCGAGGCCGTGGCGGCGCTCGCGCGTGGCGCGAAGGGCGAGAAGGAGGTGGCCGATGCGTGACGAGACGCTGGCGGCCCGACGCGACGAGGAGCGCGTGCGGGAGGCGGACGAGATCGCGGCGCTCGCCATGATGCAGCCGACCGAGGCTCGCTCGCGGCTCGAAGCGTTCACGCTGCTCGTCGCGTTCGGCATCACGCCGGAGATCGCAGCGGAGGCGGTGCGCCCGCAGCGAGGCTCGTGATGCCGCGCTGGCTCGATCAGTCGCTCCTTGTGCTCGACGTCGAGACGACCGGACTCGATCCGCGCGCACACCGCATCGTCGAGATCGCACTCGTCGCGATCGAGCGGGGCAACATCTTGCCAGGCATCGCGTGGCTCACGAATCCGGGCTCGCCGATCCCGCCGGAGGCGACTGAGATCCATGGCATCGGCGATGACGACGTCGCCAGCGCCGATCCGTTTCACGCGCTCGCTAGCACCCTCGCAGAGGCGATGAGCGGCGCGATCCCTGTCGCGTACAACGCGCCCTTCGATCGCGGCTTCATCGGCGCCGAGTGGCTGCGTGCGGACCCGTACGGCCTCATGCCGGCGGCGCTTCATCCCGCGTCGCGCTGGCTCGATCCGCTCGTGTGGATTCGCGAGCGCGACCGGTACGTCAAGGGCGAGGGGCGCCACAGACTCTCGGTCACCTGCGCGCGCCGCGGCGTCGAGCACGGCGATGCGCACCGCGCGAAGGGTGACGCGCTCGCGTGCGCGCGTCTCCTCGTGAAGCTCGGGACCGAAGGGAAGATCCCGGCTGATCTCGACGAGGCGCTCTCGCAGCAATACGCGCTCGCGAAAGAGCAGGAGGCGCGGCACCGCGCGTGGGTGGAGTCGCGCGCGAACGGAGCGTCGTTGTGACGGACGCGCTCGTTACCTTGAACGCCGCTCTCCGCGCCCCCGGCTGGCTCCCGCTGCACGCACACCAGCGGCGCGGCACGTGGCTCGTGTGGACCGGCGGACGCGCGGCCGTGGGCTCGACCATCGAGTCAGCCATCGCGGCGCTGCTCGTCCGCTACGCCTCGGGGGACGCGTGATCGACCGCCTCACCGCCGCGCAGGTCGCGCTCCACCGCGCACGCGCCGCTCGGCACGCGGGCGACGAGGGGGCCGCCGCCGCGTTCCTGCGGCTGGCCGCGGCGCACATCGCGACCGATCTCGCGGCGCACGGGGCGCAGAGCGAGGTCGCGGACGCGCTCGCGGCGAGTGTCGCGCGGGAGGTGCGGGGGCTGCGAGTGATCGAGGGAGGGAAGCGATAATGGGAACACACGCACTCACCAGGATCTTCGAGCACGGCGCCGAGACGCCGCTCGTCACGCTGTACCGGCAACTCGACGGCTACCCGGACGGTCACGGCCGAGACCTGCTCGCCTTCGCGAAGGGCATGCCGATCACGTGCGGCATCCGCGGCGACGGCAAAGGCACCGCCAACGGCATGGGCTGTTTCGCGGCGCAGCTCATCGCGCGGCTCAAGACTGGCGTCGGCGGGCACTACGTCACGGAGGACGACCCCGGGTGGGGCGGCTACGCGTACGACATCCGGCCCGATCGGCCGATCCTCGAGCGCGGGCCCGCGACGCTCTTGCTGCGGGTCACGCACGGCGGGCGTGTGATCTACGACGGGCCGCTCGACGCGTGGGACGGCAGCGAGCCGAGCGACGAGGACGGGGGACGCGCGGTGACGGCGCAGGGACCGACGCTCCCGTACGACAGCTACCTCGGCGGCTCGCGCATCGCGGCCGTCGCCGGGCTCCACCCCTACAAGACGGCGCTCGACGTGTGGGCGCAGCTCCGCGGCGTCATCGAGGACAAGGCGGGACCCGAAGCCGAGGCGGGGAACGTGCTTGAGCGACCGATCCTCGAGGGGCTCTACGCGCCGCGGCGCGGCGTCTCGCTCGCGTATCCCGGCACGCTGCTCGATGCCGACGAGCCGTTCATGGGCGCCACGCCCGACGCGATTGCCGACGGCGCGATCGACGTGCAGTGCAAACTCGTCGGACTGCGCCAAGCGCGCCGATGGGACTCGACGGATCTCGGCGCCGACGGGATCCCGCCCGAGGTCTACGCGCAGGTCACGTGGGAGATGGGGGTCGCTCGCCTCTCGCGCGCGAACGTCGTCGCGCAGATCGGCACCGAGACGCGCGTCTACGAAGTCGAGCTCGACGTCGACTTCCTCGACGACCTTCGCGCCATCGCGCGCCCGTTTTGGTCCGACTGCGTGAAGGGCGGCGCGTTGCCGTCGGCAGAGCACGGCGTCGGGCGCAAAACGGTCGAGGCGCTCTACCCGCGCGTGCGCCGCGGGATGGTCGCGGCGACTGCGCACGGGGAGCGCCTGGCGAAGCGCTACGAACGGTTGCGCCGCGCGGTCAAGACGATCGAGGAGCGCCAGGAGAACGTCGCGAACGAATTGCGCCTCGAGATCGGCGACGCGGAAGGGATCGAGGGCCCGTGGGGTCGCGCCAAGTGGCAGGCACGCGCGGGCTCGGTGCGCTGGAAGGATGTCGCGATGGAGCTCGGCGCGGAGAGTCGCGGCGACATCATCGCGCGTCACACGGGACAGCCAACGCGCGCGCTCGACGTGCGCATGAAGGGAGCATGAGCATGGGCAACGGCAACGGAGGGGGCTCGGCGCTCGCTCGCACGAGCGACCACGGGGGCGGCGAGATCACGCGGCGCGACGGCTTCGGCGAGACCGAGATCACGCGACGCGCGGAAACGAGCATCACGGCGGCGGCCGAGCAGTCGCGCGCGATGGTGCAGGCGCGCTACGTCATGGCGCTCCAGCGGCCGCGCGACATCGAGGACGTGCGCGTGCGGCTCCTGAAGGAGTGCCGGCGTCCGGGCTTCGCGGCGGTCGCGCGCTACGCGAAGCCCGTCGGCGGCAAGTCGATTACGGGTCCGTCGATCCGTTTCGCGGAGGCGGCCGCGCGGATCATGGGCAATGTCGACATCTCGACGCCCACGCTCTACGACGATTCCGAGAAGCGCCTGGTGCGCGTCGCGGTGAGCGACCTCGAGACGAACACCACGTTCTCGATCGACATCACGATCGAAAAGGTCGTGGAGCGGCGCGACAACCGCGGACGCGAGACGATCTCGGTGCGCGAGAACAGCGAAGGGAAGATGGTCTATCTCGTCGCCGCGACCGAGGATGAGATGCTCGTCAAGCAGTCCGCGCTCGTGTCGAAGGCCATCCGCACGAACGTGCTGCGCGTCGTGCCGGGCGACATCGTGGAGGAGTGCATGGAGCAGGTGGTCGAGACGCAGCGATCGCGCGACAAGGCCGATCCCGACGCGGCGCTCCGCAAGGTGGTGGACGCGTTCGCCGCGATCAACGTGGGCCCCGGCGAGCTCCGCCGCTTTCTCGGGCACGACGTCGCGACGGTGGTGCCGGCAGAGCTGACCGAGCTCCGCGCCGTTTACGCCGCGATCAAGGACGGCGAGACCACGTGGCACGCAGTGATCGAGGCGCGCGCGAACGGCGAGACGGCGCCGGCCACGACCGATGGCGAGAAACCGAGCGCGGGCGGGCGCGCGTCGAAGGCGCGTGACGCGGTGAAGCAGGCGGCGGCCAAGCGCTCCCACGACCCCGCGACCGGCGAGGTCGCCGAAGAGGACCTCCCGCCGCTCGACGGCGCAGAGCCCGGATCGGCGGGGTGACGCATGCCCCGCCCCGGCGAACGCATCACCATCGGCTCCGACACCCGCAGCGTCCACGGTTGGGCGCGCCACGCCGGCATCTCGTGGCGCCGCATGCGTGCCCTACGCGCCGAGGGGCACACGGTCGCGGAGATCGTGGCGATGGAGCACCCGCCGCGCGTGCGGCGGCGAGCTCGCACGCAGACGCGGTTGCGCGGGTTGTACGGCGTGCAGTTGCGGATCGCGGAGCGCGTGAGGGACTGCGAGCGTGCGTTGGCGCGGTTGCAGGACGAGGTCGCGCGCGTCGAGTCCATGGAGGCGCGATGGGCGGAGAGGGAGCGCGCGGCGTGACGGCACCGATCGACCGAGCCGCGCTGCGGGCGGCGGCGGAGCGGCAGCGCGGACTCGTGGGCATCGCCGACGTTCTTGCCCTCCTCGACGCCTTTGAGGCCGCCAAGCGCAACCTCGCACACGCCGAGCACCGGGCCGAATCCGAGCGCATGCGCGCCGACATGCACGCGACGCAGGCCGCCGACCTCGCGGAGCGCCTCGGGCTCGTGGCCGAGATGCCGACCGACGAGGCGACGGCGGAGGTCGAGCAGCGCACGATCGCGCGGTTGCGGCGCGAGCGCGACGAGGCGCGGGCGGATCTGCTGCGGTTTGGTGAGCACGCGCTCAAGTGCCTGATGCGCCAGCGGACGCACGACTGGAGGAGCGATTTTCCATGCGTGTGCTCGTGCGGCGCTTTGAGCCGCACGCTCAACCCCGAGCGCGCCGCATTGGAGGATCGCGTCTCACGTGCCGTCGGCGAGATCACCTCCCTTCGCGCCGCCCTCGCCGCCGAGCGGGAGGCGCACCTAGCCACAGCGCGCGATCTCGTCCGTGCGCACGATCGGGCCGAGCGTCTGCGCGCGTACCCCGGCAACGGCGCCGCCGCGGCCGCGCGCGACACCGAGATGCGCGAGGCGCTTTCGCGGCTGGTGACGGCGACGCACCAGGTGCGCGATCGTGACCGCGCGCGGTGCCCGTCCTGCCCCGAAGGCTGGTACTCGGTCGAGCTCGTCGGCACGGCGCGCGAGGCACACACGCCGGACTGCGACTTGGTTGCGGCGCGTGCGCTGCTCGCGCGAACCGAGGATCAGGTCGGCTCCGGGGATGCTGCGGAGGCGGCGTGCGCGGCGATGTCCGCTGCCATCACGAACCTCGTGCACGAGGAGGGCGTGTGCCGCTGCGACCTCTCGGGCGGGCCGCTCTGCTCGACGTGCGCGGCGGCAGCGCTGACGCTGCCACGGGCGAATCCGGGCGCGCCGCTCCTCGCCGAGCTCGCGGCGCTGCGCAAGGTCGCGGAGGCGGCTCGCGGCTACCTCGCGTCGTTCGATGCAGCGAACGACGAGGCGACCGCGCGGTCCGAGAGAGCGCTCCGCGAAGCGCTCGACGCTGCGAAGGGCGGTGGGCGGTGACGCCGCTCCAGGACCGCGTGGACGACGTCCGTGCGTGGGCACGCCCCCGGATCGCGCAGTGCCGCGACGTCGAGGCGCGCTTCGACTCGCGCGCGCAGGCGTGCGTCGAGGCGTGGACCGAGCGGCGCGCGTTGCAGACCGTGCTGCGGATGCTCGACGGGGAGGAGATGCCGCGATGACGCGCGCGATCGACACGTGCCGTGCGCGCGGATGCGGCGGCTACCTTCGCGGCGTGGACGCGAATGACGT
>JADLFU010000261.1 GCA_020849655.1 Polyangiaceae bacterium | reverse complement strand
CGCACGAGCTCGACCTCGGCGGGGGCGGCCGACGTCGACGTCAGCGGGCCGCCGTGCGAGCCCCAGGACGGCGTCGCGCCCGTGACGGCCACGTCCGTCGTCACCACGCGCGTCACGCAGAGCGACGGCGCGACGACCGTGAGCAGCGCCGAGAACGCGGACTCCTCGAGGCACGCCGTCGACGGGGCCCCGCCCGCGCCGCCCGTTCCGCCCGTTCCGCCCGTTCCGCCCGTTCCGCCCGTTCCGCCCGTTCCGCCCGTTCCGCCCGTTCCGCCCGCGCCCGCCTTGCCAGCGGCGCCGCCTGCCCCGCTCGTGCCCGACGATCCGCTCGTGCCCGCGGTGCCCGCGGCGCCAGCCTTGCCGGCGGCGCCTCCGCCGACGCCCGAGGCGCCGCTCGCGCCGGACTTGCCCGCGCTCGCGCCCCCCGCGCCGCCGCTCGCGCCCGCGACGCCTCCCGCGCCGGACTTGCCCGCGCTCGCGCCTCCCGCCCCGGCCGCCACCGCGCCAGCGCCGCCTGCCTTCCCGCCCCCAGCGCCAGCGACGCCCGCGCCCGCCGCGCCGGTCGTGACCGCGGTGTCTTCGTCGTCGACGCACGCCGACAGCCCGATGGCGCCGAGCGCCGCCACACAGATGATGAGTTTGTTCATGTTCGTCTCCGCGTCCGCCGCACCCGCGCGCCGGACGAGCAGGGCCTCGGGAGAGGACGAGCGACGGCGCGCGAGACGAGCCGCCTCTCTTCCCCGAAGAGGACCGTGGGACGCGCGCTGGTAGGTCTCCTGGCTCGCCGGATCGTCCCCGGAGCACCGCCTTCCCAGCGACCCACGCGGGCGCGCCAGTGGCAACGAAGGTGTCCGGGTCCCCGGTCACAGTGGCGGGGGCCGCGCCGGAGTCACACCGGCTTCCCTGTCTCCAACGCACGGCCTCCGCGCCGCAGGGTGGCGTGGAGGCGACCGCGCTCTACGCTCGAACCACGCCGCGGGTCAAGCGTTTTCGGCCACGGGCGGGGCCGAGCGCTGCTTGCCCGAGGACGGCCGGCGCACCGACGCCGGCGGCGCGATCGTGTCGCCGATCTCCGGGGAGCGGTCGGTGCCGGGCTCGACGTCGTCGAAATCGAACGCCGCGGGCGGCGGGGACGGGATCGTGTGCTTCGGGATCTCGTCGCTCGGAGGAGCCGGCAGGGTCGGCAGCGACGGCGGGTACGCCTCGGACTCCGGCACCCGGTCGACCCAGTCGACGCTCGGCACGCCCTCGCTCGCAGGCGGAATCAACGTCTCCCTCGCGGCCACCCCCTCGTTACGTCGCGCCATGCTTCCCCGTGCTCCTCTGGCGGCTGTAGCGAAGCTCGCCCCGCCCAGCAACCCACGAAATCACCCGGCCTGCATGATTTGGATCCGCCGGCCGCGGAACTTTCGGCCGCGGGCGTGGTCATGGGGCCATGCGCCACCGCACCCTCGCCGCGCTCGCCGCGCTCGCCGCCGCTCCGCTCACCGCGCACGCCGACCCGCCGCGCGGGCGCGTGTCGATCCCGACGATCGAGATCCGCGGGCGCGTGCCGAAGCCCCTCGCCGCCGTCGTCGTGACCCGCGTTGCGCCCTCGACCGGAGCCCGCGGCGCCGCGGCGCCCTCGCTGGTCGACAAGGTCGCGGCCGCCGTCGACGATCCCGCGTTCTGAGCGCCGGCCTGGCTGTCGGGAGCTCAAGGAGGCGAGCGCCGGAGCCCGAGGCGGGTCAGTGTACGAGCATCCACCGCACGCCCGCCTTCAGCTCCATGTGCAGGTGGTCATGGTGGGCGGCGTTGTAGTTCGGTGACAGCACGTACGTGAACAAGCGCTGATCGGCCGCCTCGCAGACGACCGCCCGCAGCTCCCGCGCGGCCGTGGTGTCGGCGAGCGCCGCGCCGTCGCCGCAGGTCTTGCCGCCGAGCGCTCCGCCGAAATCACGCGCCACGCGCAGCTCGGAGCCGTCGCGCTTGTGCAGCGTGGCGACGTCGATCGCGAGGCCCGCGGGGTGGCGGCTCGTCGCCTGGCCCGCGCTCGGGAGCACGCCGGGCTTCGGCGCGCGCGCCGGGCGGTACATCGAGAAGTGCGTCACCTCGACGACGTCGCGCGCCGCGAGCACCCTCGCGAAATCGGACAGCGCGAGCAGCAGGCGGGCGTCGACGATCTCGAACGGCGTCCGACGCGCCGCCTCTCCGGTGAGCATGCCGCGCACGCGCACGCCCGAGAGGCGCGAGGAGAGGCGCACCGGCGCGAGCACGCCGCGCGCCTCGTCGGCCGGCACGACGTCGAACCCCACCCCGCGCGCCGAGAGCTCGGCCAGGGCCGCGTCGCGGGAGAGCCGCGCGTAGCGCTGCGACGGCGCGCGCTCGAGCTCCGCGGGCGACAGCATCAGGAGGAACCTGTCGGCGCCCCGCACCGCGGGCGCGATCGACAGCGCCCCGGCCGAGAGGCAGAGCGCGACGGAGAGGCGACGACCGAGCAAGGAGCGCCGAGCCTAGCCGCTCCCGCGCGCGGGGCCACCTTGTCGGCGACGCCAGGCCGGGCGCGACCAGCACCGGGTCGTCGCCGTCGGCGGTCAGGCCCATCGGTTCGCGTAACTAATGTTCATCTTCAAACGCACATTTCGCTTGCTGTCCTCGGGCCACTCTCGGTAAGGTCACAGCGCCTGGAGACGCCAGGCGCACAATCCAGGGACGTGAGCCGATGAAGAAGCAAGCAAGCAAGCAAGCAAGCAAGCAAGCAAGCAAGCAAGCAAGCAAGCAAGCAGGTGGCGTGCCGCGGCGCAGATGGCCGTCGCAGCGGTGGTGACGGTCGCGTGTCAGAATCCTGACTCGGCGACGATCCAGGTACAAGGAGTGTGGAGCAACGTGATCTTCTCGAAGGACTCGGTCGCCGAGGGCAGCGCGAAGACCTACCCGCTCGGCGTCACCCCGACGCTGGACGCACGCTACATCCGCCTGACGACGAAGGAGCAGCCCCGACCGGTCCTGGAGGTGGTGGTGGGGGCCCACGAGGATCACTTCGACAGGCTGCGGGCCGAGGGGATGACCCTCATCTCGGCGAGCCCTGACAGCAGCGTCGCCGACAGCGACTACGCGCTGTATCAGTACTACCAGACCTGGCCGATCGTCGGCGCGCAGGCCGCGTACCCCTTCGACGGAGAGGTGCTCGACCGCCAGAACGCCCTCGACCAGTCGTTCTACTGGCCGGTGGCCTACGGGGACGGCATGTCGATCCGGCTCTACTCGCACGGGACGTGCTCCACCACCATCAGCTGGAACACCTTCTTCCAGGAGGTGCTCCAGGGCATCACCGACAGCGTCGACGAGTCCGTACAGGCGAAGGGGCTCTGGGCGCACTGGGGAGGGATGTGGGGCTGGCCCTACCTCGGCCTCGACCGCGCGAACGGCGTCCGGCCCGACGGCTCGAGCGACGGCTTCGCGCTCGTGGGGCAATTCAGCGTACAGCACTACCTGGCGGGTCGGCTCTGGGTCGCGTGGACGCACGGGTATCGCCTCCACGCCGACCCCGGCGGCCGCGGCGTGCCGAGCGCCGTCACCGTCTCGCACGAGCCCTGGGGCGACACCGTCGGCAACAGCTTCTGCCTCGGGACGGCGGGGTGCCATAGCGTCTGGCCAGACGTCGCGGACGCGATGACTGAGCAGGTGCCCGCCGAGATCGGCACCAAGATCAACTCGAAGCTGGCGCTCGACGCGTTCTCGCTGTCGTTCGACCTCGAGGAGTGCGGCGGCAAGGTGCCGTGCAAGGGCGCCCCGCTCGCATGCACCCCCGGCGAAGGCGCCGCGAGCTACTGCCACGACGAGTGGACGAGCCAGGTCGTGGTCCCTGCGCTGAACCTGGGTCTGGGTTGGTCGGAAGACGAAGCGGAGAAGGGCACCTTCGACATGCGGCCGGACGACTTCGAGTGTGCGCCGGTCGCGGCCACCGGGGGGACGGCGGCGGGCAAGTGCGTGTTCCACGTGCCGGTCGCGCAGGTGAACGTGTACGCGGATGAGTTCGAGCTCGTGTTTCGCGAGCCGCGCGAGCGCGCGCTCGACGAGAACGCCAAGTGGTTCACGCCGAAGTCCGCCGTCGCCGTGCTCTCGGCGCTCGCAGCCAAGTACTCGCCCGACGATCCGATGGCCCACGTGTGCGACCGCGCCCGGATCGGGAAGAAGCCCCACTACCGTGACCACGGGATGACCGCCATGTCACCGGGCGGGGCTCCATGAGGCGGCTCCTCCTGTCGGTGGGGCCGCTGCTCGCGCTCGCCTGCGGCGGCCTCACCACCAGCGATCTCGGCACGTCGGTCGGCACCGCTGGCGGCGGCGCGGGCGCGGCGTCGAGCGCCGGCGCGTCCGGCACCGGCGGATCCGCCGGATCGATCAGCGCCGGCGCCGCCGGATCCGGGCTGGCAGGCGCGGCGGGGAGCGGCGGGACCGCGGACGATCCCTGCGTCTTCGGCAAGTCGCGCCTCTGCCTGCTGAACGGCTGCCCTCAGTCGTGCAAGCGCCCTGACGGCACGTACGGCGGGGGGTGCATCCCGATGGCGGACGAGGTGCAGGGCATCCTCAGCGACGCCGCGTACTGCAACCCACTACCTGAAGACCCTACAACGACCTGGTGCAGGGGGTGCGCGCAGGTCGGCGCGTGCTTCGTCTTCGCCGATGTCATCGAGTACCCCGACTCGCGCGCCGCCCGGTGCATCGACGAGGCCGTCTGTCCGGTGCTGGCGAAGGCGGGGCACCCCGACGTCTGTCGCTACACCGACGGCACGAAGTACGAGGGCCCGCTCGACGATCCCACCTCCTGCGTCCCCACCGTCCACGCCCGGCTGTGCGCGGGTGCGTGCGGCGAGTGCGAGGCCGGCACCCACTGCACCTACCGCTCGAAGCAGCGCCCGCTCGGGGTCTGCGCGCCCGACAAGCTCCTCCCGTGCGGCCTGACGGACGACGCCCCGTGCGACGGAGATCGCGCGTGCTTCGTCCTGCCCCAGCCCGGCGTGTGGCACCACTGGTCCGTCGAGACTGGCAGGTGCCTGCCCAAGGAGGAGTGCGTCGAGCTGGGGCAAGTGCTCCCGGGCGGCGCCGCGTGCTTCCAGCTCTCGTCGACCGGCGATGTCACGATGCTGTCAGGGAGCCTCGGGGATCCCTGAGCTGAGCCGAGGTGAGGATGCCCACGACGACGCCGAGCTCAACCGTCGCGGCGGGACGTCACGCGCGCTCGCGGGGCGCAAGCTGTTCCGGCCCTGCCGGTGTGGTCGCGACGCGCCGCACCAAATGGGCACGCCAACATTTCGCTTGCGCGTCCAGCCAACGACCCTATCATCGCCCCAATGAACGCACGAGACGAGACGAGACGAGACGAGACGAGACGAGACGAGACGAGACGAGACGAGACGAGACGAGACT
>JADLFU010000260.1 GCA_020849655.1 Polyangiaceae bacterium | reverse complement strand
CGCGCTCGCGCTCTGCGATGCCCATCGCCGGTCCCCACGCGCGCTCGCGCTCTGCGATGCCCATCGCCGGTCCCCACGCGCGCTCGCGCTCTGCGATGCCCATCGCCTCGCGCTCGCGGCGTGTTCATTCGTGATGCCCATCACGCAGCTGTGTCGGAGTGCCATCAGGTAGCGTGAGCGACAACACCTAGTGGCGATCTGCAGCGTTCGTCTTCGCGAACGGGACAACGGCTCGGCCCGGCGAATTCGGTCCGACTATCGCTGTCAGGTTCGGTACGGCGACACCGACGGCGATTTCGTCGCCCGCGTCTACCTGGTGGGACAAGACACCGCGACCTCCGGCGAGGACGTGCCAGTCCTGGTGGCGTTCCTCGACTGGGAGGCGCAACGCGACCGCTGCCGCGTCGAGTGCCATTTTGAACTCCGCGAGGGCAATACCGTGACGGGCGTCGGCACAGTTGGTCTGATTGCGACGCGGTCGGATTCGTCTCTCCCTGTGTGGGGGGGCCGTGAGATGTGACCAGAAGTTGTGAATCGCCCCGAGCTGGAGAAGCGGCGTACCCTTCCCGGTCCTTCCGGTCCTTCCGGTCCTTCCCTGTGTTCGGCCTGGCTGGAGGGCCATCCTCGAAGGAGTCAACTTGGCTGGCGGGAGCTGGCCGCCAGCAATGCCAGCCCCAACCTTCGAGGGGCCAAGGTGGATCGCGCTCGCGTGGAAGGCGCAGTCCTCGGCGGGGCGAATCTTCGTTGTGAAGGTCTCGAGAGGTTTGAGTTCAGTGGGTTCACCCGGGCTACAGGCTACCGGATGGCCCCGAAGGTTCCGGGGGCGGGCAGACCATCTTTCCCACCGAGGCCGCGCGCGACACCGCAGCGTACCGCGCGCCTCTCCCGCAGGCCGTGCGCAGGGCGGCCGTCGCCCGCGGGCGGCCTCCTCGTCGCCAGCGAGAGCGCGCCGCGCGCGTTGCGACTCGTCCCGTCGCCGTGACGGGGCGGGCGCCGGCTGGTACGGTGAGCGCCAATGGGTCTCCTCACCACCCGCTGGGAAGCCACCTTCGAAGGCCACAACGTGACCGTGTCGCGGAACGAATTCCTGCGAGGCTTCACGCTCGAGTGGGACGGTCGCGAGATCGCGCGGAGGACGTGGTCGCTCGTCGGCCTGGGCGAGCTGCATGGCTCGGCCGACGTCGACGGCAAGCACCACGAGGTGCACGTGAAGCTGTCGCTGGGCTCCCGCCCCGGCGAGGGTATCCTCACGGACGGCCGGTGCGACATCACCGTCGACGGCGTCGCGCTCGACGTGACCCACGTCCGCTGAGCAGGAAGTCCGGGATCCCTTCGTCGCGAGTGTCCGTGGTCCCGATATCATGCTGAGCGAGCGAGCCCGCCGTCCGTCGAGCGAAGCGCAGCGCGGCGCGCGCGGCCGGCGCGAGTAGCACCCCAGGGAAGGCGACCGCGCGTCCCGGGCGCGAGAGCGGCCGGCAGCCGTCGGGAGGTACATGATTTTGGTCACCCAGGCATCCTGGGCGGCGTCGACGACGTCGCTCGGCCTGCGAGGCTAGGCTGCACTGTGCGAGAGACCGAGATGGACGGCGCCCCGAAGACCGAGGATCCATTGGACGCACTCCCGGCTCACTGCGTGACCTGCGCCGAGGCGTGGGCCTGTCTGCTCGAGGGGCGAGGGCCTGAGGACTACCCGTCGTGCCGCCGCCCGCTGCGCGGCGCGCCCGCGGCGCGGCTGCGCGACCTGACCGATCTCTGGCTGCGCACCAACCCGATCGACGATCCGCGAGCGCGACGGTTGCTGGGCGACGTGCTCGCGCGTTCTCAGATCGATCAGCGGACCTACTCGGAGCTGTTCGAGGCGTCGTTCCAGGCGCGCGATGATCGCGTGGATCTGCTCAGGTTCTCGTACGGCTTCCCCGCCTTCCGCCGATCGCCGGCCGACGCGACGGAGACGATCCTCGGGTGGGTGAGGCCGTTCGGGGCCGCTCCCCACGCCTTCTTCGCGGCGCTCCTTCGACGAGCGAGGCACCCGTGCGTGGAGCAGGTGCTGGCTGGCATCGCATGGAACGATGGCGATGGTCTGCGTCTCAAGCTCTACCTGCAATTCTCCGACAGCGCCGGAGATGACGCGCTGGGCTTCGCCGGGTCGATCCTCGGCGCGAGGGGGTTCCGCCGAGCGAACGCGGGCCGCCCCCTGCACCTGCTGTGCTTCGCCCATGGCTGGGATGGCGTCGTGGGGGTGAACGCCTACTTCAAGGTGCCGCCGTTCGACCCCGCCGCGCCGCCCCGCGGACTGCAGGAGAACGAGCTGCTGTCGGATCTCGCGGCCCGGGGCGTCCGCTCGATCCGACGCGGGGTCGACATCCATCGGATGCGCGGTTCGGACGACGACGCGGTGGACCAGTCGAGCGCCTTCAGCCTGCCGCCCCCGGAGAACGAGCTGCGCTGGTCGTTCCTCCGAGGTCTGCCGTCCATCGGCCGACAGATGGCTCGCGCGCCAGCCGCCGCGGAGCTCCTCGAGCGCTTTCACGTCGCCATGCGATGGATCACTGTCAACCATGGCCCAGCGCGGTCCGTCACGGGCTACTACGTGCTCAACGAACGGCGGGCCCCAGCGGGTTGACGACGCTCGGACGGGGCCGGCCGCGCAGCTCTTCGTCCCAGCGCGCAGCTCGCGCCAGCAGCTCGGCCGCGCGTCCCTCCGCAAGGGCGAGCTGCGCCGGCACGAGCTGCTCCACGACGCGGAGCGACTCCTCGAGGAACGCCCGATAGAGGAAGCGGTACACCTCCGGGACCTCGAACGGATCCCCGGAATTGACGAGGTTCCAGGCGAAGCAAGCGTGGTACGGATTGCCCTCGGGCGGCGGCATGAGCTCGAGGCGGCGTCGCAGATCCGGAACCCCGTCGGCGACGTTGCCCATGCACAGGTGCTCTCGCTGCTCTCCGCGCAGCTCGATCATCGTGTGGCAGGGATACACCCCGCCGTCGGTGTCGACGCCGAGCATCTTCACCCCCCACAGGCACGCGTGCCCGTGAGGCTCGTCGCTGAACAAGATCTGCTCTCCGAGCTCGTGCGCGCGAAGACACTCGTTGTACGCGAACGCGACCGAGTGCCCGGCGCGCCTGTGCCTCACCAGCGCCTCCGCGGCCGTGCGCAGCCCGCTCCGCAGGGAGGCGAGCTGGACCTCGGACCACGGGGCGGTGGAGACGGGCATGAAACACAGCTTCACCCCGGGCCGGTCACCGAGCCGGTCGAACACGTACGCCACCGAGTCGCCGAAGTGGGCCGCCGTGTCCGGGCTCACCGTGATGCGCATGTGCAGCGGCTCGCGGCAGACCCCTCGAATCATGTCGAAGACCCGCTCGATCTCGTCGCTCGTTCCGCGGCCATCCGCGTAGACCCGGAGCGCGTCCTGGGCCGGCGCGACGCCGTCCCAGCTCAGGGTGACCTCGACGTCGTGGTCCATGAAGTACTCGAGCTTGGGCCGGTCGAGCAGGAGCCCGTTCGTGCACAGCATGAACCGCCGGACGCCATGTCCCTCGGACTGCTCGACGAGCGCCCGGAGCCGCGGCCAGGCCACGAGCGGTTCGCCCCCGAACGGGACGATCTGCACCGGTTCGCCGGTCAATCGCCCCACGCCCTCGGCCACGCGCGTCACGCACGCGTCGTCGATGCTCTCCCGGCGATGGATCGCGTGGCAGTAGGTGCACGCGAGGTTGCATGCCGTCGTCAGATTGACTGACACAATCAGCGGGCGATCTTCCACGTTGGCGGGCTCCGTCATGGGTGCGAGTCTCGGATCGAATACGCCCGAAGCTGCCCCGTGCCGACAGAGAAGAGCGCGCGCGCCCTCCTCGACCGTCCGCGAGGGGGCGCAGACGACGGCGCCCACGTCGATCCTGCGCCGCGGCGGGGAGCGGGGCCGCGCGGCGGCAGGAGCGCCAGCACGGCGTGCAGCGCCCTTCCGGGAGAGCGATTTTTCGTGTATCGTGCCGCTTCGACATGCGGCTTCGCTTGCGACTCGGTGCCCTCGCGGCGTGCGTCATCGTGGTCGTCGCGGGCGCGCCCCGCGACGCCTGGGGTGACGACGGAGGCATCGACGCGGGCGGGCTGCCCGAGGCGGGATCGTTCCCCGAGGCGGGCGTGCTCGACGCGGGCGCGCTGCCCGACGCCGCGAGCTTCCCGGACGCGGGCGGCGGGCAGAACCTCCCGGACGCCGCCGCTTTCCCCGACGCCGCGAGCGTGCCGGACGGCGGCGGTGGGGCGGGTGGCGGCGGGCAGCAGGGGTCGATCCCGGTGGCCGACTCGGGCACGCCCGACGCGCTCCTCGCGAAGCCCTGCGCCGATCCGACCGAGCCGCTGAAGTGCCTGATCGCCGATCCGATCGTCTTCGACAAGACGGTGAAGCTGCCGATCGCGTTCGACTGGGACACGGGCTGGATCCCCGGCGGCTCGCCGCTGCAGGTGCGCTTCTACGTGAAGCTCCCCGCCTTCACGCACGTGAAGATGCAGGGCGCCTTCCAGACGACCTGGCCGAGCCCATTGACGCTGTACCCGCAGCCGGGCCGCTTCGGCATCGTCAACTTCGACTACGGCCTCGAGATCGGCGCGAAGGCGAAGCTCGCGGTGAAGATCCTCGGCCAGAACATCGGCTGGGAGGGCGACATCCCGTACGTCCCGCAGGTGAACTTCCACGTCATCGGCAGCAAGACGTTCGAGCCGTGGGGCTGGGCGCCGGGCGCGACCGCGAGCGGGTTCACCGCGCCGCTGACGCTGTTCCAGCTGCCCATCACCGATCTCATCATCCCCATCCCCGGCATCTCGGGCGGCATCGAGCTCAACGTGCAGGGCGAGCTCGCGGTCAGCTACACGACCGAGAAGATCTCCATCAAGCCCAACGCGAAGACGCCGTCGCAGGGGCCGACGCCGCCGGTGACGAAGCCCGACGCGTCGACGGTGCACCCGTGGATCGACGGCGCGTACGCCGAGTACCTCGTGCACCCCGAGGGCGCGGTGAAGTACGTCGGCACGATCCACCTCTTCCCGGCGATCTACGTCGAGGTGCTGAACAAGAAGTTCTCGATCCCGGTCGGCATCGATTTCCCGGTGTCGCTGACGCTCGACGAGCAGAAGTGGGTCTTCGACGACCAGCTCGTGCACGTGCCCGTGCCGAACATCCAGCCCCCGGCGCTGCCCGGCATCGTCGACTTCGGGCAGGTGCCGGTGGGCGACCAGAAGACCATCAGCGTGAAGCTCCCGAACATCGGCGAGGCGCGCGCGCGCATGGTGGGCACGCTGCCCGCCGGCACCGCCTTCAAGCTGCTCGACAGCTCGGCCGAGTTCGATCTCGGCGCGAGCGGCGAGATCAAGGTGCGCTACCAGCCGAAGACCCAGGGGATGACCACCACCACCCTGAAGCTCGACACCAACGATCCCGATCGCCCGGTGATCGAGGTGCCGCTGGTCGGCGAGGGCGTCGGCGGCGATCTCCCGAGCTACCAGCCCGACGACGCGGGCGCGGGCGGCACGGGATCGGTCGGCGCCGGGGGCTCGTCCGGGGCCGGCACCGTCCCTGGCGGCGCTGGCGGTCCCGCGTCCGCGCCCACCGCCGACGATGAGATGGGGCAGGCGGGCTCGTGCGGCTGCCGCGTCTCACCCCGCCTCGGCGTGCACGGCCTCTGGCTCGCCGTCGCCCCGCTCGCCTTCGCCCTCCGCCGTCGTCGCTCACGCCCTTCGCCTCGTCCTCGCACCCGCAGCACGGAGACTCCATGAACACCCGCCTGACTTTCGCGCTCTCTCTCGTCACGCTGCTCGGCCTCGCGGGCGACGCGCTCGCCGCCGACCCTCCCTGCGACATGGTGGCGACCGACTACAAGTGCACGATCGCCAACGCGGGCATGCAGTCGACGATGAAGAAGTCGCTCACGCAGGTCCCCTTCGAGAACAAACTCAACTCGGGGTGGGTGGGCTGCGGCGGGAGCGCGACCTCGTGCACGGGCCAGCCGAGCGGCAGCTGCTCGATCAGCGCGTGCATCGAGGCCGCGATGAGCGACAGCAAGGTCGATCTCTCGATGCAGAGCTACTTCGACGTCACCTGGCCCGACCCGGGCAAGCTGCGCATCACGCCGCGCAAGAAGGCGAACACCGGCGTCTTCGACGTCACGTACAACCTCACGCCGCTCATCGGCGTGTACATCAACGCGCTCGGGTTCAAGAGCACCATCGTGATGAACCCGACCGACATCCTCGCCGCGCTGAACACGCCCGGCGTCGACGGCGGCTTCACCGTGCCGTCGAGCTGCCACTCCGCGTTCGATCCGTTCGCGTTCGCGCCGACGCCGGCCTCCTGCCTCGCCGAGGGCGACGGGCTGCTCTTCCAGATCCCGCTCTCCACGCTGACCGGCCTCGTCGGCCTCGACCCCGACAAGTACATCAAGATCCAGCTCGCGCTCAACGTGAAGACCAAGACCGAGTTCAAGTGGACGACCACCGACATCGACGTCGAGAAGGGCGACAAGAAGATCACGCCGACGCAGCCGTACGCGGTCGTGGGGTACAACGGCGAGGACTCGGTGCAGCTCAACGTCTGGGCTGTCGGCGATCTCGGCTACTCCGGCGAGACGTCGATCAACCCGGCCGTGAAGGTCGAGAGCGTCGCGGGCTTCAACGTGAACCTCACGCTCGACATCCCGGTGAGCGCGGGCAAGCCGTACAGCGACAAGGTGACGGGCATCCAGCTGTCGAAGTCGATCATCGACATCCCGCTGCCGAACCTGTTCGTGCCGACGACGCCGCTCGATTTCGGCGAGGTCGAGGTCGGCAGCACGTCGATCAAGACGGTGAAGATGACGAACACGGGCAAGCTGCTCGTGAAGTCGAGCGTCTCGTCGAGCGATCCCTCGTACAAGCTCGAGAAGCAGAAGATCGACGTGAACCCCGACGGCGGGGCGTCCGACCTGAAGGTGACGTTCTTCCCGACCAAGCCCGGCGTGTTCCAGGGCAAGATCACGATCGCGTCGAACGACGTCGACGAGCCGGTGCTCGAGATCCCGGTGACCGGCAAGGCGAAGGGCGCGCCGCTCCCGGGCGGCGAAGGCGGCGCGGGCGGCTCGGCCCCCACGGCCGGCGCTGGCGGGGCGGCGCCGGTGGGCGGATCGGCGCCTGCGGGCGGCGCGGGCGGCAAGGCGGGCGCGCCCCTCGACGACCAGGCGGAGGACGACGAGATCGTGCAGAAGGGCGGCTGCGGCTGCCGCGTCGCCGACGAGCAGGAGCGCGGCGCGGGCGCCGTCCTCGCGGGCCTCGCGGGGCTCGCCGCCTGGCTGCGCCGCCGCCGCGCGCGCTGATCGGTCGACCCTCGACCCTCGACGCTATGCTCGCGAGCGACCGCCCGCGAGCGGCGTCCCGTCCCACGGGCACTCTCGGTACCGCGCGTCGATCCACTGACGACACGTCGGGCACACGACGCCCAGCGCGGCCGTCTGCGCCGCGCCCGCCGGTGGGGTCGGCGGCAGGCCGCCCTGCGGCAGCGTCGGCGCCGCCGGTGACGCGGCGGGCGAGGCGATGGTCGGCGGGACCGGGGGCGGCAGCGGCGCCGTGCCTCGGACGCTCGGCGCGCGCTCCTGGGGCCAGCGCTGCTCGTCGCCCGAGATCGACCGCGCGAGCGGCGAGGCGACCGCGCGCATCGGCGGCGGCGGCGCCACGATGGCGGGGGGCTCGAAGCGGAACGCCTCCTCGCCGATCTCGATCACGTCCCCCGCCGCGAGGAACCTCCACGTCGCTCTGACGCCGTTGACGCAGGTGCCGTTGCCGCTGCCGAGATCG
>JADLFU010000259.1 GCA_020849655.1 Polyangiaceae bacterium | reverse complement strand
GCCCCAGGACGGTTGGATCGCGCCGCGCGCCTACAGTCCGGTAGACGACATCGCCGACGACATCGGGCTTCGCTTCGGTGAGCAGAAGTTCATGGTCTTCGGGACGATTGGCACCGGCAAGTCGACGGAGCTGCGCCGGCTCGCCGCGAAGCGGGCCGCCGAGGACTTCACGCTCGTTCTGGACATCTACCGGTTCATGGAGGAGCGCCTGCGCGACGCGCCCGCCATGGAGCACATCGCTCCGTGGGAGATCGTTCAGCTCATCGGGCTCGCGATCTACCGGGCCGCCGCGGAGAAGCTCGGCCTCAAGTGGCGAGATGCCGAGACGAGCGCGCTCGAAGGGGCCATTCGCGCGCTGGCGCCGGGTGAGGACGCGTCGACCACGCGCCTCGACCTGATGAAGCTGGCTCAGGGGGTGACGACGCTCGTCGGGTTGCCGGGCCTGAGCGTCGCCGGTCAGGTGCTCGAAGCGCTCGGCGGTGCGACGGAAGACGCGCCGTGGAAGCTGCGGATCGGGCGCCGAGCGGAGCGAAGCCTCGACGATCAGGACGGTCGGGTGCGTTCGCTGCTGTCGGCCGTCAATTTGCTGATCGGTCGGATTCAGCACGAGCACCTGCACATCACGCTCGTCGTAGACGGCCTCGACCGCATGTCCTCGGTCGACGCGACTCGACGAATGTTCCTGGACTCGCGGCTCCTCGGCGAGCTGGCCTGTGTAACGCTCGTCACGGCGCCCCTCGCGGTGCACCACGAAGGCATGGCCGCAAGCGTGCGCGGGTTCAAGCCCAAGGTGCTTGCGAACGTTCCGGTCTTCGAGCGCCCTTCGGGGTCTGCCGTGCTGATGGCCACGGAGGCGGGCCGAACGTTTTTTCGAGAACTCCTGACACGGCGCCTTCAGGGGGTGTGTGCCGTCGAAGCGCTGCTGTCCGACGGCCAGTTGGACGCGTTCGCCGTCGCGTCCGGTGGACGCGTTCGCGACTTCATGCACCTCATGCAGAACCTGGCCCGCGCCGGCGGTCGCGCCAAGACCCGGGCGGTGTCGGATACGATGGTCGCAACCGCGATCGACGAGCGTCGTCGCGACCTCGAACTCGGGCTCGACGCGGGTCATCTCGCCGTGCTGAGAGAGGTCATGGCGAATCCGATGCAGCTGCCGGCCGCGGAGTGCACGGAGGAACTCATCCGCAACCAATGGCTGCTTCCCTACCCGAACGAGTCCCTCTGGTGGTATCCACACCCGCTGCTGACGCGCAAACAGCTCCCGCCTGGCGCGACGAGCTGAAGCTCGTCTTCGGACTTTCGGGACCCACGCTGCGTGCGTTGGTCGCGGGAGGTCACCCGGCGAGGCTCGGTGACCTCGTGCGGCTGCTCTGGCGGTTCACCGGGCATGCGCCGAGCATCTGTCTGACCGTCGAGTCGTTGCTGTCGCGCCGAGGCGCAGGTGTGAGCGTGCTCGCGTTTGCGCCCGAGCACGCGGCGGCGCTCAATCTGAATCGGGGCCTGATCCGCGAGCGCGCGTCGCCGTTCGTCGTCTGGGCGCCCGACACACTGGACGAGCGCCTTCGCCGGGAGGCCCCCGACTTCTTCGACGGTCTCGGAGGCGTCGTCCGCGGGGTGGAGGCCGTGACCCGAGAGTGCCTCCGTTGTCTTCGGCGGGTGGCTCCGCGCCGCGTGCTGCGCTGGACGGGGCCCGGTCCCATCGGTCCGGTGCTCGATGCCGGGCTCGGGCCGGGGGCGTTTGCGACCGTGTCGTCTCGGTCCGGGTACGGTGAACTCCGCGCGGCGGCTGCCGACCCGCGACTGTGCGTGGTCGAGGGCGTCTCGACGACGCACGACGCCGCGCGCCTGCGTCTCGCGCTCGCGGAGACCCGTCGGACAGGCATGTGTGTCCTGGTTCGCTCCGAGGTGGTCTGGCCGGGCGTGGAAGACTTCGGCGATGAGACGCTCGCGCTCGCCGAGGCGGCGCACCAACTGGAAGCAGGCGGACAGTGTGATGCCCCGGCGCTCCTCGCCGCGCTTCTGGAATGTGATCCGCGTCTCGTCACTTTGGCCGGGGACGCCGGGCCGTGGGGCCTGGAGCGTCTGTCTGCGCTCGCGCGTGCCCGCCGGCCACAGACGACGCTGAAGCCGCCGCCGCGACGGGTCGTAGCGCGGCCAGCGCGGGGCACCTACGCAGGATCGATCGAGACCCTGGCGCGACAGGTGGCGGTTGCGATGGCGTCCGGGCCGGTGCCCGAGCTATCGGCGGTGGTCAGCGCACAGACGCTCGGGCTTTCGGACGTCGCGCAAGACTGGCTCTCGCGCCAACCACCGACGTACGACGACCTCGTGCGCGCCCGGACGCTCACGATCGCCGCCCGGCTCAGCCTTGCGGCGGGTCGCTTTGGCGCGGCGGAGCGGATGTTGCGTGAGAGTCTGACCCTCCTGGAGCAAACGACGGGTCGAGCGCATGTGGAGTATGGGGCGGCGTTGCACGAACTCGGGGCGGTACTGAGTCGACAGGGGCACTACGAACAAGCAGAGAGGGTGCTGAGAGAGTGTCTGGCACTCAGGGCGCGGACTCCGGGGCATGCTCAGGCGAGGTACGGCGCGTCGCTCCACGAACTCGCGGGGGCGGTCGAGAAGCAG
>JADLFU010000258.1 GCA_020849655.1 Polyangiaceae bacterium | reverse complement strand
GGCGGCGCGGCCTCGCGCGCCGCCGGCTCGCTCGGCAGCGCCGCCACCACCCGGTCCTGCTCCGCGCGGCTCATCGCGTCCCACACCACGCGCGGCGGCGCCCGCGGATCGGCGGGATCCAGCGTCCACGTCGGGTGCCGCTGCGACATCCCGGCACGGTAGCACCGCCGCTGTCGCGCGCGCGCCTGCATCGACCTGGCGCTGTCGCTCCCCACCTCGCGGCGGACGTGCGAGAACCCCGCGGTGGCGCTCGAGGTGCTGTACGCGAACTCCGTCGACTCACTGGCGCGCGAGCTCGCCGACCACCTGCGCGAGCAGGTGGCTGACGATCCGCTCGCGTCACCGATGGTCGTGGTGCCGGGGCGCGCGCTCTCGGCCGTCGTCGAGCGGCGGGTGGCCGAGCGGCTCGGCGTCGCGATGAGCCTGCGCCGCATAGGCGCGCGCGGCCTCTGGTCCCGCGTCGCGGAGACCGCGGGCCTCTCGGTCGTCGAGCCTCGCGGGCTGGCGGCCGAGCTGCTGTCGAGGGCGCAGACGAGCCCGGCGCTCGGCGAGGTCCGCGCCTACCTCGACGCCGCGCCCGCGGAGGCGCGCGGCGAGCGCGGCGTCGAGCTCGCTGTCTCGCTCGCGGGCCTCTTGTTGCAGGACGATCGAGAGCGCCCCGCGCACATCGACGCGTGGCTGCGCGGCCACCGCGTCGAGGACGCGCCCGCGTGGCAGGGCGCGCTGCTGGCCGAGCTGTTCGCGCCGGACGGCGTCTCGCGGGCGGGCTCGTCGGTGCTGCCCTCGCGCGCGGTCGCCGCGTCGCTCGCCCGGGGCGGATCGGTGCCGGCGCGCGTGCACCTGTTCTGCCCGGCGCCGCCCGCCGCCGGGGAGCTCGACAACCTCGCGGGGCTCATGCGCGGCGCCCAGGTCACGGCCTATGTCACCTCACCGTGTCGTGGGTTCTGGGAGGATTACTCGCCCGACGATCCACGGCTGCTCGCGGCGCTCGGGCGCGCCGGCAGGCACGGCGTCCGCGCGTGGAACCACCTCGCCGACCACACGACCGACGATCTGCACGTCGACCGCGCGTCGGGGACGGTGCTCGGCCGGCTGCAGGCGGAGGTGCTCGAGCGCGCGCGCATGGACGCCGCGCCGCCGGCGCCCGACGCGTCGCTCACGCTGCACGACTGCCCGAGCACCGCGCGTGAGGCCGAGATCGTCAAGGGGATCGTCCTCGACGCGCTCGCGGGCGCCTCGCAGATGACGCCGCCGCTGCGCCCCGACCAGATCGCGATCGTTGTGCCGGAGCGGGTCGACGAGGAGTACTTTCCGAGGCTCGCCCGCGCGCTCGCGGCGCCGCCCTCCGTGCCGGTCGCCATCGTCGGCAGGCGCCTCGCCGAGACGAGCGCCGCCGCCGCCGCCGCCCGGACGTTGCTCGCGTTGCCGGCGGGCGAGATCACACAATCATCACTCCTCCGCGCGCTCTGTCACGAGGGCGTGAGCGCGCGCGCGCCGGGCTCGACCGCGGCGGGGCTTCGCTCGCTCGCGAGGCGCCTCGGCGTGCGGTGGGGCGCCGACGCGCGCGCGCTCGTCGGCACGCACGTCGACCGCGACCTCTATCACTGGGACCAGGCGCTCAGCCGCCTGTCGCTCGGGTTCTTCGCCGACGCGTCGCCGGAGGTCGTCGATCATGGACGTGGCGCGTGGCTCGCCTTCCCGGTCGCGGAGGAGGACGCGGTCGACGCGGCGGCGCTCGTCGACGGGGGTCGGCGCCTGCTCTCGGACACGGCGAGCCTCGCGGCCGCCTCCCTCTCGCTCACCGACTGGGCCGCGGCGCTCGGCGCCTACCTCGACACGTACCTCGTCGACGACGATCGCGACGCGGGCCGACAGGCCGCGCTCGACGCGTGCACGGACCTCGCCGCGCTGGACGTCGACGCGCGCCTCGTCGACTACGCGGTCGCGGCGCGGTGGCTCGAGGCCGCGCTCGACGAGGTGGAGGATCCCGGCGGCGAGCCGCTGTTCGAAGGCGTCACGATGGGCGCGCTCTCCGCGATCGCCGCGTCTCCGGCGCGGCTGTGCGTGCTCGTCGGCGCGGGCGAGTCGGCGCTGCCGCAGCCCGACACGAGGCACCCGCTCGACGTCGGCGCCACGCCCCGCGCGCGCTCTCCCTCGCAGGCCGATCGCGACCGGTACCACGTGCTCACCCGGCTCGCCGACACCGAGCGCCTCGCGATCACCTGGGTGGGGCGCGACGGCGCGGGCGACGTGTGCCCGCCGTCCCCGATCGTGGGCGACGTGCGCGCCGCCGTGACCGAGCTCGGCGGCCCGGAGCTCGTCGAGGCGCTCACGCGCGTGCACCCGACGAACCGCGCAGAGGGCCACGACGGCGCGCTGCGCCCGCGCGCCCTCGCGCTCGAGGCCCAGATGCAGCGGCTCGCCGCGGCGTGGAGACACGAAGGCCCGCCCGCCCGCGATCTGCCCGAGCTGCTCGCGCGCCTCGCGCCCAGGGAGCAGGAGAAGCTCGCGTCGCTGCTGTCGCTGTCCCCCCCGCCGGCCGAGTCGAGCGCGTCGCGCCGTGCGTCGCTCGGCCAGCTCCGACGGTTCGTCGAAGACCCGCTGTCGGCCGCGGACTGGATCACGGGGCTCGGTGACGACGACGAAGAGGACACCGAGCCGCTCGAGGGAGACTCGCTGCTGCGGGCGATCGTGCTCCGCCCGGCCATCGTCGGCGCCGACGGCGACCTCGCCCGCGCGCGCGAGCTGCGCGACGGCCTGTACCTGCGACGAGAGCTCGCCGCGCGCGCCCCCGCCGGCTTCTTCGGCGCCCGAGAGCGCGCCGCACAGGACGCGCTGCTCGAGGCGTGGGCCGCGGCCGGCGATCTCTCCGGCTACCACGAGATCGCGCTCGGCCCCGGTCGCGCGCTCGGCTCCCGCGTCGACCGTCGCGCGACCGCGCAGCTGGGCCGCTGGGAGCTGCGCGGCGTGACGCCGCCGATGACCCACGACCTCGGCGCGTCGATCGCCTTCGCACCCTCCAAGGCGCCGACGGAGCGCCACGCGCTGCCATCCCTGCTCGCGCTCACCGTGCTCGCCGCGCTCGGCGAGGCGCTCCCGGACCCGCACCTCGTGCGCGTGTTCGGCGCCGCGGAGTCGCTCGAGCTGGCCGTCGCGACGCCGACGCGTGACGACGCGCGCGGGTGGCTCGAAGCGCTCCTCGAGGATCTCGCCGCCGGGCCGCCGCCGTACGTCGTCACGTTCAAGGCCGCCGCGGGCGCGAAGACGGCGTCTCAGCTGGCGGAGAGGGTGGAGGATGAGCTGCGCAACCCTCGGTTTCCCCGCCGGGGACCGCTCGCCAGGCTGGCGCTCGATCCGCCTGACGACGGCACGTCGGCGTGGTTGATGACGCGTCGGTTCGATTTTCTGTTGCAGCGGCTGCGAAAGGTCGGCGACGCCTGATTGTTGCTTGGGTCGACCACCCGGGCGTCGAGTCGTCACCTCGCAAGGATCACATCGGCGCCGCCGATCACGACGCCGCAGACGCGAGGTCGCCGTGCCCGCGCGCGTCGAGCTCGGCGAGCATGGCCTCGCCGCTCAGCTGGGAGGCGTCCCTCCCGCCCGCGTAGCGCAACAGCCCCGCGTCCTCGTAGTGTCGCCGCATCCGCTCATCGAGCAGCCCGATGGCCCGCAGGTTGGGGATGAGCCGCTCGAACATCGTGTGCCGAAACTCGCTCATCCCGGGGCTCTCGGCGACGTTCTTGTTCCACTCCTTGCGCGACATCAGGTGCGCGTAGTGCTCCTCGTAGATCTCGTGCGCCATGAAGCGGTTGCGCATCAACAGCGCGACCTCGAAGGCCCAGTCCTGGCGCTCGCGGAGCTCCTCGGGCGACAGCGCCGTCCGGTAGTGCTCGCGGAGCGCGATGACGCCGTAGTGCACGTGCCGCGCCTCGTCCTGGATGACGTAGCGCAACAGGTCTCGCAGCAGCGGCTCCTCCGTCAGCCGATACAACAGGCCGAAGGCGCCGAGCGCGAGCCCCTCGATCATGATCTGCATGCCGAGGAACTTCATGTCCCAGCGGCCGTCGACCATCAGCGCGTCGATGATGACGAACAGGTTGTCGTTGACGTCGTAGAGCTTGCAGAGCTTGGTCGTGAGGTAGCGGTGAAACACCTCGACGTGGCGCGCCTCGTCCATCACCTGCGTCGCGCCGTAGAACTTGCCGTCCAGCCACTGGACACACTCCGTCACCTGCGCCGACGCGAGCAGCGCGCCCTGCTCCCCGTGGAGGAACTGCGACAGCATCCACGTCGCGAGATCGGCCCGCAGGCGCAGCTCCTCCTTCGATCCGCGCGGGAGCGGCGTCCCGTAGGCCCGGAAGCGCTCGAACGCGAAGAACTCGTACGGCAGGATGGGCCGCTCCGGGTTCAGCGGGTCGACGTCCACGCTCCAGTCGAGCGCGACTTCGGCGTCCCACTGTTGCTGCTTCGCGCGGCGGTAGAGATCGCGCATCTCGGCCTGCGCGCCGGTGTAGCTCCAGTCGAAGTGCGCCAGGTGGCGCGCGGGCATCAGCGTCGGCACCCCCTGCTTGCCCCGCTGCAACAGGAACCCCCGCGCCGCGGAGGGCAACAACCCCAACATCACGCGCGGGCTCTCCACCTCCGTCACCAGCGCGCCCGCCTCGACGAACGACGCGGCGCGGTTCTGCGCGGTGGGAGGGAGCAGGGCGAGCAGGCGGTCGGTCGCGGTGGGCTGGGCCATGGGGTCTCCTTGGATCAGTCGTCGGGCTCGAGGGTGACGTCGGTGAGGGGGCGAGAGACGCAGGTGAGCACGAGGCGGCGGCGGCGCTCGTCGTCATCGAGGCAGTTGGGCTCGGCCATCGCGACGTCGCCGTCGACGAGGCGCATCACGCACGCGCCGCACCCGCCCATCGTGCACGAGAACTCGAGCGGGATCTCCGCGGCGGTCGCGGCCTCGAGCAGCGTCTGTCCGGGCGCGACCGGCGCCTCGCGCCCGCCCACCCGCAGCGTCACGGGGGTCGACGGCAGGCGGTCGGCTGCGGGCGCGCGCACCGTCACGAAGCGCTCCGTCTTCACCTGCGCGCCGCCGACGCCGCGGCGCCCGAGCGCGTGGACCACGAGGTCCATCAGCGGCTCCGGGCCGCACACGTACACGCGCGCCTCGTGGAGCGTGCCCCGCGCGAGCGCGTCGTCGAGATCGGCCTCGTCGATGCGGCGAGGGGACTCGACGGAGCCCGACGACTCGAGCACGCGCACCACGCGGAGGCCGTCGTGGGCGCGCGCGAGCTCGTCGATCTCCTCTGCGAAGAGGCAGTCGACCCCGCGCCGGTCGCCGATCAGCATCGTCACCCGCGCGCCCGCGTCCGCGGTGAGCGCCGCCTTCGCGAGCGCGAACAGCGGCGTGACGCCGCTGCCTCCCCCGATGAGCAGGAGGTGCCCCGGGAGCGCGTCAGGATCGAGCGTGAAGTCGCCCGACGGCCCGCGCGTGCGCAGCGTGTCGCCCGCGCGCACGCGCTCGGTGAGGTGCGTCGAGCCGCTCCCGCCCGCGACGCGCTTGACCGTCACCCGCCAGCAGGGCTCGTCCGGCGCCGACGAGAGCGAGTACGAGCGGCGCACCTCGGCGCCGTCGATCGAGAGCGTGAAGGTGAGGAACTGCCCCGCGAGCTCGCGCACGCCCGCCGGGCGCTCCACGAACAGGCTCACCGCGTCGGGCGTCTCCCGCCGCACCTCGAGCACCTTCAGGCGCCGCTCGCCCGGCAGCGCCGCGCCATCGCGACCGATGAGCTGAAAGGGCGGGCGCGGCGTCGTCCACGAGCGCACCATCGCGGCCACGTCTCGCAGCGCGCCGGTCGCCCAGGGTGACCGCGCGAGCGCCCGCCGCGCCGCGCCCGGCAGCCTCTCGAGCACAGGGGAGAGCACGTCGCGCGAGGCCGGATGCGTCACGAAGTGCTTCGATAACCGAGCGGGGGACACCGCACAACCGCTGACTAACAAATAAATCAACTTCGTGAGCCGGCGTCTCGCGCCTGCGCGAGGGCGCTGCTCGTCACTCGGACTTGGGACGAGGCGCCGCGCCGCGCACGGTCGTCGAGGGGACGAGGCGCTTCTCGAGCACGACCTTGCCGAGCGCGGCGCCGTCCGGAACGCTCTTGCGCGCGTCGGGCGGGGCGATCGGCGGAGGCGGAGGCGTCGGCGTCACCGCGCGGGTGGTCTGGTTCTCGAACAGGTCGGGGGCGACCGCGGACCGCGGGTCTTCGTCGCCGCCGCTGCCGGCCCGCAGGCGCACCTCGTCGCCCACCGCCTCATCGAGCGCGAGCGGCGACCAACCGCCGGGCCGCGCGGCGAGCACCTTCTTGAACTCCGCGATCGGCACCTCGAGTCGCAGCGTGTCGCGGAGCTTCACGGTGCAGAGGCCGTCGTCGACGAGGAGCTCCACGGTCGTGCGCTCGGCGTCGCCCGCCATCCGCACCTCGAGCGAGCCCTCGAGCCAGTCGCAGCGCGACACGCCGGCGAGCACGTCGAGGATCTTCACGCTGCCCTGGCGGGGCCGCGCGATCGCCGCCATGTGCACGAGGAGCGCGAACACCCGCTCCCTCGGGCTCTCCTCCAGCAGGTCGGCCGCCGGTCGCAGCGCCTCCTCGATGACGTCTTCGGTGACCTCGAAGCAGGTGCCGATGGCGGACAGATCCACGCGCCCAGTGTGGCACGGATGATCTTCTCTTTACCAGCGCGCCCGAGCCGGTACCTTCGTGGGATGACCGCAACCGACCTCGCGCTCGCCGAGTTCTCCGCCGACGACTACACGACCCGCCTCACCCACGCGATCTTCAAGGTGGTGCCGTTCGCGCCCGCGATGCAGCCGTATCGCTCGACCAGCGAGGCCATCGACGCGCTCTACCCGCAGGCGACCCCCGAGATGCGCGCGCGCGTGGCGCAGCTCGGCGACAGCGAGGAGACCAAGTCCGCGCTGTGGGTCGCCTCCGCGATCGACACCGGCGACACCGGCATCGCGGTGTTCTCCGGCATCAAGAGCGCGCTCGGGCTGTTCTTCGGCGACAAGAAGTCCGACGCGCTCGACACCGACTCCGCGCAGGGGGTCGACGCCGTGCTGAAGCTCCTCGGCGTCTCGTACCTCGCGTACAAGCTGTTCCCGGGCTCGATCGCCGAGCGCGCGCAGCTGTTCCACACCGCGCCCGCCGGCCAGGCGATGCTGCTGTACTTCGCCGCCGTCGAGGTCGCGCTCCCGTTCACCGACAACGCCCTCGGCAAGGTCGGCGGGCTCTCCGGGATCATCGCGCGCTGGGGCGGCGAGGCGGCCGGCAAGCTCTCGGCGCTCGGCGGCGCGGGGATGGTGACCGAGGCGCAGACGATGGCGACCACGCTGACGGCGCCCGCCGACGGCGTGATCGGCAAGGTGATGCCGTTCGCCAGCTCGATCGCCGCGTCCGCGAAGCAGTACCTGCCCTCCGTCGCCGTCGGCGTCGACACCGTCGCGGGCGTCGTCGCGACCGGCGCCGACGCCTTGCCCGTGTACAAGTACCTCTGCGCGCGCCTCGCCGCCGAGGCCGCCGTCCTCAGGGCGTCTCGGGGGCTGTTATATTTGTGACATCTGGCTGGAGGCGCGCGATCGGGCGCGCCGTCAGCCAGAGGAACCTCGCGAGCAGCGTCCCCGCGACGATCACGAGGCCGACGCCGAGCCCCCACCACAGGCCGAGCACGCCGTGGCCGAGGCCGAACGCGAGCACGAGCGCGAGCGGCAGCCCGACGCTCCAGTGGCTGGCCGCGTTCGCCCACGACGCGAAGCGGGTGTCGCCCGCGCCGCGGAGCGCGCCGCCCGCGACGCCCTGCACGCCGTCGAACACCTGGAAGGCGGCGGCGACCGTCAGGAGCGGCGCCGCGGTGGAGATGACCTCCGGATCGACGCTGAAGAGGCCGGCGACGCGCGGCGCGAACACGACGACGAGGCCGGCGCACGTGGCCATGTACGCCGCGCCGAGCGCGATCCCGGCGAGCCCCGCGCGACGCGCGCCCGCGTGCGTGCCCTCGCCGACGCGACGGCCGACCCGCACCGCGGTCGCGCCGCCTATCCCGAGCACGCCCATGAAGGTGAACGACGCGATGCCCATCGCCACCTGATGCGCCGCCGTCACCGTGGGCCCGAGGCGCCCCGCGAGCAGCCCGGCGACGCTGAACGCGCCGACCTCGGTCAGCAGCTGCAGCCCGATCGGGAGCCCGACCCGCAGCTGCGTCGAGACCTCTGGCCACAGCTCGCGGAGCCGAGTCCGCCCGCCCCACGCGCCGCCCCGGAGCGCCGCGCGGAGCGCCAGCCACGCGAGCAGCCCGCTCGACAGCGTCGTCGCGAGGCCCGCGCCCGCGACCCCGAGCGCCGGGAGCCCCGCCGGCGGCAGCCCGATCCACGCGAGCGCGCCGTCGCCGAGCACGAGCAGCGCGCACACGAGCAGGTTGACGACGTTCGTCGCCCACGACGAGACGAGCAGCGGGCCGACGCGCCCCTCGGCCTCGAGCGCCGCCTTCGCGACCATGAACAGCAGCCAGCCCACGACGCCCGGCAGCCGCCAGACGACGAACCAGCGCGTCTCCCGCGCGACCTCGTCCGGCACGCCGACCAGCTCGAGCAGCAGCGTGGAGAGCAGCGCGAGCAGCATCGTCGGCGCCGACAGGAGCAGGCTCGCGAGCACGCCCGCGCGGAGCGCGTCGTCCGCCCGCTCGGGCTCCCCGGCGCCGCGCGCCTGCGACGCGATCGGCTCGACCGCCATGCTGATCCCCATCGCGGGGCACACCGCCGCGAACACGAGCGAGCCCCCGAGCGACACGGCCGCGAGCCCCGTCGACGACTGGCGACCGACGATCGCCGCGTCGACGAGGGCCATCGTCATCAGGCCGACCTGCGACGCGCCGATCGGCAGCGCGAGCCTCGCCGTGTCGACGAGCTCGCGCCGGAGCGAGCCCGCCTCGCCGCTCAAGCGCCGGCGCCGAGCACCGCCGATGCGCCGCCCGTCGTGCGATCCGCCTCGCCGCGCGCGTAGGCGTCGAACAAGCGGCCCCACGACGTCGTCGCCTGCCAGTGCTCGAACGTGTGCTTGTCCTTCAGCGGCCAGCGGTAATAGTCGTGGTACGCCTCGCTGCCCTGCACGAAGACGTTCACGAGCGGCGTGTGGAAGAAGAGCTTCTGGAAGCGCTTCATCGGCCCGAACCACAGCAGATCGCCGACGTGCGACGCGCCGTTGTCGCCGACCTTGAACCCCCAGCTCTCGCCGGAGATGTCGTCGCCGACCACCTCGATGTCGCGCGGATCGCCGACGCCGAGGCCGTCGTCGTGGGCGACCTTGATGAACTCGAGGCTCATCGGATCGAAGCCCATCATCTTCGCCGCGACCGCGTCGATCGCCGTCTGGTCGGCCGACGCGAGCATGTAGTCCTTGATGACGGGGAACATCGTGCGCGGCCCGGGGCCGTTGCCCGCCGTCGTCCCGTCCATGATGGCGAACAGGCCGCTGTGGATCTCCTTCTGGATGGCGAGCAGGTCGACGAGCGTCTTGTGAATCCACGTGTGCGTGTAGTGGCGGTGCGTGTTGAGCAGCCCGCCGAAGGCGTTCTTCATCGCGCCCGTGGTCGTCGTGTAGATGTGGCACTTGACCGTCGGCAGGTGCACGACGTTCTTCCCGAAGAAGTAGTCGGGCACCATGATGCCGTCCGGGAAGATCTTCGACAGCACGTGCATGCGCGCCTTCGGCCGGTACTCGACCCACTTCATGTCGCTGTCCTTGAAGTTGTAGAAGACGGGGATGTCGTACTTCTTGAACAGGGGCACGTAGTGGTTGAGGTCCTCGCCCTTGAAGGCGTTGGTGACGACCGTCTTGTTCTGCACGCAGGTGAGGTCGCCGTAGCCGGCCTTCTTCAGCGCGAGGATGGTGCCCTCGAGCTGCCACGGCGTCGTGTTGGCGCCGGGGAACGGGTAGTGCCAGCTGATGTTGTCCTTCAGGAAGGTGGTCGCCGAAGGATCGAGCGCCGTCTTCATCCCCGCGAGCTCGCAGAGGCGCTCGACGTCGGAGAGGATGGTCTCGGGCTTCACCTTGAGGACGGCGACTTTCGACTTGGCCATGGCGGCGAGCTTCTGCCTCGCCCGACCGGCTGAGGCAAGCGCGCGATGCGCCCGCGCTCGACATCGCGCGGGCGGGCGGCGATGCTCCTCGGCCCGATGCGACCGAGAGGCGGCCCCGCGCCGCGCCTGAAGAAGCCGCCGCTCGTGCGGCAGGTGACGACGCTGTGGGACTACCCGTCGCAGCACTACGGCGACGACGACCAGCAGCAGGGCTCGAAGCACTACCGGGGCGCGACGCCGTCGTACGTGATCTGGAACGTCATCGAGCGCTACTCTGCCCCCGGCGAGACGGTGCTCGATCCGTTCTGCGGCAGCGGCACGACGCTCGACGTCTGCCGCGACACCGGGCGCGTGGGGCTCGGGTTCGACGTCGCGCCGAGCCGCGCCGACGTCGCGCAGGCCGACGCGCGCAGCCTGCCGCTGAAGCAGCACAAGGTCGACCTCGTGTTCATGGACCCGCCGTACGCGGACAACCTCGAGTACTCCGACGATCCGCGGTGCATCGGCAAGCTGAAGCCGAACGGCCAGTACCAGCGCGCGATGAGGCTCGCCATCGCGGAGAGCGCGCGCGTGCTGCGACCGGAGCGGGTGCTCGCGATCTACGTGTGCGACGTGCTGCACAAGGCGCGCACGTTCCACCCGCTCGGGTTCGAATTGTTCAGTATCGCGCAGGAGTGCAAGCTCACGCCCGTGGACGTCGTCGCCGTCGTGCGCCACAACCGCACGCTCGAGCAGGGCAACTACCGCAAGGCGGCCGACGAGCAGGGGTTCTTCCTGCGGGGGTTCAACTACCTCATGCTGTTCCGCTCCGCGCGCGCGTGACCGACGATCTCACGCGCGACGCGCTGCTCGGCGGGCGCATCACCTACGCGCAGCCGCGGCGCGGGTACCGGGTCGGGCACGAGGCGCCGATGCTCGCGAGCTTCGCGCTCCTGCCCGACACGCGGCCGCCGAGGCGCGTGCTCGACCTCGGGGCGGGCGCGGGCGCCGTGGGCCTGTGCCTCGCGCGCGCGCTCGTCGCCGCGAGGGTGACGCTGGTCGAGCGAGAGCCGCTCGCGGCGCGCCTCGCCGCCGAGAACGCGCGCGACAACGGCTGGGCCGATCGCGTCGAGGCGCTCACGGTCGACGTCGCCCACGCCGCGGAGGCGCTGCCGCGCGGCGGGTTCGATCTGGTCGTCTCGAACCCGCCGTGGTTCGAGCTGTCCCGCGGCACGGCGCCCGACGAGCCCCGCCGCCGCGCCGCGCGCATGATCGGGCCCGGCGTCGCGCGCGCCTTCGTGCTCGCGGCGCGCCACGCGCTCGGCCGGGGGGGCCGCGTGTGCCTCGCGGTGCCGTCCCAGTCACTGACGACCTGGCTCGACGAGCTGTCCCGCGCCGGGCTCGTCGCGAAGCGCCTGCGGCTCATCCACCCGCGCGTCGAGGAGCCGGCGAACGTCGCGCTGGTCGACGCTCGCGCAGGGCGCACGGGCGGGCTGATCGTCGAGCCGCCGCTCGCGGTGCGACGCTGCGCCGACTACACCGACGAGGCGCGGCGCATCCTGTGGGGCGAGTGACCACGAGGCGTCATCGGAACGCGCGACACTCGTGCTTCGGCCCGCGCGTCGCCGCCTCCACGCACGCCGAGAACACGGCCTTCGCCTCCGCGCGCTTGCCCGTCTCGAGCAGCGCCGTGCCCCAGTAGAGGTAGGCGTTCGCGTCGGAGGGATCGGCCTCGACGGACGCCTTCGCGTGGGCGACCGCGTCGGCGTACTTGCCGCGCTCGAGCGCGGAGAGCGCCTGCCTCGTCAGCGCCTTCGCCGCGGCTGGATCGGGCGCTGCCACCGGCGCCGCTGGCTGGGCCGCCGCCGCGGGCGCCACGCTCGCCGGGGGCGCGGGCTCCGCGGGCACGGGGACGCGCGCCGGCTCGGGGAGCGCGACGGGCTCGACCGCGGCCGGGAGCGCGGCGGGAGCGGCCGCGAGCTCGCCCCGCCCGCGCGCCGCGCTCAGCCCGACGGCCGCCGTGAACATCAGCGCCACCGCCGCGACAACGGCGCCCACACCGCGCTGCAGGCTGCGGCGCCGCGCGATCTGGCGGGGGCTCGGCGGCGGCGGGCGATCGTCTCGCTCGAGCTCGGCGAGGCGCCGCGCCTCCTCGCGGAGGTTCGCCTCCACCGCGCCGCCGCTCGCGAAGAACGCGATGTCCATCACGTCCTCGTGCAGCGCGGGCTCGCTCGGAGGATCGGCCGGCGCGGCGTCGGCCGCGACGGGCGCGAGCGTGTCGGGGGCGCGCGGCGCGGCGGGCCTCGCCTCCAGCGCGTCGAGCGCGGCCGGGCGCGGGAGGGCGAGGGTGTCGGCGAGATCGAGCGGGCGCGCGACGCTCGCCTCCACCACCTCGACCGCGTCGGCGGGCGGTCGGATCAGGAGCTCCGGGGCAGCCGGCCGCATCGAGACCCTCTTCTTCGCGCGCTTCTTCGCCATGAGCGCCTCGGTCAGCAAGTCGTGTGCCCAGCACGAGATCCGCTGAAATCAAGCGAAATCGAGCCCCCGAGCGCCGGGCTCCGTCAGGCGCCTGTCGGCAGCGGCGTGACGTGGGGGCACGATCGTGTGCCACCTGCGCCACGCGCCCGTCAGCCCGACGCGCGGAGCGCCGACTGCGCCGCCGCGAGCCTCGCGATCGGGACGCGCATCGGCGAGCACGAGACGTACGCGAGGCCGGCGCGCTGGAAGAACTCGATGCTCGCGGGATCGCCGCCGTGCTCGCCGCAGACGCCGAGCTTCAGGTCGGGGCGCTTCGCCTTGCCGTTCACGCAGGCCAGCTCCACGAGGGCGCCGACGCCGAGCGGATCGATCGTCTGGAACGGATCCTTCGCGAGGATGCCGAGCTCCTGGTACGCGCCGAGGAAGCGATCGGAGTCGTCGCGCGAGAGGCCGAGCGTCGTCTGCGTGAGATCGTTCGTGCCGAAGCTGAAGAACTCCGCGACCTCGGCGAGCTCGCCCGCGAGGAGCGCCGCGCGCGGCAGCTCGATCATCGTGCCGTACGCGAACGGGAGCGCGCCCCGCCGCGCGAACACGCGCGCGCTCACCTCGTCGACGAGCTTCTTCACGTAGACGAGCTCGGCCCGCGTGACGGCGAGCGGGATCATGATCTCCGGCTCGACCTCGCCTCCCGCGTCGCGCGCGTCGCACGCCGCCTCGAGGATGGCCTCGATCTGCATCGCGTAGATCTCGGGGTACGTGACGGCGAGGCGCACGCCGCGGTGGCCGAGCATCGGGTTCGCCTCGTGCAGCGCCGCCGTGCGCGCGGCGATGTGCTCGGGGGTCGCGCCGGTGAGCGCGGCGACGTCCTTCATCTGCTCGGGGGACGTGGGCAGGAACTCGTGCAGCGGCGGATCGAGCAGGCGGATCGTCACCGGCAGGCCGCGCATCTCCGCGAAGATCTTGACGAAGTCCGCGCGCTGCATCGGCAGCAGCTGGGCGAGCGCGGCCGTGCGGGCCTCCTTCGTGTCGGCGACGATCATCGCGCGCATGGCCCCGATGCGGTCGGGGTCGAAGAACATGTGCTCGGTGCGGCACAGGCCGACGCCCTCGGCGCCGTAGTTGCGGGCGGTGCGCGCGTCGCTGTCCTTGTCGGCGTTCGCGCGGACCTTCATCGTGCGCGCCTCGTCGGCCCACGACATCAGCTCGTGGTACTCGGCCGTCAGCCGCGCGGGCACCATCGGCACCTCGCCCTTCCACATGCAGCCCGCGCGGTCGTCGACCGAGAGCGTGACGACGTCGCCCTCGCGCAGCACGACGGCCTCCCGCGGCGCGCCGTCCTCGCCGGGCGGCGTGACGGTGAGCGTCTTGCTCGCGTAGTCGACGTGGACGGACGAGCAGCCCGCGACGCAGCACTTCCCGATGACGCGCGCGACGACGGCCGCGTGGCTGGTCATCCCGCCGCGCGACGTGAGGATGCCGTTCGCCGCCTTCATGCCGTGGATGTCCTCGGGCGAGGTCTCGCGCCGGACGAGGATGACCTCCCTGCCCGCGGCGGCCCAGCGCTCGGCGAGATCGGCCGAGAACACGATCTGCCCCGTCGCCGCGCCCGGCCCGGCGGGCAGCCCCTTCGCGAGCAGGGTCTTCTGGGCGTCGAGATCGATCGTCGGGTGCAGGAGCTCGCCGAGCTTGCTCGCCGAGACGCGCAGGAGCGCCGTGCGCTTGTCGATGAGCCCCTCCTTCACCATCTCGACCGCGGTCCGCACCTCGGCGAGCGCGCTTCGCCCCCCGACGCGGCACTGCAGCAGGTACAGCGTGCCCTCCTGGATGGTGAACTCGATGTCGAGCATGTCGCGGTAGCGGCGCTCGAGCGACTGGTAGATGCGCACGAGCTCCGCGAAGCTCTCGGGCGCGCGCGCCTCGAGGCTGTCCTCGCCGGCGCGGTCGCGCGTGACGCCGAACGGCGTGCGGATGCCCGCGACGACGTCCTCGCCCTGCGCGTTCGGCAGCCACTCGCCGAAGAACCGCCGCTCGCCCGAGCGCGGATCGCGCGTGAAGCAGACGCCCGTCGCCGAGGTGTCGCCGAGGTTGCCGAACACCATCGCCTGCACCGTGCACGCGGTGCCCCAGCTCTCGGGGATGTCGTGCATCTTGCGGTAGGTCTTCGCGCGGTCGTTGTCCCAGCTGCGGAACACCGCGCCGATCGCCGCCGCGAGCTGCTCGCGCGGATCGGCGGGGAACGGCCGGTCCGTGTGCGCCTCGACGAGCGCGAGCGAGCGCGCCGCGATGTCGCGGAGGGCCTGCTCGCCGAGCCTGTGATCCGGCACGCGCACGCGCAGCTCGTCGGGGCGCATCTCGTCCGCGCGCATCCCGAGCGTGCGCGCGACCTCGCGGCGCGGCCCGTCGAGCAGCTCCTCGAACCCGTGCTTCGGCACGCCGAGCACGACGTCGCCGTACATCGCGATGAACCTGCGGAACGCGTCGAACGCGAACCGCCCGTTGCCCGTCGCGCGCGCGAGGCCCTCGACGATCTCGGGGTTCATCCCGAGGTTGAGGATCGTGTCCATCATGCCGGGCATCGACGCCGGCGCGCCCGAGCGCACCGAGACGAGCAGCGGGCGGGACGCGTCGCCGAACGTCCGCCCGGTCAGCGCCTCGACCCGCGCGAGCGAGGCCCAGACCTCCGCCATCGTGTCGGCGTCGAGCGCGCCCGTCGCGCCGAACGCGTGGCACACGCCCGTCGTCAGCGTGAAGCCGGGCGGCACCGGCACGCCGAGCTTCGCCATCTCCGCGAGGTTCGCGCCCTTGCCGCCGAGCAGCGGCTTCGCGGCGGCGTCGCCGTCCGCGCCGTCGGGACCGAAGAAGTAGCAGCGCTTCGTCATCGCCGCACCCTACGACAACGCAGCGCGGCGCGACACCGTGAGCGCTACTCGGAGACCGAGACCTCGTAGTCCTCGATCACGGGGTTCGCGAGCAGCGCGTCCGACATCTTCGCCAGGCGCGCGGTGAGCTCGGGGCCCGGCCGCGCCGCCGGCCCGAGGTCGATCTCGATGAGCTTGCCGATCCGCACCTCGCGCACGCCGTCGAACCCGAGCGAGCCGAGCGCCCGCTGCACCGCGTCGCCCTGCGGGTCGAGCACCTCGCGCTTCAGCCGCACCAGCACCGTCGCCTTCATGCGGTCGCCCATGCTCGCGCGCGCGTGACGACGCAAGCCGAGGCTTCGGCTTGACAGGGTGCGCGGGATGAGTAGGGTGCCGGCCCCTCGCCCTCTCGGGCGGTCGAACGACCGAGGATCATCATGGTTTCCGCTACCCAGCAGTCGAGCCGCATTCGCCGGCGCAAGCAGACCACCAACGGCAAGTGGGGCAAGCGCGCCCGTCGGCGCTCCGGCACGCCCGCCTTCGCCATCCACCCCGAGGGCTACGACAAGAGCGCCTCCGACGCGAAGAAGGACTTACCGATGGCGAACCACCCCTCCGCAGAGAAACGCAACCGCCAGCGCGTCAAGCGCACCCTGGCCAACCGCTCGACGAAGAGCGCCGTCCGCACCGAGCTGAAGAGCGCGCGCACGCTCGTCGCGTCGAAGCCCGCGGACGCGAAGGCCGCCGTCACGGCCGCCGAGAGCGTGCTCGCCCGCGCCGCGTCGAAGGGCGCCATCAGCAAGAAGGCCGCGTCGCGCAAGACCTCGCGCCTCGCGAAGGCGCTGCACAAGGCCGTCGCCGCGGCGAAGTAGGCTGGCCTCGCGCCGCCGCTCCGAGAGCCGGGTCCGCCCGGCTCTTCGCGTTTTGTGCGCCCGCGGCCTGGGCTCCTGGAATTGACGTCGCGCGCGGCCGCTCCCATAGCGCCGCGCATGTTCGGCACCGTCCTGATCGCCAACCGCGGCGAGATCGCCTGTCGCGTCATCCGCACCTGCAAGCGCCTCGGCGTGCGCTCTGTCGCCGTCTACTCCGACGCGGACGCGGGCGCGCCGCATACGAGGCAGGCGGACGTCGCGGTGCGCATCGGCCCGCCGCCGGTGAAGGACAGCTACCTGCAGATCGACGCGATCGTCGAGGCCGCGCGCGCGCACGGAGCGGACGCCATCCATCCGGGGTACGGGCTCCTGTCGGAGCGGCGCGCGTTCGCCGACGCCGTCGCGGCGGCCGGCGTCGTGTTCATCGGGCCGCCCCCCGCCGCGCTCGACGCGTTCGGCGACAAGCTGAAGGCCCGCGCCGTCGCGCGCGCGGCCGGCGTCTCCCCTCCTCCAGGCAGCGACGGGCCGGTCGATCCGGCGGACACCGCGCGCGTGGAGAGCGAGGCCGCGCGCATCGGCTACCCTCTGCTCGTGAAGGCAGCGGGCGGCGGCGGCGGCATCGGCATGCAGATCGTCCACAAGCCGGACGACCTCGCGCGCGCCGTCCGCGCGTGCTCCGACCGCGGCAAGAGCGCGTTCTCGGACGAGCGCGTCTACATGGAGCGGTACGTCAGCGGGCCTCGGCACATCGAGGTGCAGGTGTTCTGCGACGCCGCGGGCGGCGCCGTCGCGTTCGGCGAGCGCGAGTGCAGCGTGCAGCGGCGTCACCAGAAGATCGTCGAGGAGTCGCCGTCGCCCGCCGCCTTCTTCGAGGGGGAGGCGGGCGCGGCCCGGCGCGCCAGGCTCTACGAGGACGCGCTCCGCGTGGTGAGGCAGGTCGGCTACGTCGGCGCGGGCACCTGCGAGTTCATCGCGGACGCGAGCGGCGAGCTGTGGTTCCTCGAGGTGAACGCGCGGCTGCAGGTCGAGCACCCGGTGACCGAGATGGTGGGCGGGCTCGATCTCGTCGAGCTGCAGCTGCGCGTCGCCGCCGGCGAGGCGCTCCCCGCGGGGATCGCGTGGCGCCCGAGCGGGCACGCGGTCGAGGCGCGCGTGTACGCCGAGGATCCCGCGAAGAAATTCGCGCCGCAGCCCGGCAAGATCGCGCGCCTCGCGTGGCCCGCGCCGTCGGCGTCGCTGCGCATCGAGACGGGCGTCGAGGAGGGCGGCGAGGTGACGCCGTACTACGATCCGATGATCGCGAAGGTCGTCGCGCACGGGGCGACGCGCGCGGAGGCCATCGCGAGGCTGCGCGCGGCGCTCGAGCAGACCGAGCTCGAGCTCGTGGGCGCGCGCGGCCCGGCGGCGAGCAACGTCGGGTTCCTGCGGCAGGTGCTGGCGGACGCGCGGTTCACGAGCGGCGCCTACGACACGTCGTTCGCCGAGGCCCTCGCCGCCGGGAGGTGACGGCCGCCGCCCCCACGGCCCCCGAGTCGCGCTACAACGCGGTTCGTGCTCCGCAGGCTCCTCCCCCCGTTGCTGCTGCTGTGGCTCGCGGCCTGCGCCGAGGAGCAGAAGCCCGACACGCCGATCCCCCCCGTGCTCGGCGGCGTCGGAGGAGGCGCCCCGATCGGCGCGGCCGGGTCGCCCGCGGGCGCGTCGGGCGCGAGCGCAGGTGTGGCAGGATCGGTCGCGAGTGGCGCCGCGGGTGCGGCGGGCGCGAGCGCTGGCGCCGCGGGCGCGGCGGGCGCGAGCGCGGGCGCCGCGGGTGCGGCGGGCGCGAGCGCTGGCGCCGCGGGTGCGGCGGGCGCGAGCGCGGGCGCTGCGGGCGCGAGCGCGGGCGCTGCGGGCGCGAGCGCGGGCGCGGCGGGCGCGAGCGGGGCGTCAGGCGGGAAGGCGGGCGCCGGTGGGTGACGTCACGTACGCGGCGCTGTGCGTCGTCGCGCCGCTCGCGTGGGCGCTCGTGATGTACGTCGTGTTCGAGGCGATCGACCGCAAGCCGCCCGGCGACACAGCTCCGCCGCCTGTCGACTACAGCATCTGAGCCGCCGTGCAGATCGGCGACGTCACCGTCTCGACGCCGGCCCTCGTCGCGCTCGGCGCGGCGGTGGGCTTCGTCGGGGGGGTGTTCGGCGTGGGCGGGGGGTTCCTCCTCACGCCGCTGCTCGCCGTGGTGTTTCATGTGCCGCTGCACATCGCGGTGGGCACGGGGCTCTGCCAGATCGTCGCGACGTCGCTCGTGTCGATGCTGAAATTTCGCAGGGCGGGCCTCGGCGAGCTGCGCGTCGATCTCGGCCTCCTCGGCGGGAGCGTGCTCGGCGTGGAAGGCGGGGCACGCGCGCTGTCGGCCCTGGGGACGCGGACGGTCTCGATCGGCGGCGTGGTCGCGCCGCTCGCGCCGCTCGTGCTGCAGACCGCGTACGTGCTGATGCTCGGCTTCGTGTGGCTCTCGTTCGCCCGCCCGAGCCGCTCGGGCGTCGAGCCGCTCGACTACCTCCGCTTCGGGCCGCTGTCCCGCGCGCGCCTGCCGCTGTCGGTCCGGCTGCCCGCCGTCCAGCTGCCGCGCGTCTCGATGCTGCTGATCGCGTACCTCGGGCTCGGCCTGGGGTTCCTGTCCGGGCTGCTCGGGATCGGCGGCGGCGTCGTGCTGATGCCGGTGCTCGTGCACGGGTTCGGCTTCCCGCTGCGGCAGGCGGCCGGGACGGGGCTGTTGGTCTTGTGCGTGACGGCCGCGGTCGGGACGGCGCGCCACGCCATGGTGGGGAACGTGTCGTTGCCGCTGGCGATGGCGCTGCTCGCGGCCGCGCCGGTCTCCGCGATGCTGGGATCGCGCGCGACGAAGCGGCTGCCCGCGACAGCGCTGCGGCGCGGGTTCTCGGTCGTGCTGCTGCTGACGATGGCCGCCGTCGCGTGGGACCTGTGGCGCAAGGTGCGGTGAGGTAGAGCGGGCGCATGCGGATCCGCTCGATCGATCAGGCCGTCGGCGCGACGCCGCTCGTCCACCTCGCGCGCACGAGCGCGCTCGCGGGCGCGGAGCTGTTCGCGAAGCTCGAGTCGGTGAACCCGGCGGGCAGCGTGAAGGACAGGGTCGCCCGCGCGATGGTGGACGACGCGGAGGCGCGCGGCCTCCTGGGCCCTGGGAGCGTGATCGTCGAGCCGACGTCGGGCAACACCGGCATCGCGCTCGCGATGATCGCCGCCGCGCGCGGGTACCGCCTGGTGCTGACGATGCCGGAGGCGATGAGCAAGGAGCGCGTGGCCCTGTTGCGCGCCTACGGAGCCGAGGTCGTGCTCACGCCCGGCGCGCTGATGAAGCAGGCCGTCGAGCAGGCGGAGGTGCTGGGCCGCACGACCCCGGGCGCCGTGATGCTGCGGCAGTTCGAGAACCCGGCGAACCCGCGCGTGCACGAGCAGACCACCGCCGAGGAGCTCTGGGCGGACACCGACGGCCAGCTGGACGCCGTGATCGCCGGCGTCGGCACCGGCGGGACGATCACCGGCATCGCGCGCGCGCTTCGTCCACGGGCGGCGTCGCTCCGGGTGATCGGCGTGGAGCCGCGCGGCGCCGCGGTGCTCGGCGGAGGGCGCCCGGGTCAACACGGCCTGCAAGGGATCGGCGCGGGCTTCGTCCCTCCGCTGCTCGATCGCGCGCTGCTCGACGAGGTGATCGCCGTCTCGGACGCCGAGGCGATCGAGGCCGCGCGGGCGGTGGCGCGGCGTGACGGCGTGCTCGCCGGGATCTCGTCGGGGGCCGCCCTCGCCGCCGCGCTCGCCGTCGCTCGCCGCCCTGAGATACAAGGCAAGCGGCTGGTCGTGGTGTTCGCCGACGCGGGCGAGCGGTACGCGTCGACCGCGCTGTTCGGATCGTGACGCGACGCCGGCCGCTCACCCCCGCCGCGCGCGCGGGGGCTTGCGCCCGATGGCCTCCGCGCCCGCGCCCGCGGAGGGGCACGACGCCGCGACGCCGCACGTCACGCACATCGGCGCCCGCGCGAAGCACACCCGGCGCCCGTGGAAGATCAGCGTGTGCGAGAGCAGGTCCCAGTCCGCGCGCGGGAAGAGCGACATCAGCTCGCGCTCGATCGGCTCGGGCTCCGTCTCGCGTGTCCAGCCGAGGCGCTGCGAGAGCCGCTGCACGTGCGTGTCGACGACGACACCCTCACCGGCGCCGAAGGCCGTGCCGAGCACGACGTTGGCCGTCTTGCGACCGACGCCTGGCAGCGCGGTGAGCGCGTCGAGGCTCGCGGGCACCTCGCCGCCGTGGCGCTCGACGAGCAGGCGGGCGAGGCCGATCACGTTCTTCGACTTCTGGCGGAACATCCCGAGCTTGCCGATGAGCCGCTCGACCTCCGGCTGCTCCGCTCGGGCGAGCGCGCGCGCGTCGGGGTACCTCGCGAAGAGGCCGGGCGTGACGAGGTTCACCACCTTGTCGGTCGACTGCGCGGAGAGCACCGTCGCGACGAGCAGCTGGAAGGGGCTCGCATGGTCGAGCTCGCAGTGCGCGTCAGGGTGCAGCGCGCGCAGCCCCGCGTACAGCTCTCGCGCGGCGAGCGCGCGCTTCGACGGCTTCTTCACGGGCAGCATGGACTTCGGGTGCCCGAGGAGCGGGTGTCGGAGTCCGAAGCGGGATTCGAGCCGGATTGGGCTGGAACCGCGCGCAGGCGTGGCCGTGCCACGTCGAGCACGGTTTCACCCAAGGCGGCCGAAGGACGCGAGGAATCCGGCGCGCGCGACGAAGGGAGCCCGAGGTGCATGCTCAGACGGCTACCGCGCCCGCGCGACGGCGTCACACGAACAGCAGCACCGCGCGGGCAGGCAGGCCCGTCGCCTCGGCGACCGCGCGCGCATAGAGCTGCACCTGCGCGTCGTACGCGCCGTCGTCGGGGGGCGCGAGATCGGTCTTGAAGTCGACGACGACCCACCCCTCACCGTCGCGGAACGCGAGATCGATCGTGCCGTCGAGCAGCGTGCCGTCCGCCTCGCGCAGCGTGATCTCCACCTCGCGCCGCACGTCGTCGCTCGAGAGCGCGGTCACCATCAACGGCGCCGAGAGCGCGTCGACGACCGCGTGGCGCGCGGCGGCGAGCTCGTCGGGCTGCGCGCCGATCTGCCTCGCGGCCTTCGCGACGAGCCGCTCCACGAGCTGCGGCGACGCGCCGCGCGGGGCCTCAGCGAGCGCGGCGTGGACGAGGCTCCCGAACCGCGGGCCCCGCGGGCGATCGAGCGCCCGCGACGCGACGACGACGCGCTCCACCCTCCCCTCGCCCGGCGACGCGTGCGCGCGCGCAGTCACCGTGACGACCGGGTGGGACGGCGTCGCCCCGCGCGACAAGAGCGCCGCGCGCCGCGCCACCCACGCCGCGTGCTCGCGCGTGCCCTCGTCCGCGACCTTGCCGGCCGCGTCCGCCGCGAGGATGCGCTCGGTCGCGAGGCCGGGCCGGGCGCTCCCCGCAGCGCCCACCCCCGCGCGCGACGGCTCCCACACGAGCACGCGCTCGCCGGCCGCCCCAGCGTGGAACCCCGAGACGAGCGGGCCCACGTCGACCCGCGCGGTGGAGGGGCGATGCCCGACCGTGTCGTACCCGAAGCCGTCCGGGATCTCGGACGGGTGGCCGCGGCGCGCAGGCGACGGCAGCACCGCGCGCTGGAGCGGCGAGATCCAGCCCGAGGAGTCGTCCCACGGGTCTCCGACGACCGGCACGACGAGGAGAGAGCGCGCGCGCGTCGCGGCGACGTACGCGAGCCGCGCCGTCTCCGCCCTGTCGTCGCGGAGCACGTCGGCGGCGTGATCGATCAGCTCGGCGGGCGCGGCGTCACAGAGCGGGATCGCGGCGAGCCCGGCCTCGGCGTCGACGAAGCGCGACGGGGTCGCGTGCGCGCTCGGCGCCGCAGGATCGCAGAGCACGACGACCTCGAACTCGAGGCCCTTCGCGGTGAACGCCGTCATCACGCGCACGCCGTCGGCGCCGTCCTCCACGATCGGGGCGGGCGCGATCGAGCGCTCGGCGGCGTCGTCGCGCAGGCGCTCGACGAACGCGCGGAACGACGTCGCGCCCGCGGCCTCGAACCTGCGCGCCAGATCGACCGTGCGCAGCAGGTTCGCGAGGGCCTGCTCCCCGCCGGGCCAGATCGCGACGCCCGCGTGCAGCCGCACGGCCTCGAAGAACCGCCCCAGCGTGTCGGCCAGCGGGCGTCGGTTGCGGCCGTGGTGCAGCGACGCGAGCACCCGGAGCGCGTCCACTACCGGGCGCACGCTGGCGCTCGGCTCCGCGAGGTGCCTCGCGCGCAAGGGGTCGAGGCGGCCGCCGAGCTCCTCGCGCGCGACCAGCAGCGCGTCGTCCGGGAGCGCGAAGAACGAGCCCCGGAGCGCGGCGAACACCGACAGCTCGTCGTCCGGCCACTCGATCGCGGAGAGCACCGCGCGCAGCGCCGCGATCTCCTCGCGATCGTGGAACGATCGTCCCCCGACCTGCAGGTGCCTCACCCCGCGCCGCGCGAGCGCCTCGACGTACGGCGCGGTGATGTCCGCCCCGCCGCTGTTGAAGCGCTTGAAGAGCAGGCACACGTCGCTCGCGCACAGGCCCGCGGGCAGGCCGAGCCGCTCGACCTCGCCCGGGCGCTGCAGCAGCGTCGCGATGAACTCCGCGACGGCCTCCGGCAGGTGCGCGTACGCGTTGAACCCGAAGAGCTTGTCCTTCTCGCCGTACGGCAGCGGCGAGGGGAGCGCGACGACGTGGGTCCGCCCCGGCTCGTCGGGCCTCGTGTGCGACAGCGGCACGTAGGTCGCCTGCCCGGGCTTGCCGGTCATCAGCGGCGCGAACGTCGCGTTGACGAGGCGCTGGATCGACGGCGCGCTGCGGAAGCTCGACGAGAGCTGCAGCACGCGCCCGCCCCCGGCGACGATCTCGGCCTTGACGCCGTGGTAGACGCCGACGTCCGCGCGACGAAACCGGTAGATGCTCTGCTTCGGGTCGCCCACGATGAACAGCTTGCCCGGGACCAGCGCGCCGGAGTCTGGATCGCGGGCGAGCGCGGTCACGAGCGCGGCCTGCAGCGGATCGGTGTCCTGGAACTCGTCGATGAGCAGGTGCGTGAACCGCGCCGCGAGCTCGCGCCGCACCTCGACCGATCCGACGACGAGGTCGCGCGCGCGACGCAGCAGATCGAGGAAGTCGATCCGCCCGGCGCGGGCGAGGCGCGCCTCGTAGTCGGCGACCAGCGGGCGGAGCTCGTCCCGAAGGCACGCCGCGAGATCGGCGTCGCACCGGGCGAGCGTCGCCTTCAACGCTGCGACCGCCGCGTCGCGCTCGCGCAGCACCGCCGTGCGGTCGAGCCCCGGCCCGAACATCGTCCCCCGCCCGCGCCAGCCGAGGTTGCCGCGGCGCGCGATCTGCGAGAGCTCGTGCTCGAGCCCGTCGTGGTCACGCGCGCCCCGGAGCGCCTCGCGCCGGTCGAGCTCGTCGAGCGTCGCCTGCAGCGCGTTGAGCCCCTGCGCGGCGTAGTCGCCGGGCGACGTCGCGCGCGCGCCGTACGACGCCGCGAGGCGCAGCCCCTCGATCGCGGCGTCGAGCGCGGCCTCCCGGTCGAGCGGATCGCGCCGGTACCCGGCGGGGAAATCGCGCAGCTCGATCAGCGCGCGACCTGCCTTGAACAGGCGCTCGCGCGGGCCGTTGCGCCCCTCGCGCGCCTGGACGTGCCGCCGCAGCACGCGCCGCACGCCGGGCGGAGGATCGGCGAGCGCGGCCTGGTAGAACGCCTCGAACGCCTCGGCGAAGATCGCGAGCGACGCGTCTTCGACCGCGATCTCGAACAGCGGATCGACGCCCGCCTCGACGGGGTGCTCGCGCAGCAGATCGCCCGCGAACGCGTGCAGCGTCGAGATGCGCGCCACCTCCAGCTCCGCGAGCGCGCGCGTCAGGCGCTCGGCGACGACGGGGCCGGCCGCGGCCCGCGCGCCCTCGATCGCCTGGCGCAGCCGGAGCTTCAGCTCGGCCGCCGCCTTCTCGGTGAACGTGACGGCGACGATCGTCGCGAGGCTGGCCGTCCCCGTCGTGACGAGCGCGACGATGCGCAGCACGAGCGACCGGGTCTTGCCGGTGCCGGCCGCCGCCTCGACCACGAGCGTCGTGCCGAGCTCCTCGGTGATCGCGCGGCGCGCGTCGGCGTCGACCAGGGCGGCGCTCACGGCGTCCTCCGCAGGAGGGACAGCCTGGCGAGCGGCGCCTGGTCCTTGTGCGCCACGCGCTCCACCTCGCGCGCGCCGCAGACGACCTTGAAGTCACAAAACTTACATGCGTCGGCCGTGGGGTAGGCCGGCAGGAACCCGCGCGCGAGCGCGTCGTCGAGCGCGTCGCCGAGCCGCGCGAACGCCGCGCGCGCGTCGGCGTCGAGCGGGACGGACGCGTCCTGGAACTGCCCGGCGGACGTGCAGTAGTAGAGGCGCCCGCCCACGATCGCGCGGTCGGGGAAGAGCTTCTCGAGCACGAGCGCGTACGCGACGGGCTGCAGCACCTCGCCGCCCTGCACCGTCCGCACCTTCACGTAGCGCGCCTTGCCGGTCTTGTAGTCGCTCGCGCGGAGCGCCCCGTCGGCGCGACGCTCGACCAGATCGATGGAGCCTCGGAGCTGCAGGCCGCAGTCGAGCGCGACGGCCTCCGCGCGGCTCGCCTCGTCCTTCTCGGAGTCGTCGCGCGCCGAGAGGGGCCCGAAGCCGAGCTCGAAGTACGTCGGGATCCACTCGTGCTCGCGGCTCCAGCGCTGGATCATCTCCCAGAGATCGGCGCGGAGCTGGTCGATCCCGTCCTCCCACACGCGCGGGATCGCCGGCGCGAGCCGCTCTCGGTAGACCTCCGCCTGCTCGGCGAGGATGCGCTCCATCCGTCGACGCGCGTCGTCGAGCGCGCGCGGCGAGATGGGCAGCGCGCCGTCCGCGCGCAGCCCCCGCAGCAGCAGGAAGAGCACGTCGTGCACGAGCGAGCCGCGATCGAGCGCGCCGATCTCCTCGATGGGCTCGGGTTCCTCGCGCGGCGAGAGCCTGTGCACCGCCGAGAGGAAGAAGCGGTACGGGCACGCCGCGTAGTGCTGCAGCGCGGTCGGCGAGTAGCTGCGCGCGGCGGGCGCGTGGCGCGCGAGGAGCGTGAGCGCGTCGGCGGAGGGCTTGACGAGGCCGTCCTCCGCGAACCACCCCGACCGGTACCGGCGGCCGCGCGCCCGCAGCGCCCGCGCGAGGTGAGGGTTCGCGTCGAGCAGGTAGCGCGCGGTGCCCTCGGTCTCGCGGAGCGGCAGCGCGAGCACCCGCGCGAGCAGGGCGAGATCGTGCTCGGCGTCGTCGATGGCGTCGACCGGCTGCGCGGGCGCGGGCCACCCGAGGCGCGTCGTCGTCCCCGTGCGCGCGCGGGCGGCGTGGGTCGCGAAGTCGGGCAGCGCCCCCTCGGCGGCGCGCGCGATCTCGAGCGCGTAGAACGACGGCGCGCGCGGGCGCGCCGTCTCCGCGTCGACGAACGAGTGGGACACGACCAGCCGTCGCGTCGCCGCGCCGACCGCGAGCCGGAGCGCGAGCCGCTCACGGGCGGTGCGATCGGTGTTCGTGGGCAGCTCGAGCCCGAGCGCGCGCCGGCGCCGATCGGGCAGGATCGGATCCTCCGTCACCTTGCGCGGGAACACCCGCTCGGCCACGCCCGCCACGCAGACGAGCTCGAACGAGAGCCCTCGCGCGGCGTCGACCGGGCCCACGAACACGCGGCCGTCCCGCCGATCCGCCGGCGCCTCGGTGAGCTCGGTGAGCCGCGGCGTGAGGACGAGCCGCACCTCGGAGAGCGGGACGTCGCCGACGTCGTCCATCGGCGCGAGCTCCGCGAGCACCGACAGCACGCGGCTCGGATCGGCGATGGCGAGCGACGCGAGGCGCGACAGGCGCGCGCGGTGCTCGCCCCACGTCGCCCTCGACGGCAGCGCGGCGAGCTCGCGCAGGATGGGGAACGCGAACGCGCGCAGCTCCGCGAGCGCGTCGAGATCCCTCGCGAGGGCCGCGGCACGCGCGCCGTCGGGCTCCACCGCGGCCTCGCGATCGCGCTCGAGCTTCGCGCGGAGCCCGTCGAGCCGGCGGCCCCACCTGTCGAGCCCGCCGATCACGGCCGACTCCACGAGCAGCCGCTCCCAGAGGCGCGGCGTCCGCACCGGCGGCGGCGCGTCACGCGAGGCCTCGGGCGCGTCCACCTCGGGCTCGGCGCGCAGCGCGCGAGGCAGGAGCTCGTCGTCCGCCGGCGAGAACTCGGACCCAGGCACCGGCGCGCCCGCCGCGTCTCGCCGCGGGACGACGCCGAGCGAAAGGTACTCGGCGAAGCGCCGCGCGGACAGCCGGGCCTCCGCGCAGCCGATGAGCGCGAGCAGCGCGCGACCCGAGGGATCGGGGCGGCGCGCCCCCTCCGCGAGGTACGCCGGGACGCCCGCGCGCCGCAGCGCCTCGACCAGGTGCGCGCGGTGGGTCTCCCCCGAGCGCGTGAGCACCGCCATCCGATCGAACCGCGCGCCGTCATGAGCCTCGCGCTGCAGGCGCCGCGCGAGCTCGACGCACTCGAGCGCCTCTCCCGCGGCCGACGAGAACGCCACGGAGTCGTCGGCTCCTCCGACCTCGATCTCCTGCTCGAACAGGCCGCGCTGCAGCCGCCCGAGCGCGCCCGCGTGAGGCGACGGCGCGCGCGACGGCTCGGCGCCCAGCGCGCGCGCGAGCCGCGCCTCGGCCTGCGCGTCGCCCGAGGGGACGGTCGCGAAGACGGCGGATCGACCGCGCGCGAGCGCCGCGACGAGCCGCGCCTCCAGCTCCGTCCAGACGGGCACGTCGAAGAGGCACAGCGGGAGGCTGGCCGCCGGCCGCGCGTCGAGCGCGGCACACGCCGCGGAGAGGAGGAAGGCGCGGTCCGCGAGGCGCGCGGCCGACAGCTCCTCCTCGTAGAGCGCGAGGGCCGCCGAGAGCTCCTGATCCTCGAGCGTCGACGGCTGCGCGCACGCGAGCCGCAGCTCCCGCAGCGTCCGGCCGAGCGCGCGTCCGAGCCCTGGCAGATCGCCGACCGGCGCGAACCGGCCGAGCCTCCCCTCCGCGCCGAGCCGCCTCGTGACGCGCGCCGCGACGGCCTCGTCCGCGAGCGACGAGAGCGGCGTGCGCCCCTCGGCGGTCAACGTGTCGGCGGCGAGCTCCGCGGCGAGGCGCCCTAGGCTCGCGCGTCTCCACCCGAACGTCGCGCCCACCTCGCGCGCCGCGGCTCGCGCGAGATCGCTCGCGATCTCGGTCGTAGGCGCGACGATCGTCAGCTCGCGCCCCGCGCCCTCACGGAGGAGGAACGCGGTCGCCGCCGCGCGCCTCGCCGCGGCGGAAGGAGAGACGAGGAGCGTCGTCAAAGCACGACGTCGAGCATCTGCAGGCGCGTGAGCAGATCCTCGAGCGCGCGCGCGTAGTCGTCGATCAAGAGATCGAGGCAGACGACGAACTGGTCGCCCTCGACCGACTCGACCGTGCCGCTCACGGGGATCTCGACGTCGGCCGACGAGAGCACGGCCGAGATCTCGACGCCCTTCGCGGGCATGTTGCCGGCGCCGCGCGCGACGTGCAGCCACTCGTTCGACAGCCGCACCACCTCGCGCGGCGCGCCGTCGTCGAGCCGCAGCCGGAGCGGCAGGTGCTTCGGCACGTCGAGCAGGTAGTGGCCCTTCTTGTTCTGCTCGATGAGCGCGTCCATCTGCTCATAGATGAGGCGCGACACGGGCGTCTCCTCGGCCTCGAGCAGCGCGTCGCGCATGCGCTTCATCGCCTTCTGCGTCTGGATGATGTTGGTGCGCATCTCCGCGATCAGGCGGCCGTCGCGCACGACCTTGTCGGCCACGAGCCGCAGCAGGTTGTGGTGGAACGGGAACCCCACGTCGCCGTGCGCCTCGAAGAACCTGATCAGCGCCGCGACGCCGATCGTGAGCACCTCGCAGTCGGTGGCGGCGACCGCGGTCGTCGCGCGCTGGAGCCCGACGACCGTGCCCAGCTCGCCGATGGGCTGGATGGGCTTCAAGCGGAAGCGCTCGTCCTCGCCCTCGCGGATCGACACCTCCCCCGCCACGAGCAGGAGGAACTTGTCCGCGAGCTCACCCTCGCGGAAGAGCGTCGTGCCGGCGGCGAGCGCGCGGCGGTCGAACGTCGCCAGCAGCCGCTCGAGGTGCTCGTCGGTGATCTGGTGAAACAGCGGCAGCGCGCGAAGGTCGGCGGGCAGGACGGGCATCGCGCGAGGACAGTATCCGCCCGCGGGTACCTTGTCACCCGAGCGAGCGCCGGGGCGCGGGGGGTTCGCGCTCCGGCCCTTTCGCTGCTAGGGTCGCCCGACCCGCGGCCAACCGGTCGGGGACGATCTCAAGACCTCGTTGGAGATTTTAGGAATGAACTTGAACAAGAAGTTTCTGCTGGGGGTGAGCCTGTGCGCGGTCGCCGCGACGTTCGCGGTGGCCTGTGACGACGCCGAGTCCGGCGGGATGACCGGCACGG
>JADLFU010000257.1 GCA_020849655.1 Polyangiaceae bacterium | reverse complement strand
GCCCCGGACGACGGGACCATCCTCGCCGGGATCACGCGCCGCCTCGTGCTCGACGCGGCCGCGCGCCTCGGGGTGGACGTCGAGTTCGCGCGGCCGAGCGTCGCCCGGCTCGTCGCGCGCGGGGGGTTCGTCACCTCGACGAGGCGCGGGCTCGCCGCGCTCGCGGCCCTCGATGGCGCCCCGCTGCCGCCGCCCCCGTTGCTCGGGCGGCTGCTCGCGGCGTACGATCCCGTCTCGCGCGCCCCCGGCCCCGGTGACGACGCCCATGACCCGGAGGGAAGAGACCCCCCCGCCACCCCGTAGAGACTCACGCCATGAACAAGACCTTCGCCTCCCTCCTCGCCGCGACCGTGCTGGTCGGCGCCATCACCGCTGGCTGCAAGACCGTCTGCAAGGACAACGAGAGCGGGGGGACCGAGTGCGTGACCGAGACGGTCACCCAGTACGTGGGCTCCACCGTCGAGCAGTCGTACGCGTACACGGCCGGGACGCCCATCAACATCAAGGTCGAGGGCGGCAACGTCCGCCTCGGATCGACCGCGGCCCAGTCGATCGTCGTCAAGCGCGGCGCGCCCGCCGGCACGGTCACCGTGCGCTTCACCCCGCTCAACGCGGAGACCGCGGAGAACAAGGACAAGGCCATCCGGCAGATGAACGAGAACCTCTCGCTCGGCGTGAACGCCGACGCGAGCGGCGTGGCCATCTCCGTCACGCGCACGGGCACCGTCAGCTCCGCGCTCACCGCGCGCGTCGATCTGTTCGTGCCGGACGACTTCGCGGGCGCGCTCTCCGCGGTCTCGCCCTCGGGCGACATCTACATCGAGAACGTGCAGCGCGGCGTCACCGCGACCACGAGCGGCGAGGTGACCGTGCTGTTCGCGGGCCCGGTCGCCGCCAGCGACTCGGGGCTGATGAAGGGCAACAAGGTCTACGTCGACTTCGATCAGCGCTCGTCGCTCGGCCTGCAGGTGCAGAGCGGCGATCTGCAGCCCATCGCGTACCCGAACCCGCTGCCCGCCACCTGGGTCAAGAGCGAGGCCTCGCCGAGCTCGATGAGCTTCACCGCGAACGCGGGCGGCTCGACGCCGTGGCAGGTGCAGGCGACGTTCGACGTGACCATCGCGCTGCACTGACCTCGTCGGCGTGGGGGCCTCGCGCGGCACGAGGCCCCGGCACGCGACGTCAGCAGCTCACGCGGGGTCTGCCGCGGCGGCCTCGGTCTTCGCCGCGTCGATCGCCGCGAGCTGCTCGGCGCTCAGCCTGGTGCCGCCGTCCTCGGCGGAGCGCGGCAGCGGGAGCGAGATCTGGCCGCCCGACTGGCGCACCATGGCCGCGAAGGTCTTCTCGAACGCGCCGCGAAGGAAGCCGATCTCGCGGGGGGAGTCGGTCACGAGGCCCGCAGAGAGCACGCCGTGGCGCACCGCGAGCACGCGCTCGGCCGGCGCCCGACCCGCGCGGTGGAGCACGCTCGCGGCGGCGTCGAGGAGGCGCTGCCCGAGGAGCTCCCGGAGCTCGACGGTGAAGAACCTGTCCGTCGCAGCGGCGATCTCCTCGCGCAGGTACGCGCTGAACGTGTCCGCGTCGGGCTCCTTGCCGCCGGCCGCGGCGACCCGCTCCCCGAGCTTCACGAGCAGCTCCTGGAAGGCCTCCTGGGTCGGGAGCACCCACGCGAGCTCGGGCTCGCGGTGCAGATCGCCGCTGTCGTCGAGCAGGGCCTTCCAGCCCGCCGGCTCGAGCGGCAGCCCGGCCGCGACGACCGGGTGCGGAGGCTCGGTGTCCGGCGCGCCGGCGAGCAGATCGTCGAAGTGCGCGAGCTCGAGCGGCAGGAGCGCGCCGCTCTTCGCGTTCTCCGCGCGCGCCCCGGCGACGCGGAACCTCGCGTACTCGGGCGAGACCGGCGTCGGCGCGAAGCCGCGGCGCTGCCGCGACGACTTCTCCCACTCGCGGTACTTCGAGGGAGACAGCTCCCCGCCCGAGACCCGCAGCACGCCCGCGCCCGGCGCGCACACGACGTCGACCACGCGCGTCTCCTTGCCGTCTGCGATCGACAGCAGCGTGAACACCTGCTGACCCGACGAGTCGAGCGGCTGCATGCGCGCCTCGACCCGCCGCTCGACCGCGGCGCCTGCCAGCGGCTTCGAGACGGCGCGCGCGTCCGGCAGCGCGACGCCGCGAGATTTGAGCACGTTCAACGCGCGGCGCGCGGCCTTGCGCGCGGGGGCGGGCGCGTCGTCTTCGCGGGCGACGGCCGCGATCGCGGCGACGTTCTGCGACTTCAGCCAGGCGTCGACGAGGTCGGCCTGCTCGTCGGCGCCGACCGAGGCGACGGCGACGAGCGCGCGGTCGGCGCTCGCGTGGAGGACATCTGCGGAGAACTGGGTGGTCATCTGGGGCTCCTCGGTCAGTGCCCGACGTAGGCGACCGCGTCGATCTCGACGCGCACGCCTCGCGGCAGCGCCGCGACCTGGACCGTCGCGCGCGCGGGGGGAAGGGTGGGGAAGTGCGCGCCATATACCTCGTTTACGGCCCCGAAATCGCCCATGTCGGTCAGGAAGATCGTCGTCTTGACGACGTCCGCGAACGTCGCGCCCGCCGCGCGGAGCACGGCCTCGAGGTTCTGCATCACGCGGGTCGTCTCCGCGCGCACGTCGCCCGCGACGAGCTGGCCGGTCGCGGGGTCGATGGGGATCTGACCTGAGAGGAAGATGAAGTCTCCCGCGCGCGTCGCCTGCGAGTAGGGCCCGATGGCGCCCGGGGCGTCGGTGGTGCTGATCTGCGTCTTCGGCATGCGCGCGGTCTTACTCGATCGCGCGGCGGCCTTCGAGCGCGCGGCCGAGCGTGATCTGGTCGGCGAATTCGAGATCGCCGCCGTGCGGCACGCCGCTCGCGAGCCTCGTGACGCGAGCGCCGCTCGGGCGCAGCTCCCGCGCGAGGTAGAGCGCCGTCGCCTCGCCGTCGACCGTCGGCGGGGTGGCCACGATGACCTCCTCGACGCCGTCGGCGACGCGCGCGACGAGCGCCTGCATCGGCAGATCGGCGGGCGACACGCCGTCGAGCGGCGAGAGCAGCTTGTGGAGCACGAAATACCGCCCGCGCATCGCGCCGCTGCGCTCGAACCCGAGCAGATCCTGGACGCGCGCGACCACGCAGAGCACGCGGTCGTCTCGGCGCGGATCGGCGCAGATGGCGCACGTCGCGCGGCCTTCGCTCGCGTCGGCGAAGTAGCCGCACCGCTCGCAGGTGACGACCGCGGCGTCGAGGTCGAGGAGCGCCTCGCCGAGCGCTCGCGCGAGCGCCCGATCGCCCGAGAGCAGGTGCATCGCGAACCGCGCCGCCGTCTTGTCTCCGACGCCTGGGAGCCGCGAAAATAGCTCGATCGCGCGGCGGAGGCCCGACGGCAGCGCGCCGGACATCAGCCGGGGAGCTTCAGCCCGCCGGTGGCCTTCGCGACCGCGTCGTCGACGGCCTTGTCGGCCTGCGCGAGCGCGGCGTTCAGCGCGCCCACGGCGGCGTCGAGCGCCATCGACAGGCCCTCGGACGCGGCGAAATCGGCGTCGACGTCGATCCGCACGACCCGCCCCTCGCAGGTGACGACCGCGGTCACCTTGCCGTCGGCGGCGCTGGCGCTCACCTCGACGTCCTTGATCTGCTTCTTCGCCTCCTCGACGCGGCGCTGCGTGCGCGCAGCCTGCCGGACGAGCTCGTTCACTCCACCGCCGAAGCCCTTCATGCTCGCTCCTTGTTGCCCGACGCCGGGCCGTCTTGCAAGCGCGGGTCGTCGAGGCGGACGTCGAGCACGCTCGCGCCGAGGCCCTCGATCGCCGCCGCCACGGCCGGGTGCGCGAGGAGCACCGCGCGGGCCGCCTCGCGGCGCTCCCAGGCCTCGCGCGCCGTGAGCTTCGCGACGGTGAGGCCCGTGTTGCCGAGCGCGCCCTCCTCGATCGACACGACCACGCCCTCGCCGAGCGCCGCCCGGGCGGCGCGCGAGAGGGCAAGGAGCCCGTCGGGATCGCGCGCCTGCTGCACCAGGAACGATCCCTCGGGGAACACCAGCGCGAGCTCGCGCGGGTTCGCCGCGCGCATCGCGCCGTGCTCGATCGCCGACGCGTACGGGCGGCTCTCTTCTGCGAGCGCGGCGGTGAGCGCGCGCACGGCCGCGACGTCGACGCCCTCGGGGACGGGCGGCAGCGGCGCGGAGGGATCGATCGTGCGCGCCTGCGCCCGCGCAGCGCCGGGGCGAGGCGGCGCCTCGGACGGGCGGCCGGGGACGCGCGCGGGCTCCGGGGCCGGCCGCGCGGGCGGCGGCGGAAGCGGCCGGATCGGGATCACCCGCGCGATCGAGAGCGCCGTGTTGCCGGCGACCGCGATCGGGGCGTCGAGGCCGACGGCCTGCGGGCCGCCGCCGTGTCGCGGGGGCGGAGGAGCCTGGGGGCGCGCCGGAGGTCCGCCCTGCGGCCTCGCGCCACCACCACCACCTCCTCCTCCCCGCGGAGGCGCGCCGCCTCCCAGCCTGCGCTCCAGCTCGGCGAGCCGCGCCACGATGCCGTCGAGCGGCGTGAGCGGCGGTCGGAGCGCGAGCCGCACGAGCGCGACCTCGAGCGACGCGCGCGGCAGGCCGCTCCGCACGGTCTCGTCGAGCGCGCGAGAGAGGCCCTGGTGCACGCGGACGAGATCCTCGGCCGACGGGGTCATGGCGACGCGCGCCGTGGCCTCGCGCTCCTCCGGCGCGAGCTCCAGCAGCGTCTGCGACGCGGGCGCGACCTTCGAGACGACCACGTCGCGCAGCACGCCGAGCAGATCGCGCGCGACGTGCGTGAGATCGTGCCCGCTCTCGACGAGCGCCGCCACCTTCGCGAGCGCGGCGGCGGGATCGCCCTCGATCACCGCCGCGGTGAGCTCGAGCAGCGCCGCGCGCGACGCGACGCCGAGCACGCGCGCGACCTCCTCGCCCACCAGCGCCTCGCCCGACCACGCGATCGCCTGATCGAGCAGGCTCATCGCGTCGCGCATGCTCCCTCGCGCCTCGCGGGCGAGCAGCGACACGGCCGCGTCGTCCGCGACGAGCCGCTCCTCGCCGAGCACGAACCGCAGCCGCGCCGCGATCGTCGCCGCCGAGATCATGCGGAAATCGTAGCGCTGGCAGCGCGACAGGATGGTGACCGGCACCTTGTGCACCTCGGTCGTCGCGAAGATGAACTTCACGTGCGGCGGCGGCTCCTCGAGCGTCTTCAGGAAGGCGTTCCACGCCGCCGCCGAGAGCATGTGCACCTCGTCGATGATGAAGACCTTGAACCTGTCGCGCTGCGGGCGGAACGGCAGGCCCTCCTGCAACCGCCGCACCTCGTCGACGCCGTTGTAGCTCGCGCCGTCGATCTCCTGGACGTCGAGATCTTGCCCCGCGGCGATCTCGAGGCACGGCGCGCACGCGAGGCACGGCGACGCGGTCGGCCCGCGCTCGCAGCACAGCGCCTTCGCGAGGATGCGCGCGCTCGTCGTCTTGCCGACGCCGCGGACGCCCGTGAAGAGGAACGCGTGCGCGACCCTGTCCTGCGCGATCGCGTTCTCGAGCGTGCGCTTGACGTGCTCCTGCCCCACGAGATCCGAGAACGTCTGCGGGCGCCACTTCCGCGCGAGGACGAGGTAGCTCACCCGGTCGCGGTACCACCACGCACCGTCGCCGGGAAGGCGCGCCGTCGAGAACTTGGCCTCCCGCGCGCGCGGTCGGTACGCGAGCCCCATGTCGCGCGCACGAGAGCTGCTCCCGCTGGTCGCCGCCCTGCTGATCGCTGGCTGCAAGGCGCCCGGAGACGCGCCGGCGGCGGCGAAGGTGTCGGCTGCGACCGTCAGCTCCGCGGTCGCGTTCGCGGCGCAGCCGACGCCCGGCGCCGTCCCGTGCGGTGACAAGGAGGCGTGCCCGGTGGTGAAGAGCGCGCGCCGCGTCTGCTGCAACGCGCCCGGCGTCCCGCCGACCTGCAAGGCCGCGGACAAGTGCGGGCAAGCGACGCACTTTCGCTACTCCGGCATGCTGTCGTGCAACGAGACCGCGGACTGCACGGCCGTCGACAAGGGGCGCGACGTCGTCTGCTGCCTGACCGACGACGGCTTCCGCGCGGACGGCGTCCCCGGCCCGTGGGACCGCGCGAGCTGCATGCCCCGCGCGGCGTGCGCAGGCGCCGACGTCGTCGCGTGCGTCAGCGACGCCGAGTGCGCGAAGGGGACGCGCTGCCGCGCCGTCACGATGGGCTCGGGCGTGACGGTGGGCGGCTGCCTGCGTTGATCGAGCGCGCTAGAACAGCCCGACGCTGAAGTGAAACGCGCCGAAGTCCTCCCACGCGCGCCGGGTGAGGTTCACGCCGTAGTCGAACGCGATGGGCCCGATCGGCGTCGCGAAGCGCACCCCGGTGCCGCCCGCGTAGCGCAGGCGGTACGGCTCGATGCGCGTCGGATCGACCCACAGGTTGCCGCCGTCGACGAACAGCGCCGTCTCGAGCGCGCCGCGCACGGGGATGCGCAGCTCCGTCCGGGGGTTCAGGTACACGTCGCCGCCGCGGATGGCGACCTGTCCGATCGAGAGCTTCGTGGGATCGCTGCTGGGCTTCGTCGCGTCGCTCTGCAGCCTGTCCGCCACGTCCTGAGGCACCAGCGAGTCCCTCATGAACCCCCGCACCGTGTCGACGCCCCCGAGGAAGAACAGCCGATCCGGGTAGGTCTTCGAGCCCGCGATGAGCTGCTGGTTGTACCCGGCCGCCGCCAGGAACGCGACCGCCACGCCCCGCTTCGACAGCCGCGCGTACGCGCCCGCGCGCCCCGAGACGCGGAGGAAATCGCTCGCGGTGGTGTTGGGATTGTCCTCGAGCGGGTAGGCGTGCACGTGCTCCACGCTGCCGGCGACCAGCGTGCCTCGCGTCGCGCCGAGCGGGTTGTCACGCCTGTCCCACACGGCCGTCACGCGCTGGGAGACGGCCGCGGTCGCGCCGTCCGGCACGCGCAGCAGCCGTGACAGGTCGTTGCTGATGCCCGACTGCCGGAGGTAGGCCTCGATGGTGTCACCGGAGAAGATCCCGACGTTGTTCAGCTCGACCGAGCCGCCGAGCGTGCCCGTCAGCTGGCGCATGGGGCTCCACGACAGCGCGGGCAACACGGCCTCCTTGGTCATCCCGAAGTCGCGCGAGTTGCTGCGGACGTCGATGACGTCGAGGCCCAGCCGCACCGTGGGGTGAAACACGTTGGGGATGACGAACCCCACCGAGTTGCGGCGCTCGAGGCGCTGGCTGAGCGGGAGCCGCTCGAAGTTCCCTCGCACGCGGTCGTCGGGGATGAGGAACGACGGCAGGTAGTTGAGCTGGACGCGGGTGGTGAACGCGATCGCCTGCCCGGCGATGTTGCGGTGCCCGTACTCGAAGAGGCCGCGGATGCCCTCGCCCGTCGCGACGCCAGGGCGCAGCTCGAGGTACTGCGGATCGCGCTCGACGACCGTGACGACGACGGTCTTGCGGGACGCGACGAGCCCCGGATCCTCGAACCCGATCGTCACGCTCGAGAACGTGCCGAGCGTCGCCAGCAGCTCCTCGCTCCGCCGGACGTCGCGCTGGCTGTAGACGTCGCCCTCCTTGAAGCGGAGGCGCTCGCGCACGACGCGCTCCTTCGTCAGCTCGTTGCCGCGGATGACGACGCCGTCGATCGTCACGCGCCGCCGCTCGACCACCGCGAACCGCACGCGCGCGCGCTGCTTGTCGGGAGACAGCTCGACGTGCGCCGCGACCTCGGCGAAGGCGAACCCGAGATCGCGGTAGAGATCGAGCACCTTGCGGCGCCCCTCCTCGATCTTGGTGTTCGACGCGGGGCTGCCCATCGACAGCTCGCTCTCCTCGAGCAGGCGCGGCTCCGGCACCGCCACCGCGCCGTCGAACACGACGTCGTAGAGCGTCGCGCGCGGCCCCGCCTGCACGGGGATCCGCAGCGTCACGCGCGGCTCGCAGCTGACGCCCTTCCTCGGATCGGGCCTGCACTCGAGCTCGCGCGGCAGCGGCGGCTCGCGCGCGGGCACGCCCTCCTGGTCGACGGCGCAGCGCGGCTCCGGCTCGACGAGCGGCAAGGGCGCGCAGGTGCCCGGCTTCGATCGCGGATCGCACGTGCGGCGCACCACCGACAGCGGCCCGACCGTCGCCGTCAGGTAGCCGTCCGCGCGGTAGAGATCCTGCAGGTGCTGGAGCGCGCGGTCGTAGGTCTCCCTCGAGAACACCGAGGCCGGCGCGAGCGCGAGCGGGGGAGTCCGGGTGCCCGCGTTGCCCTTCGGGCCGAAGGCGCCGTCGACGACCGCGTCCTCCACGGGCCCGAGCAGCGTCGCGCCCGGCAGCTCCTCCTCGAGGAAGCTGTCGATCTCGCTGCCGAGCTCGCGCGCGCGCCGCGGGCCCGAGAGGCACGGGTAGCGCCGCGCGACGACGCGCACGCGCGCGTGCTCGCGGACCGTGACGACGAGATCGTTGATCTCGTCGCGCGGCGCGCCGCGCAGCTCCGCGCTGACCTCGACGTCGAGGAAGCCGAGCTTGCGGTACTCGGCCGCGACCTTGCTCGCCACGCGCGCGGGCGAGCGCTCGCTCTCCTTCTCGAGGTCGACCGCGTCGTCGAGGTCGACCGCGTCGACGCTGTAGTTGCCCTCGTACTTCACGCGGACGCGCGGGCCGGGGGTCACCGTGACGAGCGCGTAGGTGCGGCCGCCCACCTCGTAGAGCCGGTGCGCCGCCGTCGCGCGGAAGAAGCCGCCGCGCCGCACCTTCTCGGTGAGCGCCGTCATCCTCGCCGCGAGCGCCTCGTCATCGGCGCGGTCGCCGCGCGACACGCCGATCGTCTCGAGCAGCACGCGCAGCTCGGGGGCGAGCTTGTGCGCGGCGACCTCGAGGCGCACGCCCGACAGCGCCTGCGGCGCGCCCGCGCGCGCGTCGACGATGAGCACGATCTTGCGCCGGTCGTCGGTCGCGCGGCTCTCCATCGTCACCGTCGCCCGCGGAAACCCTCGCGCCCGCGCGCGCGAGAGCAGGGCCGTCCGCGCCTGCGCCAGCTTGCCGGGCGTGACCGCGCGCCCCCGCTCCAGCGAGAGGTCGCGCAGCACCTCCTCGGTGACCGCGAGATCGCCGCGTACGTTCACCTCCGCGAGCACCCGGCGCGGCTCGACCACGAACCTCACGCGCACGCCCCCCGCCTCTCGCTCGGCGTCGATGACGACGTCGGCGACGGCGCCCGTCTCGACCAGCTCCCGCGCCGCGCGCCGCGCGAGCGCCGCGTCGAAGGCGTCATCGGGGGCGAGCCCGATGACGAAGGCCGGGAGGGCCCACGATGGATCGCTCGACACGATCTCGATGCGCGTGATCGGCAGCCCGGCCGTCCCCGCGTCGACGTATGGCGCGGGCGCAGGCAGATCCTGGGCCCACGCGGCGCCCCCGCCCAGCGCGAGCGACAGCGCGCACGCACGGCGCAGGGCTCGTCGGGCGGAGGGCATCAACGGACACCGCGACTTCGCGCGTCCGCGCGTTCGCGTCAAAGCGCCGCGTTCCCTGCTGCGTGCGGCGATCCGACGGAGCGCAGCGTCTGCGCCGAACTGCCTTGACGCGCCGCGCGAGGTCGAGTTCTCGTGCGCGCCGAGACACGAGGTCTCGCCCGGAGGAATCAACGATGGCCGTCGACACGAAGAAGCTCTTTGACGAGGAAATCCCCGCCGCGATCGCCGGTAACCCCGACGGCGCGAAGGAGATCGGCGCGAAGTACCAGATGAACATCACCGGCGTCGGCGAGTGGTTCATCGACGTCTCCGAGAGCGGCCCGAGCTGCAAGGCCGGCAACGAGGCCGCCGACTGCACGCTCACGATCGCCGACGAGGATTTCCAGAAGCTCTTCGAGAACCCCCAGGCGAACGGCATGCAGCTCTACATGAGCGGCAAGCTCAAGGTCGCGGGCAACCCGATGCTCGCGATGAAGCTCCAGAAGCTCTTCGCGCTGAAGGGCTGAGCTCCCCCGCGCGAGGGTGCGGAGCCCCGGGCCACGCCGGTCCGGGGCTCTTCGCGTTTGTGCGCCGGCCGCGTAGGCTGCGCGCGCCATGTCCCCGCTCTCCGGCGTCCGCGTCCTCGATCTCTCTCGCCTCATCCCCGGCCCGTTCGCGACGCTCGTGCTCGCCGATCTCGGCGCCACCGTCGACAAGGTGGAGGACACCGGCGGCGGCGACTACATGCGCCACACGCCGCCGCAGATCGCGGGCGAGGCGGGATCGTTCCACGCGCTCAACCGCGGCAAGCGCAGCCTCGTGCTCGACCTGAAGAAGCCCGAGGGGCGCGACGCGCTCTTGCGCCTGCTCGCCGGCTACGACGTGCTGTTCGAGCAGTTTCGCCCCGGCGTGCTCGATCGGCTGGGCCTGTCGCACGCGAGCCTGCGCGAGCGGTTCCCGAGGCTCATCATCTGCGCGCTCACCGGCTACGGCCAGACGGGCCCGCTCGCGCACCGCGCGGGGCACGATCTCAACTACCTCGCGCGCTCGGGCCTGCTCGGGTTCATGGGGCCCACGGGCGCGCCGCCGACGGTGCCGGGGTTCCAGCTCGCGGACGTCTCGGGCGGCCTGTGGGCCGTGATCGCGATCCAGGCCGCGCTGCGCGAGCGCGAGCGCACGGGCGCGGGCGCGGTGCTCGACGTCGCGATGGTCGACGGCGTGCTCGGGTTCGCGAGCGCGGCGTTCGGATCGCTGTTCGCGGGCGTCGATCCGGCGCGCGGCGCGGAGGCGCTGACGGGCGGGCTCGCGATCTACTCGACCTACGCGACGAAGGACGGCGAGGCCGTCACGCTCGGCGCGCTCGAGCCGAAGTTCTGGCAGACGTTCTGCGCCGCCAACGGCCTCGAGGTCGAGATGAGCGCGTTCATGACGGGCCCGCACCAGACCGAGCTCCGCGCGAGGCTCGCCGCGATCTTCGCGAGCAAGACCCGCGCCGAGTGGGAGGCCTTCAACGCGGAGCGCGACTGCTGCGTCGAGCCCGTCTTGCGCCCCGACGAGCTGCGCGCCGATCCGCACCTCGCCGCGCGCGGGCTGTTCTTCGACGTCGACGTCGACGGCACGCCCGTCGGTCAGTACGCGACGCCGGTGACGCCGAAGGGCAAGACCTGGCGCCGGGCGCCGCGGTCGGGCGAGCACACCGACCTGGTGCTCCGCGAGGCCGGGCTCTCCGACGACGAGATCGCGGCGCTGAAGAAATCGGGCGCCGCGCGCTAGCTAGTGTCCGCCGCCGCCGCGCGTCGGCGTCGCGTTCCACACCCGCAGGGACAGCAAGAACCCCACGATCGCGATCGGGAGCATCCCGGCCGGCCAGACCCACCACGCGTGCGGATCGGCCGACTCGGGCTTCTTCGGCAGGAGGCGGCCCATCACGAACCCGAGCGTGATGCCGAGGTAGACGAACCCGTCGATCACCCCGACGACGAGGCCGACGTTCTCCTTGCCGCCGAAGTCCATGCTCGCCGTGCCCGAGAGCATCCCGTGCACGCCGATCACCGCGAGCGACATCAGCACGACGACCCAGCCCACCCACGCCGTCGGCAAGGCGACGTACATCACGACGCACCCCGCGATCATCGCGCCGTACAGGACGCCCGCCATCGGCCCGCGCCTCGACTGGAACAGCCGGTCGCTCAGCACGCCAGCGAGGATGCCGCCGAGGATCCCCGCCGCGCAGTTGAGCGCGCCCCAGTGCCCGGCGACGAAGTCGGCCTTGCGGCCGAGATCGTTCGTGAACGGCTTGTACCACTGCAGGATGCCCGTCCGGAGCGCGCCGCTGCAGAACTCCACGAGCGCGATCGTCACGATCGCGGGGTTCTTCAGCATCATGAGCGCGACCTTCGACATCGGGAGCTTCTCGCCGCTCGTCTGCGTGGCGTCGTCGAGGTCGAAGTCCTCGTGGCCGGCCTGGCCCGGCGTGTCCGCCACGAGCCACACGTCGAGCGCCGCGAACGCGAGCAGGATGATCGCCGGCACGATGAACAGGAACGGCAGCGGCGCGCTCTTCTTGATGAGCCCGCCCCAGTCGTACGCGAAGTACAGGCCGAGCGAGATCAGGATGCCGAAGATGCCGCCGAACGTGCCGCGCTCGCGCCGGTGGAACCACGCGGAGTTCACCTTCACGATCGAGACGGCGCCGAAGCTCTGGAAGTACATGTTCGCCGCGTAGAGGGCCGAGAGCGGCGCGACGAGCGATGCCCGCTTCTCTGGGGGCACGAGCGCGCCGTCCATCGCCGCCCACACGAGCGCCGCGGTGGCGAGGTTCGAGAGCCCCGCGCCCACCGCCGAGAGGACGATCGTCTTCTTGCCTCCGAGCTTGTCGGTGAGCGGCCCGTTGATGACGAACGAGACGCCGTACGTCAGCGTCCCGAACGCGGAGATGGTCCCGTACTGTTGCTTGTCGAACAGGAACGCCGGCCCGTCGCCGACGGCCGCGTTCAGGTTGTAGCGTCCCATGTAGAGGAACGCGTACGTCAGCCCCACCGGCAGCCAGTTCATCGCGCGGCGCCGGACGAACGCGCGCGAGTGGCCGAGGTCGACCTTCGGCAGCCGGCCGACGACGACCGCCACGACGACGAGGAGCGCGACGATCGACGCGAGCTCGCTGACCCAGTTCGGCATTCGCCCGCGAGGATGCCACCAATCCCGCTGATTTCGTCGAAATCAACCCCGCCAGCCCCTTCTGCTTGCCTGCGCTCCGCGGCCCCGTTACATCGGGCAACTAAACATCCGTTCCTGTCGTGGCGCCCAATTTTTCGGTCGCAGCCACACACGGACCACAGACTCCGCGGAGGGCCGCAGCGAGCCCATGGCCAAGAACCTCATCGTCATCAATTGCGAAATCGGCGAGACGCGCGTCGCGCTCATCGAGGACGGCATCATCGCCGAACTCCACATGGAGCGGCAGAGCCGCGAGAAGTGCCTCGGCAACGTCGTGCTCGGCCGCGTGACCCGCGTGCTGCCGGGGATGCAGGCCGCGTTCATCGACGTCGGCCTCGACAAGGCCGCCTTCCTCCACGTCGAGGACCTCATCCGCCCCGACGATCTCGACGCGTACCTCTCGGGCAAGAAGAAGAACGACCGCGGCGAGGACGACACCCCGCCCGAGGACGCCGCCGCGTCCGACGCGCCGAGCCCGTCGCGAGGTCGCGGGCGTCGCTCCCAGCCACCGCCGAAGGCCGCCCGCGAGGCCCAGCCGCGCGCCGTGGTCGAGGCGGTCGCCCCGGAGGCGCCCGCGCCCGCCGAGGCCACCGCGATCGAGCCTCCCCCGGCGGTCGACACCGGCGCGATCCCGCCGGAGGTCCCGTCGACCGACGTCTCCGACGAGGAGCCCGAGGCCGAGGCGCCCGTCGCCGAGGCCGCGCCCATGGGGGGCGCCGACGCGCCCGCGGCCGCCGAGGAGGCGGTGACCGACGACGCGCCCGCGGCCGCGGAGGAGGTCGTGGGCGACGACGCGGACGGAGACGACGACGAGGACGTCGCTGACGGCGCCGACGGGCCCGCGGCGGCCGAGGGCGCGCCGGGCGAGGCGGCGGCCGAGGAGCGCGGAGGATCGCCCCGTCGTCGTCGCCGTCGCCGTCGAGGTGGTGGGGGGGGAGGCGGAGGTGGCGGAGGCGCGTCCGAGCCAGAGGCCCGCCGCGCGGAGGCCCAGCCGCAGCCGAAGCGCGACGACCGCAAGAAGGGCGCGCCCCGCATCGACAAGAACACCCCCATCCGCGACGTCGTCCGCGAGGGACAGGAGGTGCTCGTCCAGATCTCGAAGGAGCCCATCGGCAGCAAGGGCGCGCGCGTCACCAGCCACGTCTCGCTGCCCGGGCGGTACGTCGTCTACATGCCGACGGTCGACTACGTCGGCGTCTCGAAGCGCATCGGCAACGACAAGGAGCGCCAGCGCCTGCGCGAGGCCATCGAGGGGATGCGCCCGCCCACCGGCGGCATCATCATCCGCACGCTCGCCGAGGGCCTCACGAAGAAGCAGCTGAAGGCCGACGTCGGCTACCTCGTGCGGCTCTGGGGCGAGATCGCGAAGAAGAAGGAGGGCGCGAAGGCGCCGACCAACCTCTACGAGGAGCTCGACATCGTGCTCAAGGTCGCGCGCGACATGTTCGGCGACGACGTCGAGAAGATCGTCATCGACGATCGGCACCAGTACGACCGCCTCGTCCGCTTCGTCGAGATGTTCATGCCGGAGCGCGTGAAGGACATCGAGCTGTACGCGGGCGACGAGCCCATCTTCGACGGCTACGGCCTCGAGGAGGAGATCACGCGCGCCCTGGCGCGCAAGGTGCCGCTCCAGTCCGGCGGGTACCTCATCATCGACGAGGCCGAGGCGCTGACGGCCATCGACGTGAACACCGGCCGCTTCGTCGGCAAGGGCTCGAAGGACCACGAGGAGACCATCCTCAAGACCAACCTCGAGGCGGTCGAGGAGATCGCGTACCAGCTCAGGTTCCGCAACCTCGGCGGGCTCATCGTGCTCGACCTCATCGACATGGAGCGCGCGAGCTCGCGCGAGCAGGTGCGCCGGCGCCTCGAGGAGCTGCTGCTGAAGGACAAGGCGAAGACCTCGCTGAACCGCATCAGCGAGCTCGGCCTCATCGAGATGACCCGCAAGCGCACCCGCGAGAGCCTCGGCCGCGCCACGCACGAGCCCTGCCCGTACTGCGAGGGCGCGGGCCGCGTGATGAGCAAGCAGACGGTGTCGTACGAGATCCTCCGCGCCATCCGCCGCGAGCGCGCGTCGCTGCCGGGGTACACCATCCTCGTCAACGCGCACCCCGACGTCTGCGCGCACCTGAAGATCGAGGAGCGCGAGTCGCTGAAGGAGGCGGAGCGTCGCACCGAGCGCCGCATCGATCTCGTCCCGCAGAAGGGCTACCACGTAGAGAAATTCGACCTCCAGGGGAAGTGAGCCGATGACCGATCGCAAGGACGAGCGCGTCACGATCAACAAGGAATTCGCCTCGTTCGACGCCTTCCTGGAGGAGTACGTCACCAACATCTCGCGCACCGGCGCGTTCATCCGGTCGAAGTCCCCGCTGCCGATCGGCACGAAGGTGCGGCTGATGTTCACCGTCATCATGGACGACATCGAGACCATCGAGGGAGAGGGCGAGGTCGTGCGCGTCGAGGAGGGCGGGATGGGCGTGGTGTTCCGCGAGGTCGGCTCCGCGTCGAAGGCCATCCTCGATCGGCTGCTGATCGCGAAGCCCTGAAGGGTCGAGAGGGTGCAGGGGGCGGGGTCGGCGGCTGAGGCTCGGGCGGCGAACGGCGCGCGCCCCCGCGGGCTCGTGCACCCGACCCCTCTCGTCGCGCTCGCCGTCCTCTTGCTGAACGATCACGCGCTGAAGGGCGCGGGCGTGCTCCCCGGGTGGCTCACGGGCAAGCTGTCCGATTTCGCGGGGCTCGCGCTGTTCCCGGTGCTGCTGACGACGCTCGTCGAGCTGCACCCTCGCGCGCCGCGCAGGCTCGTGGTGGCGCTCGGGAGCGCGCTCGCGACCGGGCTCGTCTTCTCGCTGCTGAAGACGTGGCCCGCGGCGAACGCGCTCGCGAACGCGGCGTGGGGCTCGGTCGCGCTCGACCCGACGGATCTCGTCGCGCTGCCGGCGCTCCTGCTCGCGCTCCACCACCTCCTGGCGCCGCCGGTGCTTCCTGCGCCGCGCGCCGTGCAGGCCGCGGTGGTGCTCGCGTCGGCGGCGGCGTCGATCGCGACGTCGCCCGCGCACACGCGCCGCGGGTTCGCGGTGTGGCAGCTCGACAGGCAGGAGCGCCCGGCGGGCTGCGCGCGCGTGACGCCCTTCGTCGCGAAGTCAGGGAAGGAGGGCCTCGGCGTCGGGCTCCGCGTGGCCTCGCTCGAGCGCGCGTGCGCGGTGTCGGTGTCGGGCGTGCTGCGCGCGGGCGGCCGCGTGTTCGCGAGCGAGCCGGAGATCACGGTGACGGCGCCGGGCCACGGCTACCTGCCGTTCCTGTTCGACGACGAGGCGCTGTGGAACTCCGGCGTGCGCGACGGTGAGCTCGAGCTCCGCGTGCGCTCGGCGACGGGCGACGCCACGATCTCGCTGCCGCTGCGCTACGTGCACGAGGGCGAGCACCCCTGGGTGCGTCGTGATCAGGGCGCCGCGGCGCCCCGCGCGCCCTCGGCGAAGACGCTCGAGGTGGCGCGGTGAGGCGCGTCGCGATCCTCGCCGCGTGTCTGTCGCAGGGCTGCGTCGTGTGGCACGGACAGGCGAACGCGCCGGGCGTGGCGCGCCCCGCGGAGCCGCCGGCCGATCTGACCGCCGAGCAGCTCACCCTCCCCGACGATCCGGGCGAGCACCTCGTCACGGTGTCGCCCGGGCCCTTCGTCGGCGGCGGGAGCACGCAGTCGGGCGTGGGCGTCTCGCGGGTCGGCGCGGAGCTCGCGGTCTCGTACGGCGCGAACGAGCGCAGCCACCGCGACGATCTCATGGTCCTCCCGACGCGCGCGTACGGCCTGAACCTCGGCGTCGTCCCCGTGGAGCAGGGCGCCTTCTCGTCGAGGCCCGCGCTCTACGCCGAGGCCCAGGTGCGCGACGAGCTGTCGGGCGTCGCGGCGGGGTGGTCGGTCCGGCCGGGCGTCGGCAGCGGGCCCCAGGTGACCGGGTTCTACGGACCGCTCTACGTGCGCACGACGACGACGCTCGGCGAGGGCACCGCCTTCACCGCGGGGCTGATGCTGAAGCTGCCGCTCGTGTTCGTGTGGAGCCGCTGAGCGTGGTGAGCTGCGGGGGCCGCGCGCTCACACGGTCCGCAGCCTGCGCTTGTCCCCGAGATCGCGCCGGCTGCCCTCCTGACCGGGCAAGCGCAGGTAGTCGCCGGCTGGCTGCGCGGCGAGATCCGCGTCGCCCCACGTCGCGAAGTCTTCCGCGAGCGGGCCTGGCAGCGTCGGCTGCGCGGTGCGCTCGAGCAGCTGGAAATCATGGCGCGCGGACAGCTCGAGCGGCAGCCCGCGCCGCGGCCCGTCGGCGGCGAACCACGCGCGCGCGGCGTTGACGTTCTGGATGAGCACCCAGTGCTGGGGATCGACCCGCGCCGCGGTCGAGAAGTGGCTCATCATCGCGTCGAGATCGCCGCGCGCCTTCGCGATGCAGGCCTTGTGGTTGTAGGCGAGGCCGGGCAGCGGGTAGCCGAGCTCGAGCGCGCGCGTGACGTGGTGGTCGGCGAGCTCGAGCTCTCCCTCCCGGTAGTACGCCGCGCCGAGATCGAGGTGCGCGCCGTCGTGGTCGCCGAGGCGCTCGAGGATCGCGCGGTACTCGGCGACGCCGTCGACGTGCATCGGCTGCAGCCCGGTGTGCTCGTGGAACCACGCGTTCATCAGCGCGGTGTCCTCCGGCGACGCGTCGAACGGCGTCTTCAGCTCCTGGAACCGCTCGCGACAGTCGATCTCCGGGGCGAGCCAGCCGCCGGCGACGGCGTCGCGGTAGTCGATGGTGCCCGGGTACACCGAGAGGCACGAGAACAGGTACTCGTGCGGCCGCGCGCGCTCGAGGAACGAGAGCGTCTCCTCGAACGTCTCCCGCGTCTCGCCGCGGTTGCCGAGCATCATGTAGTAGCGGACCTTGATGCCCGCCTCCTTCGCGAGGCGCGTCGACGTCAGGATCTCGTCGACGGTGATCTTCTTGTCGATGGCGTCGAGGATGCGCTGCGAGCCCGACTCGACCCCGAGCGACAACCGCTGGCACCCCGCGAGGCGCATCACCCGCAAGAGCGGCTCGGTCAGCAGATCGACGCGCGTGTCGCAGCTCCAGACGAACCTGAGCCCGCGGTCGAGGATGCCCTCGCAGATCTGCGTCACGCGCTTCTTGTTCGTCGTGAACGTGTCGTCCTTGATCTGCAGCATCCTGACGGGGAGCTTCGGCAGCGCGGCCTCGATGGCGTCGAGCACGTAGTCGACCGACTGCGAGCGGAACCCCCGGCCCCAGCTCGTCTCCGCGCCGCAGAACGTGCAGGCCCACGGGCACCCGCGCGCGGTCATCAGGATGTGCGTGGAGAACGCGTGGTGCGGGCACGCGAGCTCGTCGAGCCGCGCGATGGCCTCGCGCTCCGGGCCGCGCGTGGGCTCGCCTCGCGCGCCGCGCCAGACGACACCCGCCGTGCCCGCGACGCCCTCGCCCGCGGCGAGCCTGGCGAGGAGCTCGAGGAACGTGACGTCGCTCTCCCCGACGCACACCGTGTCGATCGCCGGGTGGTGGCGGAGCATCTGCTCGGCGAGGGGCGTCGCGTGCGGGCCGCCGACGGTGACGTGCGCGCGCGGCCGCAGCTCCTTCAGGCGCGCGGCAGAGAGCGCGACGCCGCGGCGGGTCGCCGTCCAGCACGACATCCCGTACACGTCCGCGTCGAGCGCGCGGAGCACCTCGTCGACCTTCGACCACGTGAAGGCCGAGAGGTTCAGCACCTTGACCTGATGCCCCGCGCGTCGCGCCTGCGCGCCCAGCGAGAACAGCCCGTACGGGGTCTGGTAGAAATCCGCGTCGAGATCGCCGCGCTGGTACCCCGGCGGGGGACCGTCGGCGGGATCGGGCGCCTCGCCGTCGTCCGGCAGCTTCCACGGCGGGGGGTAGAGGAGCGCGACGCGCATCGCGCGGAGGGTCGCGCGTCGCGGGGAGGATGGCCAGCCCGGACGAGCGCCGGGGGATCACCGTCGCGGACCTCTCCGCAGCTCCGGGGGGGCGCTTCACCGAGGTGCGCTGGCGCGTCGCGCGCCGCGGGCTGCCCGCTCCTTCGGCCCCACCAGCGTCCGCAAGATCGCCTCGGCCACCAGCTCTCCGCCGGGATCGAGCATCCTCACCGGCACCGCGATCTCCCTCCTCGCGGACCCCTCGATCGGCGGGCACTCGCAGACGCCCCTGATCGTGCCGCGCGCCTTCTTCCGGTAGTCGATCGAGAGGCCCGCCACGATGAAGCGCGCGTCGGGCGCCAGCGAGTAGCCGAGCGCGAGGTTGCCGGTGATCTCGGCGAGGTTCACGAGCGCGATCGCGTGCACGCAGTCGAGGTGGTTCCGCACGGCGCGGCGGTCCCTCATCGTGACCTCGCTGTAGCCGTCGCGCAGCACCTCGACGCTCGCGCCGACGGTGCCGCTGTACGGCGCCATCTTGCCGATCGCGAGCGAGAACAGCGCCTTGCCGCCGGGCACGCCGTGGAGCCGATCCCACATGTCACGGATGGCGTTGCGCTCGCCGCGCGAGACCGAGGCCGGATCGAGGAACGCGAGGTTCATGCGGGCGAACCTACGACACCTGGCGCGCGTCGCCGCACGCGGAGCGTGGAGCCCTGCGGTCTGCTCCCCGACTCCAGGCGCTCGGCGCGCCGATCCGGCCGAAGGCGACTTGCGCGTGGCGCGGGATCCGTCTATGAGCGCCGCCCCCTTTTCTGGAGAGGATCGCATGGCCCGCGTCACCGTCGAAGATTGCCTGGAGCGTGAAGAGAACCGGTTCGCGCTCGTCGTGCTCGCAGCGCAGCGCACCCGCCAGATCATGAAGGGCGCCGCGACGCTGGTCCCCGGGAAGAACAAGGCCGCCGTGATGGCCCTGCGCGAGATCGCGAACGGCAAGGTGCACTGGAACAAGGACTCGCAGGAGATCGTCGACGACTGGATCCGCGAGACGCACCCCGCCGAGCGCTGATCGCGCCGGCCGGCCACGCCGCGGATGTCACCGAGGCCGAAGGCGCCGCAGGCGAGGGTGGACCGCGCGCTCGTCGCCGGCGCGCGCGCGCACTTCGACGATCCCGCGTACTACGCGAAGACGTACGCGACCCGCGTCGACGACGTCCGCTACTACGAGGCGCTCGCCGGCGCGCCCGGGCTCCGCGTGCTCGAGGTCGGGGTGGGGGCGGGCCGCATCGCCGTGCCGCTCGCCCGCCGCGGCGCGCGCGTCGTCGGCGTCGACTGGTCGCGCCCGATGCTCGACGATCTGGGGCGCCGCCTCGCCCGCGAGCCCGCGGAGGTGCGCGCCCGCGTGCGCGCGGTGCACGGCGACATGCGCGAGGTGGCCCTCCGCGCGCGCTTCGACCTCGTGCTCGTCACCTTCAACACGTTCCTGCACCTGTACACGCGGGACGACGTCGAGCGCTTCCTCGCGCGCGCGCGCCGGCACCTCGCGCCCCGGGGCTCGCTCGTCCTCGACGTCAGCGTGCCGCACCCTGGGGATCTGTCGCGCGACCCGGAGAGGCTCTACCGCGCCCCGCGCCTGCGCCACCCGACCACGGGGCAGCTCGTGCGCTATGGCGAGCGCTTCGACTACGACGCGGCCCGCCAGATCCTGTTCGTGACCAGCGAGTTCGAGCCGGTCGACGGCGCGCCCGGCTTCGCGGTGCCGCTCGCGCATCGGCAGTTCTTCCCCGAGGAGCTGTCAGCTTTGTTGCATTACAACGGGTTCGAGGTGACGCGCGTCGAGGGCGGGTTCGGCGGCGAGCCGCTCACGCGTCACAGCGACGTGATGATCTTCACCGCCCGTCGCCGCGAGTCACCGCGCAGGCGACGACCCCCACGGTGAAGAGACAGGAACGCGACGAATGACGGTGCGCGCGCCTCATCGCTCGCGCACGCACCTCAGCCCGAGCGCGGGGTGGCGCGTCCCCTCGGAGACCGCTCGCCGCGCCTCCACGCCCAGCTCGACCGCGCTCGTCGCCTGCCACGAGCCTCCCCGCGCGACGCGCGATCGCTCGTCGCCGCTCGACGTCCACTCGGCGACGTTGCCGTGCAGATCGAGCAGGCCGCGCCCGTCGTCGTCGACGTCTCGCCGCGCGGTCGAGCACGTGCCCTGGCGCGGGAGCCCGATCGACGAGCAGGCGCCCTCGTGGTCTCGCTTCGCCCCCGCGGCGACCGCGCTCCACTCGGCGTCGGTCGGCAGGCGCGCGCCCCGCGACGCGCAGAAGGACTCGGCCTGCTTCAGATCCACGCAGTTGACGGGCTGAGCCTGGCCCTCGAGCGTGTCCTTGTTGCAGCCCCGGCCCTCGCCCGGGCTCGTGCACTCCGCCTTGCCGACGCACTCAAGGTACGCGCCGAGCGTGACCTCGGCGCGGTCGACGCAGAGCGCGCCCTTCACGCCGGCGATCTCGACGGTGTCGGCCGGACAGCCGCGCGCTCGCGGCGCCTCTGCGCGGCCCGCGCCCCCGCCGCACGCGAAGGTGAGCGACAGGACGGCGATCGAGATCAGCCCATTTCGAGTGCCCACGAACCCCGTTATCGTCGACCCTCGCTCGGCGATGGTGAAAATTGCGAACGTGAGGAGACCCCCATGACCGAAGCACGCTACGACGTCGCCATCCTCGGCGCCGGCCCGGCCGGGTACGCGGCGGCGATGCGCGCCCACGATCTCGGCAAGCGGGCGCTGCTCGTCGAGCGAGCGCGCGTGGGAGGCACGGGCATCCACGCCGGCGCGCTCTCGTCGAAGACCATGTGGCACCTGTCGAACGACTTCGCGACCGTCAGGCGGGTCGACAGAGGGTACCGCGCCGGCGACGTCGAGCTGTCGTACCGCGCCGTGCTCGACGCCGTGCGCGGCGCGGTCGACGAGCGCCGCGCGACCTTGACGTACCAGCTGTCGAGGCTCGCGGCGCCGAGCGCGCGGGGCGGCACCGTCGAGCTCGTCGCGGGGGCCGCGAGGTTCGTGTCGCCGCACGCCGTCGAGGTGACGGCGGCCGACGGCGCGCAGAGGCTGCTCGAGGCCGACCACTTCCTCGTCGCGACCGGCTCGCGGCCGCGCACCCCGCCCGGCCTCGAGATCGACGGCGAGCGCGTCATCACGAGCGATCACATCGAGGCGCTGCCCGATTTTCCGGAGAGCATGGTCGTCGTCGGCGCGGGCGTGATCGGCTGCGAGTACGCGACCATCTTCGCGAACTTCGGGCGGAGCCGGATCTCGATCCTCGATCGGCAGCCGCGCATCCTGCCCTTCGAGGACGAGGACGTCGCCGACGTCATCGCCAGGAACTTCGAGCGCCTCGGCGTGCGCATCCACCGCGAGGCGAAGCTCGAGAGCCTGCGGGCACGCGACGGCGGGGTCGAGTACGTGATCTCGTCGCCCGGCGGCGCGACCGAGACGCTCCACGTGGAGCGCGCGCTCGTCTCGGTCGGTCGCGCGCCGAACACCGAGGGGCTCGGCCTGCGCGACATCGGCGTGGAGCTCGACAGGTCCGGCGGCGTGGTCGTCGAGCACACGCGGAGCACCGTGCCGCACATCCACGCGGCCGGCGACGTGACGATGGACATCGCGCTCGCGAACGTCGCGGAGCTCGAGGCCCGCCACGCGGTCGAGGCGATGTTCGGCCTCGGCCCGCAGCCCATCCGCTACGAGGCCCTCTCGGCGATCATGTTCCTGTCGCCGGAGGTGGCGTCGGTCGGCCTGAACGAGACGCAGGCGAAGAAAGCGGGGGTGCACTACCGCGCCGGCAAGGTGTGCAACGCGCTCGTGAACCGCAACATCGCGATGCGCCAGACGGGCGGCTTCGCGAAGCTGCTCGCGTCGCCGGAGGGGCGCATCCTCGGGCTGCGCGTCGTCGGGCCCGAGGCGTCGAGCGCCGCGCAGGGGATCGCGTTCCTCATCGACAAGGGCGGCACCATCTCCGACATCGATCACTGCGTGCACCCGCACCCCGCGATCACCGAGGGGGTCCAGGAGTGCGCGCGCCTGCTGCTCGGGCGCTCGATCCACAAGTGCGAGGTGTTCGGCGAGGAGCTCCTGCGCGTGGGGGACGGCTGATGCTCGCGCGCACGGCCGCGCTGCTCGTCTCGGCGACCGCGTCGCTCGGCTGCGCGACGATGTCCGACGTGATCGCGGAGCGCGACGAGGGCGGAGGCACGGCGCGCGTGTACGCCGCCCCTGCGCAGGTCGTGTACGCCGAGGCGCGCCCGGCGCTGCTCGAGGCGGGCGCCGAGGAGGTGCGCGAGTACCCGACCCACGTCACCGCGGAGACCGGCGTGACCCTGCTCAGCTGGGGCGCGGTGGGCGCGCTCTTCATCGAGCCCACCGGCCCCTTCACGACGCGCGTGACCGTCGTCGTGAGGCGGCGGGTCGCGACGAGCGTGTTCACTCCGTTCGATGAGGACGACGTCCACCGTCGGCTCGCCACCCGCCTCTCCCGGCTCACGCCCGCGCCGGTGCCCGCGCCGTCGGTGCGGCCGACCGCGCGCCCCGGCCAGCCGCCCGCGCCCGCCGCGCCCACGCCGCCCCAGTCGTTCGAGCCGCCGCCCGGGACGATCTAGCGCGTGCGGAGGTTCGTCGTCGTCGGCCGCACAGCGCGCTCGACGCCCGAGTTCAAGCTGCAAGATCTCCCGGGCACGAGCGGGCGCCTCGACGTGCTCGTGCGCTGCGTACGCGCCGCCCTGCTCTGCTCGCACACCATCCGCGACGACACGGTCGTGTACCTCGTGATGCTCGGCGGCCCGCCGCGGGCGCTGCGCATCGACGGCGCGCTCGCCCAGTACGTCCGGCCCGACGAGCGCAACCTCGCGGTCCTCGTGCAGAAGTCGCTCGCGCGCGTCACCGACAGGGAGGGCTTCGTCGAGCTGCGCCAGGGGATCGCGGTCGCACAGGGAGGGCTCGACGTCGTGCTGTCGGACCTCGGGCCCGCGACGCCGTACGTGCTCGACGAGGGGGGCCTCGACGTCCGCGACGCCGCGCTGTCGCTCGCGGATCCGGTGTTCTTCTGCGGCGATCACCTCGGGCTCGACGACGCCGCGCGGGCCACGCTCGCGCCGCTCGCGCCCGGGCCGCTGTCGGTGGGCCCGGTCAGCGTGCACGCGGAGGACGCGCTCACCCTCGTCATCAACGAGCTCGACCGGCGCCGCGCGAAGTTTCGTTGACAAATGTCAGCGAAGTGCGACCTTGGCGTCGATGCAGCCGCTCGACGTCCCCGCGCTCTCGAGGTTCATCGCGATGTCGGTCGCCGGCGGCCTCGGCATGTACTGGGGCGTGGGCCTGCTGTTCGAGCGGCTCTACTACCGGCGGCGCACCGAGGCCGCCGAGTGGAAGTGCCAGCCGAAGCGCTGGCCGTCGCCCGCCGCGCGCCGGCGCGAGATCCTGCTCGGCTCCGCGAACATGACCGTGGGCTCGATCGCGTCGGGGTGCTTCGTCTACTGGGTGTCGAAGGGCGGCGCGACGACGATGTACTTCTCGGTCGCGGAGCGCGGCGTCGCGTTCACCGTCGCGACGGGCCTCGCGTACCTGCTGGGGACGGACCTCGCGCTCTACCTCGCGCACCGCGCGTACCACACGCCGACGCTGTACCGGCTCGTCCACAGGACGCACCACCGGTGGACCTCGCCGACGGTGTTCACCGCGATGGCGATGCACCCGGTCGAGTGGGCGACGTACCAGTCGATCATGGCCGCGCCGCTGTTCTTCCTGCCGGTGCACGTCGGCGCCGTGATCTTCACGCTGCTCTTCACGAACTACTACGCGCTCGTCGATCACTCCGGCGTGCGGCTGCACTCGTGGCTGCCGTTCGTCGCGCCGACCCAGTTTCATGACGATCACCACGCGCACTTCCACGTGAACTACGGCCAGACCTTCCCGCTGTGGGACCGCGTGTTCGGCACGATGAGGCGGAAGAACCGCAGGTACGGCGCCGCGGTCTTCGGCGGCGCGGGCGAGGGGGGCGGCGCCAATGACGAGCCGTGGGACTACGGCCGCCGCGCCGACGCGGTCGCGCGCGCGGAGATCAGCCCTCGCGCGTAGCCCGCGTCCTCGTGCGCGTGGCGCCGCCGACGCCGTGGAAGAACAGCTCGACGAGCCCCGCGCGCAGCACCTCGACGCTCGGCGCGCCCGTCGTCGACCACGTCATCAGCGCCGCGAACACCTGCAGCAGGAACACGTCCGCGAGCATCGGCCCGGGCAGCGGCGACGACAGCTCGCCGCGGCCCGCCGCGAGCGTCACGCGCCGCCCGAGCTCGAGGCGCAGCGGATCTCCTTCGCTCGCCTCGCGGACACCGGCGATCCTGCGCAGCGACACCGCCCCCGCGTACGGCAGGAGCGCGCGCCGCGCCTCCCACGCCTCGAGGAACGCGTCGATCGTCGCCTCGAGCACGCGCCGGAGCCGCGCCGACTCCCCGAGGGCGCCCACGCGCAGCAGGATGAGCGCCTCGCCGCGCCTCACGGCCTCGAGCAGGACGTCGTCCTTGGTCGGGACGTGAAAGTAGACCGTGCCGCGCGCGAGCCCTGTCGCGCGCACGCCGTCGTCGACGCTCGTCTGCTCGTAGCCGCGCGCGTCGAAGAGGCGCATCGCGGTCGTGAAGACACGCTCGCGGGTCTCGTGCTTCTGCTGCTCTCGCGTGCGCGGCGCCACGGGCTCGCGCGCGCGCGGCCCGCGGGTCAACGTCCCTTCTTCGCCTTCGGTCGGGGCGCGCCGACGAACGCCTGGCGCGCGCGCTCCGCGACCTCCGCCTTCGCCGCGCGTCGCCCGTCGATCGCCGCCTCGACGGCGAGGTTCGCCTCGACGTCCGCGGCGAAATCGTCGGCGATCACGTCGGCGAGGCCCGCGATCCGCTCGCCGAGCCGCGCGTGGAGCGCCTCGCGCAGCGCCTCGCGGAGGAGGTCTCCGAAGGCCTCCTTCACCAGCTCGGAGGCCTGGCCGGCGAGCATCTTCGACAGCTCGAGCTGCAAGAACTCCGTGCCGTCCGGCCCGTCGTGCTCGTGCTCGTGCTCGTGGTCGCAGGCGCCGTCGTGGTCGTGGTCGTGGTCGTGGTCGTGGTCGTGGGCCATCGGCCGTCTATAGCTCGCCTCGCGGCGCCGGCCGAGCGGCTCAGGGCTTCACGCCCTTCGGCACGACGATGTCGTCCTTCGTGCCCTCTTTCTTGTCGGGGCCCGCGGACATCACGATGACGTCGTCCTCGGTGCACTGGATCTTGTAGGCCGTGCCCCACGCGTCGTCGGTCTTCGAGGCGCTGTCGATCTCCTTGTCCTGGACGAGCTGCGAGATCGTCGGGCAGTCGGTGCCGCCCTTCAGGCCCCTCCAGCGCTGCACGGCGTCGCGGATGCCGCGGGCGTTCTGCTCCGACGTCTTCACCTGCGCCTCCTGGAACTTCGGCAGCACGGCCACCGTCACGCCCGCGGCGATGAGGCTCAGGATGGCGACGACGATGAGGACCTCGATCAGCGTGACGCCTCGGAGGGCCGCCCGCGCGAGCTTCGTGGAGACGGGGTGACGCATCTGGGTGGGCCTTCCTACAGGGCACCCGGCGAACCTTCAACCTCGATGACCGATTCCGCGCCCCGCTCACTTCGGGTCGACGCTCGTGTTCTCCTGGTCGGTCGGCTCGATCTCCCAGCGAAAATCGTCGATCAAGACGGCGCTGTCGAGCACCGCGTCGGACTCGTCCCAGATGGCGAGCCGCAGCGTGAACGTCTCGCCCGGCGTCACCGGCACGGTCGTCGTGACCCACTCGGTCGCGCCGTGGGGGCCGCCCGCGTCGCCCTTGCCGTAGCCGGTGCCGTTCATGGTCGCCGGATCGGCCGTGCAGCCCTTGTACTTGTCGCCGCTCGCGCAGATCGTCCAGAAGGCCACGTTCACCCCGAGGAACTCGCCGTTCTCATCGTGCGCGACGTTCTTGCCCGTCTTGCCGGGGTAGCGGCTCGAGCGCATCACCGCGGCGAACGCGTCGTTGTACGGCGAGCAGTAGTACTGCGGGTACTCGCCGCTGAGGAACCGAAAGCTGATCTTGAACGAGCGCGCGTTCGTCGGCGCCTTCAGCTTCAGCTGCAGGTCCGCGAGATCGTGGACCATCGCCTCCGTCGCCTTCGGGCACTTCGGGTTGTCGGCGTAGGGCGCGGGGCGCGGTGACTGTGTCCCGATGCTCGTCCCCACGCCGGGCTCGGCGAAGCCTTGCTCCTTCGGCGCGGCGGCGACGCCGTTCGACAGCATCACGAACGACTTGCCGGCCCTCGCCTTGATCGGGCCGAGCGTCGCGCGGATGGCCCGCTGATCGGCGCGGGTGTTCATCTCGGCGAACTTCGCCTCGACGAGGAACGTGCCCACGTCGCAGAGGTTCATCGCCGCCGCGAGCTGCGTCGGATCGCCCGGATCGGCGCCGACGACCGCGTCGCAGTCCGTCGGGGCCTCGTCGACGAGCCCATCGCAGTCGTCGTCGATGGCGTTGCCCACGTGCTCGAACGCGCCCGGGTTCTTCAGCGGATCGCGCTCGTCGCAGTCGCCCGTCGCCGGCGTGAACCCGTCGTGATCGTAGTCGTCCGGGTCGAACATCGACGCGTCGGTGCCCGCGTCGACGGGCCCGCTCGTGAGCGGCGGCGCCCTGGGCTTCACGTCCTCTCCGCACGCGAAGGCGAGCGCGCACGCCGCCCCGATCAGCGCCACCCCCCCACCTGCTCGCCGAGGACGCATGAAACCAACGTACCCTTAGCCCGGAGAATGGGCAGAAATTTTGGCCCCGGCGCGCCCGCGCGGTGATGAGCGCCCGATGCGCGCCGCGCTCGTCCTTTGCCTCGCCGTCGCGGGGTGCCGCTCACCAGCGACCGACGCGCCCGCGCCCGCCGCGTCCACGCCGTCTCCCTCGGCCGCGGCGTCGCTCGGCCCCGCGCCCGCGCCCTCGGCCGCGCCTTCGTCGTCGAGCGAGCCGAGGTTCCCCGTCGCCGCCGACACGCGCGGGTGCCCCGACGGGATGGTGCGCGTGGAGGGCGAGTATTGCCCCGCGGTCATCCAGAACTGCGTCGAGCACCACAAGGAGTACCGCGCGAACAAATCCGACAAGAACGTCAGCGAGCGCTGCCTCCGCTACGAGCCGTCGAGGTGCCTCAGCAAGGAGCGCAAGCACGTCGCCGTCTGCGTCGACCGCTTCGAGTACCCGAACGTGGTGGGCGAGCTGCCGCGCGTGCTGACCTCGTGGGCGCAGGCGAAGAAGGCGTGCGAGGCCTCCGGCAAGCGCCTGTGCACCGAGGACGAATTCAACTTCGCGTGCGAGGGGCCCGAGATGCGGCCGTACGTCTACGGCCTCGTCCGCGACGCCTCGACCTGCAACATCGACAAGGAGTACCGGTACCCCGACCACTCGAAGGTGCTGCCCACCTACGACAAGTGCCTCGAGACGCCGCGCTGCCAGGAGGAGCTCGCGCGCCTCGACCAGCGCGAGAAGATCGGCGAGCGCACGAGCTGCGTGTCGTGGGCCGGGGTCTACGATCTCAACGGCAACGCGAACGAGTGGGTCGAGCTCCCGGGCAAGAAGCCGCCGAACCGCAGCGGCCTGAAGGGCGGCTGGTGGGGCCCCGTGCGCAGCCGCTGCCGGCCGACGGTCACGTTCCACAAGGAGGGCGACTACGGCTACGAGGCAGGGTTTCGCTGCTGCAAGGACGCAGGCTGACGCGCGCGCGGCGGTCGACCCTTGACCGTCGCCGTGCCGCCCGCTACACGCGGCGTCTCCCGCCCGGCACTGAACCGACGTTCCGTCTCGGCGGGCCACCGTCCGTCGTCGAGGCCTGCGAGTGGCGCGTCCCCGTCAGCTTCCCCTCTCGTTCGGCCCCTCCGGCGGGGCAGGAGATCCCCCTTCCATGGATGAGCTCGAGACCCTCCTCTCCGACGAGGCCCAGCGCCGGTACATCGCGTACGCGCTCTCGGTCGTCACGTCGCGCGCGCTGCCCGACGTCCGCGACGGCCTGAAGCCCGTGCAGCGCCGCATCCTGTACGCGATGTGGCTCGGCAACCTGCGCCCCGACGCGAAGTTCAAGAAGTGCGCGAAGGTCGTCGGCGACGTCCTCGCGCAGTTCCACCCGCACGGCGACACGGCCGCGTACGACGCGATGGTGCGGCTCGCGCAGCCCTGGGTGATGAACCACCCGCTCGTCGACGGGCAGGGCAACTTCGGCTCGCCGGACGGCGACGGCGCGGCCGCGTACCGCTACACCGAGGCGAAGCTCCTGCCGATGGCGGTGGAGCTGCTGGCCGAGCTCGACCGGCAGACCGTCGGGTTCCGCCCGACCTACGACGGCTCGAACGAGGAGCCGGTCGTCCTGCCCGCGCGGCTGCCCCACCTGCTGATCAACGGCTCGCAGGGCATCGCCGTCGGCATGGCGACGAGCATCCCACCTCACAATCTCAACGAGATCATCGACGCCTGCGTCGCCGAGATCGACGCGCCCGAGCCGCTGACGACGAAGCAGCTGCAGAGGTACGTGAAAGGGCCCGATTTCCCCACGCAGGGCACGCTGCTCGCGACGAAGGACGAGCTGCACCAGATCTACGAGACGGGGCAGGGCACCACGAAGCTCCGCGGCGACTACCGCACCGAGGAGAAGAAGGGCGGCGCGGTCGACATCATCATCACGTCGACGCCGTACGCCGTCGAGCGCAAGACGATCGTCGAGCGCATCGCCGAGGTGATCGTCTCGAAGAAGCTGCCGGGCCTGCTCGACGTGCGCGACGAGTCGACGGCCGAGGTGCGGCTCGTGCTCGAGCTGAAGAAGGGCACCGATCCCGACCTCGTGATGGCGTACCTCTACAAGCAGACGCCGCTGTCGACGACGGTGAGCGTCAACCTGACGGCGCTCGTCCCGCGCCCGGTCGAGCCCGGCGAGGCGCGCAACGATCTGCTGCCCTGCCAGCCCTCGCGCCTGTCGCTCGGGCAGATGATCCGGCAGTTCCTCGACTTCAGGATGGAGGTCGTCGAGCGCCGGCTGCGCCACGATCTCGAGGGCCTGCTCGCGCGCCTGCACCTGCTCGAGGGGTTCGCGAAGGCGTACGACGCGCTCGACGAGATCCTCCGCATCATCAGGAAGAGCGACGGCAAGGCCGACGCGAGCGAGAAGCTGACGGCGCGCTTCTCCTTCACCGAGGAGCAGGCCGACGCCATCCTCGAGCTGCGCCTGTACAAGCTCGCGAAGCTCGAGATCCAGGTCATCGAGGAGGAGCTCGGCAAGAAGCGCGCGGAGGCGAAGCGGCTGGAGGCCCTCCTGAAGAGCGAGACGAAGCGCTGGGAGCTCATCAAGACCGAGCTGTCGGAGCTGAAGACCCGCTTCGGGCGGCGGCGCCAGACGAAGATCGGCGGCGTCGAGGAGCAGGAGTACTCCGCCGAGGACTTCATCCAGGACGAGGACGCGACGGTCATCCTGACGCGCGAGGGCTGGCTGAAGCGCGTCCGCGAGGTGAAGGATCTCTCGAGCACGCGCGTGCGCGAGGGCGATCAGGTGCTCGCCGTGACGGCTGGCTCGACGCGCGCGTCGGTCGCGTTCTTCTCGACCCACGGCGCCTGCTACGTGCAGCGCATCCACGACGTGCCCGCGACCGCGGGGTACGGCGAGCCGGTGCAGAAGCTGTTCAAGATGAGCGACGGCGAGCGCATCGTGTCGATGGTCTCGCTCGACCCGCGCCTGATCGCGGTGCCGGAGCCGGTCGAGGGCGCGGAGCCCCAGCCGCCGTACGCGCTCGCGATCACGAAGGGCGGGCTCGGCCTGCGCTTCTCGCTGTCGGCGCACCGCGATCCCTCGACGCGCGCGGGGCGCAAGTTCGCGCGGTTGAACGACGGCGACGAGATCGTGTTCGCGGCGCCCGTCGGCGAGAAGGACGCCGTCCTGATGGCGAGCTCCGACGGGCACGCGCTCGGCGTCGCCGTCGCCGAGATCGCCGTGCTCGGCGGCGCGGGCAAGGGCTCGATCGCGATGAAGCTCCACGACGACGAGCGCGTGCTCGGCTGCGTGCTCGCGGTCGCCCGCCGCGACACCATCACGGTCGAGACCGAGAAGGGTCGCTCGATCGATCTCACGTGGATGGGCGTCGACGGCCACCGCGCCGATCGCGGCCACGCCATCGTCAAGCGCGACCGCTTCGCCCGCGTCGTCCACGCCGCGCCCGTCGTCCCCAGCCTCGAGAAGAACTGACCACCATGACCTCCTACAGCGCCAAGGACATCGAGGTCCTCGAGGGGCTCGAGCCCGTCCGCAAGCGGCCGGCGATGTACATCGGCGGCACCGACGCGCGCGGGTACCACCACCTCCTCTGGGAGATCCTCGACAACTCGATCGACGAGGCGATCAACGGCCACGCGCGCCGCATCGAGGTCGCGCTCGACGCCGACCACAAGGGCGCGACGGTGACCGACGACGGCCGCGGGATCCCGGTCGATCTGCACCCGCGCTTCAAGAAGCCCGCGCTCGAGATCATCCTCTGCACGCTCCACGCGGGCGGCAAATTCGGCGGCGGCAACTACAAGGTCTCGGGCGGCCTGCACGGCGTCGGCTCGAGCGTGGTCAACGCGCTCTCCGAGGAGCTCCTGGTCACCGTGTGGCGCGACGCGCAGGAGCACGTCCAGACGTTCTCGCGGGGCCTGCCGACCTCGAAGCTGAAGACCGGCAAGGACAAGGTCCGCAAGCGCGGGACCAGCGTGCACTTCCGCCCCGACCCGCAGATCTTCGGCAAGGAGCGGTTCGACGCCGCGCTCGTGAAGGAGCGCCTCGAGGCGAAGGCGTACCTGCACGCGGGGCTCGAGGTCACGTTCGTCGACGCCGCGTCGAAGGAGCGCCACACCTTCGTCCACCCGAACGGCGTCGCCGACTACCTGCCGGTGCTCGTCACGCGCCGCGGGCACCCGGCGACCCACGCGACGCCGTTCACGTTCACGCGCGAGGCGGGCGACGGCGCGGGGCCGCCGTTCCGCATCGAGCTCGCGCTGCAGTGGACGGAGGACACGACCGAGCACGTCCGCTCGTACGTCAACGGCATCCCCACCGCGCACGGCGGCACGCACGAGAGCGGCCTGTCGACGTCGATCGTCAAGGGCGTGCGCGCGTTCATGGAGGCGAAGAACATCGCCCCGCGCGGCGTCACGATCACCGCCGAGGACATCCGTGAGGGCGTCGTCGCGATCGAGAGCGTCTACGTCGCCGACCCGCAGTTCCAGGGGCAGACGAAGGACAGGCTGAACAACCCCGAGGTCGCAGGGCAGGTCGAGGGGCTCGTGCGCCCCGCCCTCGAGAACTGGCTGCTCGCGAACGGCTCGATGGGCGAGCAGATCGTGATGCGCGCGATCCTCTCGGCGCGCGCGCGCGAGGCTCGGCGCGAGGCCACCGCCAACGTCTCGCGAAAGTCCGCCGTCAGCCACCGGCTCAACCTCCCCGGCAAGCTCGCCGACTGCTCGTCGACCGATCCCGCCGACAGCGAGCTGTTCATCGTCGAGGGCGACAGCGCCGGCGGCTCCGCGAAGCAGGGGCGCGACCGCAAGACGCAGGCGATCCTGCCGCTGAAGGGCAAGGTGCTGAACACCGAGCAGGCGACCGCGAACAAGCTGATGGGCAACAAGGAGCTCGGCGACCTCGTCCAGGCGCTCGGCTGCGGCATCGGCAAGGACTTCGACGTCTCGAAGCTCCGCTACGGCAAGGTCTTCCTCCTGATGGACGCCGACAGCGACGGCTCGCACATCGCGACCCTGCTGCTCACGTTCTTCTACCGGCACCTGCCGGGGCTCCTTCGGAACGGGCACGTGTACCTCGCGACGCCGCCCCTCTTCAAGATCAGCGCCGGCAAGGAGACACACTGGGCGATCGACGAGAAGGAGCGCGACCGCATCCTCGCGAAGCTGCCGCGCAACGTGAAGCCCGAGATCATGCGGTTCAAGGGCCTCGGCGAGATGAGCGCCGACCAGCTGAAGGAGACGACCCTCGACCGCCGCCGGCGCCGCGCGCTGAAGGTCGTCGTCGACAACGAGCTGCACACCGATCAGGTCCTGAACGATCTCATGGGCAAGGATCCGCAGGCGCGCTTCCGGTTCATCATGGAAAAATCGCGCGAGGCGGACGCCGACAGCCTCGACGTCTGATTTCCAGGCGCACGGATTCGGCTTGCGGTCGCCACGAGGGGCCGGGTAGTCTCCGTGCCCGTCTCGCCAGGTCGGAGTGATCCGCCGCGGGGGCGCTGTTCGGAGTGTGTGGAGTCACGCGGGTCGTCGCGGGTCTCGGATCGTACGAAAGGAATCTCACCAGATGAACCTGTTGATGCTGGCCGCGGCGGCGGCGTCGAGCGGCGGTACCGATGTCTCGTTCACCGCGGCGATGAAGGAGAACCCGGTCTTCCTGGCCGGGAACCTCGTCGTCTCGGCCATCGTGCTCACCATCGTCGTCGAGCGGTTCATCTTTCAGATGACCAAGTACCGCGTGAACTCGAAGGAGTTCTTCGCGCAGGTGAAGAAGCTCGTCGCGGCCGGGAACATCGACCGCGCGATCAAGCTCTGCGAGGCGAGCGACTTCCCCATCCTGCAGCTCGTCAAGTCGGGCCTGACCCACGCGAACAAGGGCGAGAGCGAGATCGACGCGGCGCTCAGCGAGAAGCTCTCCGAGCTGAAGCCCGCCGCGGAGAAGCGCATCGGCGCGCTCTGGTCGCTCGCGAACATCGCGACGCTGATCGGTCTGCTCGGCACCGTCTCCGGTCTGATCGGCACGTTCGCCGCCGTCGGCCGCCCCGGCCTCTCGGCCGCGGACAAGCAGCGCCTGCTCTCGCTCGGCATCGCAGAGGCCATGTACAACACGGCGCTCGGCCTCGGCATCGCCGTGTTCTGTATGATCACGCACGTCCTGCTCCACACGCGTGCGAAGAACATCCAGCACGACCTCGAGAGCATCACCGAGCGCACGTTCAACTTGCTCACGATCACGAACAAGCCGAACTACTGAGCGCGGCTCGAAAGCGGAACCCACATGGCCGACGCCCCGCTCTCCCCCGCGCAGCGCTCGAAGATCCGGCGCCTCTCGCAGCCGCACGAGCACGATCCGGCCGAGGCCGGGGGCGAGCTCAACATCGTGCCGTTCCTCGACATCGTGACGAACGTCCTGATGTTCGTGCTCGCGACGATCCCCGCCGTGTTCACCTCGACGATCGAGTCGAACCCTCCGTCGAGCGGCGGCGCCGGCACCCGCGCGAAGGAGAAGAACAGCCTGAACCTCTCCTTGCTCATCGTCGCCGACGGCGTCTCGCTGAAGGCGTCGGGCGGCAACGTCGGCCCCGGCTGCGAGATCGGCGCGGGGCTCACGGTCGCGAAGCGCGACGGCAAGTACGACTGGGCCGCGCTGAAGGCCTGCGCGAAGAAGCTGAAGGACGCCTCCTCCGACTTCAAGGAGGAGTCGAACGTCCAGATCATCGCGGAGCCAGGCATCGACTACCAGACCGTGGTCGGCGCGATGGACGCGATGCGCGAGACCGAGGGCGAGAACCCCGAGCCGCTGTTCCCCGACGTGAATTTCGGCGTCGCGAAGTGAGCCTTTGAGGACGACATGAGCCAGCAAGGATCCCCGGGAGGTCGGCCGAAGAAGGTGGAGGCCGCGTCGGTCGTCAAGTTCAAGGCCGAGCTGCGCAAGTCGATCCGGCGCAACGCGAAGGATCCCGAGATCGACTTTCTCAACATCACCGCGATGATGGACATGATGACCATCATCCTGGTGTTCCTCCTGAAGAGCATGTCGTCCTCGCAGGCGGCGCCGCCGCAGAGCGAGGATCTGAAGCTCCCGAAGTCGGTGATGACGTCGCAGCCCAAGGAGGAGGGCATCGCCGTCATGATCTCGAAGAGCCAGATCCTCGTCGGCGACGATCCGAACCCCATCCTGATGCTGCCGAGCCGCGAGGCGCTCGCGCAGTCGGGGGTGGACGCGCGCCACAAGCCGAGCCCGAACTCGCTCGAGATCATCCCGCTCCGCAACGCGCTGCAGTCGGTGCGCGAGGTCGACAAGCAGGTGCGCAAGGCGAAGGGCCTCGACGACAAGAGCGAGGCGATCATCATCGCCGACGCGAGCACGCCGTACCGCCTGCTGCTCGAGGTGCTGTACACGCTCGGTCAGTCGCAGTTCGGCAAGTTCCACCTGATGGTGATGACCGGCGCCGGCTCGAACGCCGCGGCCGGCAAGTTAGCTGCGGGCCCGTGCCTGGCCCGCTGACGCTCCTGCCGAGCGGCGCGCTCACGCTCGCGAAGGAGGTCGCGCGGCACCTCTTGCGGAGGCCTGTCGTCGGGCTGTGCGTCGTCGCGCGACGCGCGAACGGCGATCTCTTGCTCATCCGTCGCGCCGACACCGGCACGTGGGCGCTCCCCGGCGGGACGGTCGAGTGGGGCGAGACGCTCGTCTCCACGTTGCACCGCGAGCTCGACGAGGAGGCGGGCGCGCGCGTCGTCGCGCTCGGCCCCGTGCTCGGCGTGTTCTCCCGTCCCGACCGCGATCCGCGGTTTCACGCCGTCACCACGGTCGTCGCCGCCACCGTCGAGGACGTCGCGCGCGGGCCGAAGAACGCCCTCGAGATCCGCGAGGCGAGGTTCTTCGCGGCGGGCGAGCTGCCGCGCGCGCTCGCGATGGGCTGCGACGATTTTCTGGCCGCCGAGCGCGCCTCGCGCCCGGTGTTCGAGTAGCCGCGCCGCGCGTGTCGTGCCCGAGGAGCTCGCGGAGAGTGTGCGAACCATCCAGCGAACCCTTCAGATCAGGTAGATCGCGAGCACGAGCCCGCCGACGACTACGAACGAGACGATCGCGAGGGTCCAGAGCTCGAACCTGTGGAGCTCGCCCGCGAGCATCAGGTTCGCCAGGTTGTCTCGGGCGCGGTTCGTGGACGCGACGTGGCCCTCGGGGACGTCGACGAGCCAGCTGTCGGCGAGGCAGTAGTCGCACGTCGCGGCGAGCGAGTCCGGCTCGGGCGCGAGCGGCGCGCCGCAGGCGCCGCAGGTCGGCTCCCCGGTCGACGTCGGGATCCCGGGCTGGATGCGGCCGCCGACCGCGTGGAGATAGGCGAGCGGATTCGCGCGGCCGACGAGCCCGACGTAGACGAGGATGCCGACGATCGGCGGGACGAAGACCCCGAACGCGATCCACGTGCGGGGGCCCCAGCCGACGAGGCGCTGCGTGAGGTAGAGGAAGGTCGGGGAGAGCACGATCAACGCAGGGATCCCGAACCTCGCGAAGCGGGTCGCGACGAGCTCCGGAGGCGCCGAGGTGACGAGCTTGGAGTAGAGCCTCTCCGCTTCGCGCCGGGCCGCACGCGCCTCGTGGCCGTAGCGACGCAGCGCCACGTAGGCCTCGGGGAGCGGCATCGCATGACCGCAGGCGCGGCACTCTGCGCTCGGCGCGTCGGTCACCGCGAGCGGCGCGCCGCAGGACGCGCAGGTCAGGACGGCGATCGGGAGCGGCGGGGTCACGCGACCAGGGTAGTCCGTCCACGCACCCACCTCGTCCCGACGATGGCTGCGCGGGAGTGGAGCACCCCGCCGTGAGCGTCAGAGGTCCGCGGGGGCGAACCGCGAGAGCTTCGCGGCCTGCTCCTTCGTGAGCGTCGCCTTCTCGCCGCCTTCGCCGCCACGAGCCTTCGGATCGCCGTGGACGGTGACCTCCAGCGAACCGTCCTCCGCGGTGGCGTCGGCGACCCAGACCCCGACCCAGCGCTCGGGCTGGTCCTCCCAGAGCGCCAGCGTCCCCATCTTCACGGCCCGCTTCAGCGCGCGCAGCGGGCGAAGATCACTGGGGAAGGCGTTCCTCGCCTCCGTCTCCGGCGAGACCTTGACGATCAGCGCATCGCCGTTGCGCCCTGAGACCGTCGCCTTCGTCCACTGGTAGTGGTTCGACGCGCCGAACTCCTTCGCCTTGAAGAGCGCCGTATCGCCGACCTTCAGCGACTTGGCGAACGCCTTCTCCGGGTCTTGCTCCACGGGGGCGCCCACGCCCTTCCCGCCGTTCGCGTCCCGCTGGTGTCCCCCCGAACCCCGACAGCCCGCGAGCGGATCGCAGAACCCGTCGGGAAGGCGCGCCACGCGGTCGGACGGCACCTTGGCCTCGTCGGTGTCCCCGTCGAACACGACGACGAGGTCGCGCTCCTCGACGCGGACGACGTCTGCCTGCCACAGGTTCACGTGACGAACCGGGGCTCCGCGCGCTACACGATGAGTTTCGATCTGCCCCCCGCCGGCGGGGCATGAAGCCGACCCTGTCCCTCGAGTACGATAGCGACAGTCCCAACGGCCTGGTGGGTCGTGCATGCACCTCGCGGGCCTGTCTCACATCGCCCCCTGTGCGCGCACGCTGATCCTCGACGGCGTCTCCCTTGCCCCCCGCTACGACGGCAACGACCCGCTGTGCCTGGACGGGATGCGCATGGTCCCTCCAGCGGGCTTCGCTGCTACCGGGAGAAGTAGCTGCAGGCCTCCTGGGGCTCATGCGGAGGTAACGGCTATCCAGACGGCCCGAGATCTTGGGACGACGCTTCGATCGATGGCAGTGACCAGATCCATTTGCCCGCAGTGCATCGCAGTGATCGAGGCAAGCGGAGGAACAGTGACCAGCTCGACTACTGCGGTGTGGCTGGAGTAGGAGGCAACCATGGAGACACCCGGATTCGACGACGCCCATCTGGCAAGGAAGCTCGGGAAGCTCCCGCGGGATCACATGGTGGACTTTGCCGCGACATGCGCGGAGCGCCTGTTCCCTGCGTATGTCGCATTCTCAAGCTGCTCGACACGGGGAGACTCGACCGCATTGAGATCCATTTTGGATCGGCTGTGGGACGACCTTGGGGGCGACAGAATACAAGACCGGGACTGCAGTCAATGCTTGAAGCGTGTCTGGCGTTGATTCCGCAGGAGGATGACGGCCGGTGGGTGCCTGAACAGGCTGCCGCGGAGGATGCGGGCGCAGCGGTGGCCTTCGCGATACGATGCAGGCAGAGCGGGACGCCACAAGATGCGGCTTGGTGCGCCCGACGTGCATACGAAGCCGCCGACCACCACGTAGTCAACCAAGAGGGAGTTGACACGACCCATCCCGCAGCGGAGGAGCGCGTCGTGGCGCACCCGGTTGTGCAAGCCGAGCTCGCGCGCCAGCGTCGAGACCTGGACGATGTCACCGACGCGGTGCGTGTGGACCTCCACCGAGTTGCGTTGCGACTTCGTGCTCGCGCCGCGGCAGAGGCTCCAGCCTTCTTCGTTGCCGCCACTGCAGGATGAGACGGCCGAGACACCCTCACCCGGCGCGTGGGGACGGTCGCCGATCGGAGTGGCCACCGCCCGCAGGTCGGGGGCTGCGGGCGAACACGAGCAGGCGCACCGCGGCGGCCTGGGCGCCGTCGAGCGCGCCACATCCCTTGCGCCCCCTGCCCGGTGTGGTGGAATGCGGCCGTGCACCTGGCCCCTCTCCACCCGCGGCGCTCACCCAGCCCGGCAGCGCCCTCGGCGAGGCGTCCTCAACGCCGCGTGAGCTGGGCCTCGCCAAGTCGCTCGCAGCGCGCCCCCGAAGACGCGCGCGACCCGGTCGTCGCCGCGGGGCCCGTACCCCGCGATCACCTGCGCGAGCCGAGCGGCGGCGTCCCGCAGCGTGCCGCCGGTCGTCGGAGCTTCCGCGACCAGGAGCCCCGCGCGCGCGGCGCGCGACCACGCGACCAGCGCCGACCACCGCTGCCCCTCCGAAGGATCCCGCGCCATCTGGAACATCCCCACGGCGTCGCGCACCTGATCGTGGCTCTGAACCTCGTTGGAGATTTTAGGAATGAACTTGAACAAGAAGTTTCTGCTGGGGGTGAGCCTGTGCGCGGTCGCCGCGACGTTCGCGGTGGCCTGTGACGACGCCGAGTCCGGCGGGATGACCGGCACGG
>JADLFU010000256.1 GCA_020849655.1 Polyangiaceae bacterium | reverse complement strand
CCGTCCCCCACCCCGACCCCGAGCCCGAGCCCGAGCCCGAGCCCGAGCCCGAGCCCGTCGAGCCCCTCCGCTCAGCCGCCGAGTCCGTCGAGCACCTCGAGCGCGAGCTCGTACTTCCCGAGCGGCGGCATCAGGTACGCGCCCTGCACCTTGCCCTTCACCCCGAACAGCAGCTCGCGCGCGATCCTTACACCCTCCCGGCGGGCCTCCGCGCCGGGGGCGACCTTGCGCATCCGCTCGCGGATGGGCTCCGGGATCTGCATCCCTGGCACCTCGTTGTGGAGGAACTCCGCGTTCTTGTGCGACACGAGCGGCAGGACGCCCACCATCACTGGCAGCCCGAGGTGCGCGATGCGGTCGAGCACCCGCAACAACAAGTCTTCTTGAAACACCGGCTGCGTCATCACGAGGTCGGCGCCGGCGGCCTTCTTCGCCTCGAGCCGCGCGATCTCGCGGTCGAGGTCCTGCGCGCCCGGCTCGAACCCGGTGGCGCAGAGGAACCTCGTCTGCCCGCCCGCGAGCTTCTTGCCGGCGGGATCGAGCCCGCGGTTCATGTCGCGCGCCATCGACAGCAGGCCGACCGAGTCGAGATCGTAGACCGCCGTCGCCTCGGGGTAGTCGCCGACCTTCGGCGGGTCGCCGGTGATGACGACGAGGTTGTGCAGCCCGAGCGCGTGCGCGCCGAGCAGGTGCGCCATCTGCGCGAGGAGGTTCCGGTCGCGCCCGCAGACGTGCACGATGGGCTCGATGCCGTGCGCCTCTCGGAGCAGCGCGCAGAACGCGAGGTTCGACATGCGCGCCATCGCGCGCGGGCCGTCGGCGACGTTGACGATGTCGACGCCCGCGTCGATCAGCATCTTCGACGCCGCGAGCGCGCCCGACGGGTCGAGCCCCGGCGCCGGGTTCACCTCGACCGACACGACGAACTTTCCGTCGGCGATCTTCTTCGCGAACGCGCTCCGCTCCGCGAGCGGGACGGGCTCCATGCCGCGGCGGACGTCGGGCGCGGCCTCGACGCGCGCGGACGGCGCGGGGGCGCGCTGCCCGGCGAGCATCTTCACCGAGTTCGCCATCCAGCGGACGTGCTCGGGCGTCGTGCCGCAGCACCCGCCGATCATCGTCGCGCCCGCCTGGATCATGCGCCGGGCGAACACGTCGAAGTACTCGGGCGTCGCCATGTACAAGAGCCGGCCGTCGACCGTGCGCGGCAGGCCCGCGTTCGGCGCGACCGCGAGCGGCAGCCCGACGTGCCGCATGCGCTCGGCCATCGAGAGCGACAGCTGCGGCCCGTCGCCGCAGTTCACGCCGACGACGTCGACGCCGAGATCACGCAGACGCTCGGCGACCGCCTCCGGCTCGGAGCCGTCGGCGACCGTCCCGCCCGCGTCGAACGTCACGCTCGCGAGGAGCGCGAGCGACGGCGCGACCTCGCGCGCGGCCTCGATCGCGATCGCGACCTCGTCGAGGTGCCGAAACGTCTCCAGCACCAGCAGGTCGACGCCGCCGTCGACGAGCCCCCGCGCCTGGTCGACGAACGTCGCCCGGACGGCCGCGCGCTCGCGCCCCGACGTGCTGGGCAACAGGCCCGTCGGGCCGATCGATCCGCCGACGTACGCCTTGTCCTTCGCCACGCCGCGGGCGAGCCTCGCGCCGGCCTCGCTGAAGCGCGCGACGTCGTCGACGAGCCCGTGGCGCTCGAGGCGGTAGCGGTTCGCGCCGAACGTGTTGGTCAGGATGACCTCGGCGCCGGCGTCGACGTAGTCCTGGTGCACGCGGCTGACGAGGTCGGGGCGCGTGACGTTGAGCTGCTCGAAGTTCTGCGTGACGAACACGCCGCGCTCGTAGAGGAGCGAGCCCATCGCGCCGTCGAACACGAGGAGCGACTTCGCGGCGGCTTCGAGGAACGGCACGGCGGGGCGGGCGGCGGTCATCGGGCCCGCGCATCTGCCACGAATCCTCGCACGGGACCACGCTTGCGCTAACCTCCGCGGCCCATGGCCCAGACGCTGCTCGATTCGTTGAAGACGCTCACCGTGGTCGTCGCCGACACGGGTGACTTCCAGTCGATGAAGAAGTTCCGCCCGCGCGACGCGACGACCAACCCCTCGCTCGTGCTCGCCGCGGCGAAGATGCCCGAGTACGCGGACGTCGTCGCCGGCGCCGTCGCCGACGCGAAGGCCGAGATCGGCGCGAGCGACGCGGGGCGCCTGCTCGAGCGCAGCCTCGATCGGCTCGCGGTGGGCTTCGGCCGCAAGATCCTCGAGATCGTCCCCGGGCGCGTCTCGACCGAGGTCGACGCGCGGCTCTCCTTCGACACCGCGGCGTCGATCGCGAAGGCGCGCGAGATCATCGCGCTCTACGCCGCGGCCGGCGTCCCGAAGGAGCGCGTGCTCATCAAGCTCGCCTCGACGTGGGAGGGCATCCGCGCCGCCGAGGTGCTCGAGCGGGAGGGCATCCACTGCAACCTGACGCTGCTGTTCGGGTTCCACCAGGCGGTCGCGTGCGCCGACGCGAAGGTCACGCTGATCTCGCCGTTCGTCGGGCGCATCCTCGACTGGTACGTGAAGAACGGCGACAAGAAGGAGTTCGCGCCGAGCGAGGATCCGGGCGTCGTCAGCGTCACGGCCATCTACGACTACTACAAGCGCCACGGGCACCAGACCGAGGTCATGGGCGCGAGCTTCCGCAGCGTCGGCGAGATCACCGAGCTCGCGGGCTGCGATCTGCTCACGATCGCGCCGAAGCTCCTCGCCGAGCTCGAGGCGAAGGAGGGCGCGCTCCCGAGGAAGCTCGACCCCGAGGCGTCGAAGGCGCGAGGGCGCGACCGGCTGGAGGTCACCGAGGCCGTGTTCCGCGCGATGCACGCCGACGATCGCATGGCGAGGGAGAAGCTCCAGGAGGGCATCGACGGCTTCGCGAAGGCCATGGTCGAGCTCGAGGAGATGGTGAAGACGAAGCTCGGCTAGCGCGGCAGCTCGCCGAGCACGCGCACGCCAGGGGCACCGCGCGCCAGGCCCCGCTCCAAGCTTCTGTCATCGTTGCCGTACCATCGGGCGCCAGGCAGCGGCGTGCTGGCGGCCTTCAGCCGACGGTCAGGGCCACGTGGCCCTGCCGGACGGACGCCGCGGCCCCTTGGCCCACGTCGCTGCTGGACGGTCGTCAGCCTTTGTGGTCCTCTGGAGTGCATCCACGGAGGCCAACTCATGCGCGACGAACAATCCGTCGGACGGGGGCTCGGGAAAGGCGTAGCAGCGATGGTCGTGGGATGCCTCATCGTGAGCGTCGCGGGTTGCTCCCGAACGCGCAGACGGGAGTCGCGCCGGGCGAGGCGACATCGGCGGTTCACCGTGGGAGTCCGGACACAGCTGATCGAGGTCGCTGGCGGGTGGTCGACATCGCCCGCGCTGCCATGCCAAAGGTCGACAGGCCGTGCGGTCACGACTTCTGGTAGCCCTCCTCGGGTTCCTTGCGTTGGCCGTTGCGGCTCGCCTAGCGGAGCAAGTGGAGAGGTTGCGGGGGCCAACGCCGGTGGCGCCTCGGGGGCGGAGGCCCGAGGATCTGGGGGCGGGCGCCTCCGGCAGCCTCTTCACCGACGATGCCGGCGCGGCGGTCTCCCACCGATGGAATTCGGGCTCGACGTCGATCTCCTCGCGCCGACCGGCACCGAGACGCGCAGGGGACTGCTGCTGGCGCACGCGCGCAAGGGCGCGTCGTACAGCGAAGCAGGGGTTGCCACGGACATCGCCACCCATGATCGCGTGGAAGTGCTCACGTCGTCGCAGCGGCTCGAGGTGACGACCCGCATCGACCCCTCGTTGAGGAGTCTGTTCGGCACGGGGCTTCTGCTGGGCGCCGACGAGCCCACCGCGATTGTCCGGGCGAGAGGCGGCTGGTCAGGCGTGCACCTGACAGCCACTGGGGAGCTGGACGCGGTGCTGATGACTGGGGAAGATGGCATTCAACCGCGCTACCGAGACGCTGGCGGAGACGCCCGCCGTGCACCGGCCGCGCTGGCACCACCCCCTGCGG
>JADLFU010000255.1 GCA_020849655.1 Polyangiaceae bacterium | reverse complement strand
CGTCGAGCGCGACGACGTCGACCCCGTGGCCACCGCCGTCAAGCGGCAGAGGAAGACCAAGAAGCACCCCGAGGAGGTCGCCGCTTGATCAGCGCCCGATCCACAACTCTTGACGATATCTCCAGCGCGACGAAGCGCGAAGGAACAGCCCGACCGCGCACGACCACGATCGGCTGCGTGGCGCCATGTCGGTGACGCCGACGTGCGACCCCTCCGAGCTCGTGTGGTGACGCGTCACAGCGTCTTGAACATCGTGAGCGCGTCGACGTAGCCCCTCGTCGGGTGCAAGAACGCGAGGGGCAAGCGCCCGACGATCTCGAACCCGAGCGCCTGCCAGAGCTTCACGGCCCGCTCGTTCGCGCTGACGACGAAGTTGAACTGCATCGCGCGGTAGCCCTTCGAGCGCGCGACCTCTTGCGAGTGCTCGCACATGCGCCGGGCGATCCCTCGTCCCGTGGCCTTCAGGCTCGTCATGTAGCCGCAGTTGCAGACATGGCGCCCGCCGCCGAGCTGGTTCGTGCGGAGGTAGTAGGTCCCGACGATCGCGCCGTCCTCTTCGAGCACGAACGTGTCCTTGTCGGGCGCGAGCCAGTAGGCCAGCGCATCGGCCTCGCTCATGTCCGCGTCGAGCGCGTACGTCGCCCCTTCACGGATCGTCGGCAGGAGGATCGCGGCGATGGCTGCGGCGTCGGAGGGTTCGGCGAGGCGAATCGTCGTCGATGAGCTCATGGTCGGCGCCCGTCCCCGAAAGCCAGGTGTCCAGCGGGCGTCAAGCGAGACGGTCGTCGAGCACCGGATCAGGGAACGCCTGGACCGCCTCGATGACGCACTCGAGCGTCGTCCTCGCTCGCGCGGGCGCCGGGCGAAGTGTTCAGCGGTCTCGTGCGCCGCGCGGCCGGGCCTCACCCCCCGGTCCGCGGGGAGGCCCCGCGACGGCCGCCGCCCTGCGCAGCTTCTGCTCGACGTGCGCCGGCGCGTAGGTCCTGGTCGCGATCCCGTGGTCGGAGCGCCTCAGCCACCGGCGCGGCACGCGGAGCGCCGCGGCGAGCTCGGCGAGCGGCAGGCGCGACTTGATGTACACGCGGTGGACCTGGGGCTCGTCCTGTGCGCCGTAGACCACGTCGACCTCGTCGCCCCGCAGCTGCGTCGCGGCGAGACCCGCCAGCAGCGCGCGCAGCACGCCACCGTGCTCGACCGCCTCGAACAGGGCGAGCGGCCGCTGCGACGCCAGGGCCTCCCGGAGCGCGGCGACCGCGGCGTCGAAATCGATGTGGTGACCGAGGCGCTCGCGCTCGCACGTGTGGGCGCACAGCCGCAGCGCGGCCTCGTAGGTCTCCCGCATCTTGTGCGACCGACTCCGGCTGAGCCGCACACCGACCTCGGTGTACGGCACCTGCAGCACGTGGTCCAGCTCGGGCCACTCGGTCTCGAGGAGCCGATCGACGTCTGCCAGCAGCCCCTCTCCCCCATGGAACCCACGGAGCTGCCCCCGCAGCGCGGCGCCGAGTATCTCACGCAGCGGCACGCCACGTGAGCTGGGCAGAATGACGTTGGTCCACGCGAGGACCGGCTTCAGGCGAGCCCACCCGTGGGTCGAGAGCTCCGTGGCGTAGAGCCAGTCGCCGGCGGGCAGCGAGCGCTGAAACTCTCCGAGCTCGGTCTTCCCGACGGTGCCGCGCGCGGCGACGAAGACGACGGAGCGGAGCTCGTTGGGGATGCGGGCGGGCGTGGCGAGCGTCATGGCCATCGTAGGTTAGATGACGGTCTGCGCTCGCACGCGTCAGGCAACGACCGACCCCGCGCGAAGGGGTAGTACGCGCGATCCCGACGTGCGGGGTGAGCCACCCGACGGCGTACGCGCTCGGGCCGCCGCCGCTCGCGGGCCCCATCGCCCGCGCCGGCCCGCGACCGGGTAGCTCACGGGCCCGCGGTGCAGCCCATCGCCGCCCACGTCTCCGAGTCCTTCGCGGCGGCCGCGTAGGACGCCGACGTCTGGTTGCACCACTCGTCGCAGCTCGGGCCGCTCTCGCACCCCTGCTGCACCGCGAGATCCCACACCCAGCACGGCTGGTTGCCACCGGGCTGACAGGTGCACATCCACTTCGACGCCGCCGCGCACGCCGCCGACAGGGTCTGCGGCTTCACGTCGAGCTTCAGGTGCACCTTCGAGGTGCCCTTCCCGAACGGGACGGCGACCAGGACCACCTCGTCGTACTTCGAGTTGAGGCCCGCGAGCGTCACGTCGCCTCCCGTCGGGCTGAGCGCGACGCTCTCCGCGGTGCCCACGCCCGCCTTCTGCGCGACGACGAAGAACGCGACGCTGCCGCCGTCGGCGGTGACCTTGAAGGTGCCCTGCACCTCGTTGGGCTTGTAGCCGGGGGGCAGCGAGCTGCCGTCGGTCTTCATGTCGATGTCGACGCGGCTGGCCGCCATCGAGTGGCCCTCGACGTCGATCTCGCAGGTCACCCCGTCGACGAGCACCTTGCAGTGCTTCTGCTCGACCTTGGCGACGGCGAAGCCACCGAACAGCGCCTTGTCGATCGAGTACTTCGCGGCCTTCGCGTCGCGCGGCTCGGCGCTCCACAGCGGCCCCTTCTCGCGGGCGTACACGCGCTGGTAGACGTACTGGAGGTGACCGGCGCGCGGGCCGTCGGGCCACCCGTCCGCGGTCGACTCGAGCGCGGTGTGGTAGCCGACGAGCGCCTCGAGGCTGCTGCTGCCGTCCGGCGCCGCGGAACGAAGCCCTTCCATCTGCTTGCCGAACGCCGCGAGGCCGAGGACGCGCAGCTGGTACACGAAGAAGTCCTGGTTCCCGTACGCGGCGGAGCGCGCGCTCGAGCTGAAGTACCCGAGCGGGAAGGTGACGCGCTGGAACGGCTCGGACGGTCGCGGGTTCGCGGCGCCCTGGTCGAGGTAGTAGCCGACGGCGGTCGCCATCCCCTCGTTGAAGCCGGTGGCGGAGCGGTAGCAGTACTGCACGCCGTCCTGCTCGTAGTTGAAGCACGCGCCCGGGATCCGGTACGCGTCGAACACCGAGTGGTACATCTCGTGCGCGACCGACGCGTAGACGCTGCCGAGGTCCCGCGTCTTCGGGTCGTCGATGCGACCGGTGTCGACGTACAGGCGACCGAGCGCGTCCTCGCCGACGGCGTTCCAGTCGCCGCCCTGGAATTTGCTGCCGTCCGCCGTCAGGTGGACGACCCAGCGCTTCGTGGTGCCGTCGACCTCCTGCACGAGCGACGGCTCGCGGAGCCCTGCGTTGCTGTACTCCCGCGCGGCGCGGCGCGCGTAGAAGAGCACCTTCGTCGCCTGGAGCTTCGTGATCACCTGCGCGTCGTACGAGAGCGTCCAGCTCACGGTGCTCCAGCCCGCGGGCGGCGGCGCGGGCGGCGGCGGCGGCGGCGTCTCGGGGATCTCATCGCTCGTCATCCGCGCGACGGTCGGCGTGAACGTCACGGCGAACGTCAGCTTCGGCGGAGCGCCCGGCAGGGCGACCTTGAACTTGCCGGTGGCGGCGTCGAGCTTCCCCTCGATCGGGACGAGCGTACCGGAGCCCGCGGTCGCCAGCACACGCAGCCCCGGGTGCGTCGCGGACGCGCCGCTCGGGAGCTGGATGGGCACCGACAGCGTCAGCGGCTTCGTGAGCCCGGTCAGATCGTTCTTGTCGCTCACGAGCTCGTACCAGGGCGACACTGCCGTCGTCCCCGACGGCAGCGCCGGGCTCTGCTTCGCGGAGCCGAGACCGAAGCCGGTCGCGCCGGGCAGCGCGCCGCTCGGGGCGTCGAGCGTCGGGCCCCCCGGCATCGTCACCGAGCCACCTTGCGTGCCCACGCTCGCGTGCGCGGCGTAGCCGTTCACGTCGATGTTCGATGAGTTGGTGCCCTTCCCCTCCGTGCCGACCCCGCCCCCCGCGCCGCCCGAGGAGCCCCCCGCCGCCCCGCCTCCACCCGCGCCCCCGCCTCCCCCGTCGGACTGGACGAGCGTGATGCAGGACGACAGGAGCAGCAGCGAGGACAGCGACGAGAGCAGCAGGGGTCGTGACATCGACGGGGCGCTCAGCAGCCGCCGTGCCAGCCGGCATTCCTCGCCTGAACTCGGATTCCTTCCGTCCTTCGGCCGCCTTCGGTGAAACCGTGCTCGACGTGGCACGACCGCGTCAGCGCGCGGATTTCAGCCCAGTTCGGCTCGAATTCCGCTTCGGACTCCGACACTCGCGGTCTGGGCTCCCGAAATTCATGCTCAGCCGTCCCGGCCGTGGCTCCGCAACGGCTGCGAGTCGCGTACGCACGGCCTGCGAGTGACCTGTCTGCCGCCGGCCTTGTCACCATCCACACGTCGACCACGCGCCCCGCCGCCGCCGCAAGTCGCGCATCGGCGAGCCTGATGCGAGCCTGATCTCGGCGTCCGCGAGCATCCACCCCCGCGACCGGAGCGCCGATGGACGCTGGGCGCGTCCTGACACCGGAGGCTGGCCCGACGGGCGAACACCGGGTCGCCCCTGCCCGCCTCGCGCGCGACTTGGTGCGGGAGCGTAGAGTGGGGCGATGCGCCACGTCCCCCTGACGCTCGTCATCCTCGCCGCGGCCAGCGCGCCCGCGTGCCTGCCCGGCGGGCGCTTGCCCCCCGAGACACCTCGCAGGGGCGGCACGCTCGACACGCGTCAGCCCGTCGCGACCGCCGACGCGGGGCCGTTCCGCGTGGTCTTCGCGGGGCCGTCGGCCGACGACCTCGAGCACCCGCAGCCGGAGATCGTCTTCAGCCGACCCGTGCGCGCGCTGTCGGCGCCCCCGGGCGAGCCGGCGCTCTCGGCCCGCTTCTCGCCCGCGGTCGCGGGGCGCTGGGAGTGGACGGGCACGCGCGCGGCACGGTTCGTCCCCGACGGCGACTTCGACCGTGCGACGCGCTACACGCTGGAGATCGCCGCGACGGTGCGCGCGCTCGACGGCGCCGCGCTCGACGCGCCGGTGCGGCTCGAGTTCTCCACGAAGCGTCCGTCGCTCATGTCGTCCTGGCCTGCGAGCGGCGAGCTGGAGGTGCCGACCACCGAGCCCGTGCGGCTGACGTTCGACCAGACCCTGCCCCGCCCGGCGCTCGCGGCGGCGCTGTCCGTCGTCGACTCGGCGGGGCGCGACGTGCCGTTCGTGCTCGAGCGCGACGGAGACGCGTGGGACGAGTCGGTGCAGGTGCGGCCCCGCGGCAAGTGGCCCGAGGGCGAGCGGCTGACCGTGCGCCTGCGCGGCGGCGTCACGGGCTCGGAGGGGACGCTGACGACGCTCCCGCGCGAGGTGACGTTCTCGACGCGCTCGCACCTGCACGTGACGGAGATCTCGTGCTCGCGCCTCGACGACGGGCGCTGCTCGGGCGACTCGGTGAGCGTCCAGCTGAGCGACGACATCCGGCCGAGCGATCTGCGCGCGCTGGTCAGCGTGCGTCCGCCCGTGAAGCTCGCGCGCGACACCGACGACGTGCCGACGTCCTATCACTGGCTCCGGGGCGAGTTTCGACCGGGCGTCCGCTACGAGATCTCCGTCGCGCCCGCCGCGCGCCCGCCTCGTCAGCCGCGACCCCGCAGGCCGGGCGAGGCCGTCGCGGAGCTGCGGCGGCTGCGCATCGGCGGATCGGCGGAGCTCACGTTCGCGCCGGAGGAGACGGGCGCGGAGCTGAGCTTCCACGGCACGTACACGCCGTCGCGGCGCCTGCCCATCGCGGCGAAGGCGGCCGACGCGCGCGAGGCCGCGGCGGGCGCGCTCGCGATGACGCGCGAGCTCGCGGTCACGCTCGCCGGCTCGCGCGACGAGATCCGCTGGTGGGAGCTGCCGGGCGCGTCACGAACGAGCGTGCCCGTGCGCGCCGACGAGAAGGCGAGGCCGACGTGGACCGAGCTCGCGCCCGCGTCGGCGGCCGCGCGGGGCCCGGTGCTCTTCGGCACCCTCTGGCGCGGGCCGTCGGGCGACGAGCGGTCGACGGCGCGCGTGCTGCAAGCGAGCGATCTCGCGCTGCACGCGCGCGTCTCGCCCGAGGGGACGCTCGCCTGGATCACGAGCCTCACGACGGGCGCGCCGCTCGCGGGCGTCGAGGTCGAGGCGCGCGACGCGTCGGGGGCGATCGTCAAGGCGGTCACGGCGGCCGACGGCGTGGCAAGGCTCGACACGTCGAGGCTCGGGACGCCGGTCGCGCGGCGCCCCGACGACTGGCGCGCGCCCTCGCCGTGGATGGTGCTCGTCGCGTCGCGCGACACCGACTGGGTGTACCGGCGCGTCGAGGTCCCGCGCGCGGAGCCGCCCCGCGGGCTCCTGTTCACCGACCGCGGCCTCTACCGCCCTGGCGAGGAGGTGCGGCTGAAGGGCGCGCTCCTGCGGCCGACGTCGCGCGGGCTCGATCCGGTCGCGCTCGCGCAGGCCACCGTCGAGGTGCGCGCGCCGGGCGGGAAGGTGACGCGCAGCCCCGCGCGCACGACCGAGTGGGGCAGCCTCGATCACGTCGTCGCGATCGATCCCGACGCGCCGCTCGGGACGTGGACGGCCGCGCTCGAGCTCGACGGCGCGCGCGTGGTGTCCGAGTCGTTCCGGGTGAAGCAGGCGCGGCCCGCGAGCTTCCGCGTGGAGGCGACCCTGCGCGATCCGGCGCGACCCGAGCGGCGCGCGTTCGTGCGCGGCGACGCGGTGAGCTGCGAGGCGCGCGCAGGCTATTTTTACGGAGGATCGCTCGGTGACGCGCGCGCGAGCCTGAGCCTCGACCGGCAGCGCGCGACGTATGCGGTGCCGGGCCTGTCGGGGTTCTCGATCGACGACGTCGAGCGACAGATCGTGGGCGGCGCGCGCGCGGAGCGACAGGCTCGGCTCGACGCCGGCGGGCGGATCGAGGCGACCTTCGCGCTCGATCACGATCAGACGGGCCCCGAGCTCGTGACGTGCGGCGCGCTCGTGACCGACGCGAACGAGGAGCTCGTCGGCGCGAGCGCGAGCGCGATCGTCCACCCGGCCTCGCTCTACGCGGCGCTGGCCCTCGAGCGCGGGTCCACCTTCGGCGGCGAGACGCTCCGACCGCGGGTGCTCGCGGTGACGCCCGACGGCGCGCGCGTCGCCCACGCGGTGAAGCTCGAGCTGGTCGCGCACGAGAAGGATCCGAAGAAGACCTGGAGCACGCTCCCGCCGCGCGTGGTCGCGAGCTGCGACGCCTCGCCCGCGGCCGAGCCCGCGAGCTGCGCGCTCGGCGTCCCCGCGGGGGCGCTCGAGGACGTGCGGCGGTTCGTCGTGCGGGCGACGGTCGAGACCAGGGAGGGGCGCGCCGTCGCGTCCCGGACGCTCTACCCGAGCGCCCCGCCTCGCGAGGCGCCCGCTGTGCGGCAGCCGCGAAAGGTCACCAGGCAGGCGAAGCTCGAGCGCGACAGAGACGAGTATGGCCGCGGCGAGACGGCGCACCTCACGGCGACCTCGCCCTTCGACGCGGGGCACCTGCTCTTCACCGTCGAGCGCGACGGCGTCCTCTCGCACGAGGTGCGGGCGACGACGGCGGCGCCGCTGTCCCTCGACGCGCCGATCGACGACGCGGCCGCCCCGCAGCTCTTCGCGACCGCGACGTTCGTCGCGCCCCTCTCCGATCGTGCGACGACGAGGCACGTGATGAGCGCGACCACCGAGCTGCGGGCGGCGTGGCAGGACCGCGCGCTCGAGGTCACGGTGCGGCCCTCGCGCGCCCTCGCGGCGCCCGGCGAGGAGCTCGACGTCGAGGTCGAGGTGCGCCAGGCGGACGGCCGCCCCGCGCGCGCCGAGGTCACGCTCTACGCGGCCGACGAGGGCACGCTGTCGCTCGCGAAGTACACGCTGCCCCAGCCGCTGCCGTCGCTGTACGCGGCGCGGCGCCGCTCGATCTCGTCGGTCGACTCGCGCGACGATCTCGCGCATCTGATCGACTGGGAGGGCGAGCTGCGGGACTTCGGCCGCGGGGTGGGCCTGGGATCGATCGGCACGATCGGCCACGGCGCGGGCACCGGCTCGGGGCAGGGCTACGGCGGGGGCGGCGGGCGGCTGGGGGTGGCGGGCGCGGAGCCGCGGCGCAACTTCGCGCAGGGCGCGTTCTTCCTGCCGCACCTCGAGACGGACGACCGCGGGCGAGCGAGCGCGCGGGTCAAGCTGCCCGACTCGCTGACCGAGTACCGGGTGATGGCGTTCGCGCTCACGCGTCGCGCCGAGGTCGGCGCCGGGCAGGCGGCGGTGACGACGCAGGCGCCGCTGCAGATCCGGCCGACGCTGCCCGCGGTGCTCCGCGCCGGCGACCGCCCGACCGTGACGATGCTCGTCGCCAACAACGGCCCCGCGAGGCTCGACGCCGACGTCTCGGTGGACGCGACGGGCCTGTTGCTCTCGTCGGATCGCGCGCGGCGCGTCTCGCTCGCGCCGGGCGAGTCGCGGCGCGTGACGGTCGCGGCCGAGGCGCACTCGGTGATGAAGGGCAAGCTCGTCGCGCGCGTCGCCGCCGGCTCGCTCTCGGACGCCGCGGAGCTGCCGCTCGAGATCATCGCGCCGCTCTCGCAGGAGACCGCGGGCTCGTCGGGCTCGCTCGATCATGGCCGGGTGGACGAGCTGCTGGGGGATCTGACGGGGATGCGCCCCGACGTGGGCGGGCTGGAGGTGTCGGTGTCGTCGACCCCGCTGTCGGGCCTCGCCGCGGGCCTGGAGCAGCTCGTCACGTACCCGCACGGCTGCACCGAGCAGACGACGAGCCGCCTCGTGCCGCTGTTGCCGCTGCGCGAGCTCGCGCGATCGCTCGACGTCGCGCTGCCCGCCGATCTCGACGCCGCCGTCGCGGGCGCCGTCACGCGGCTGCAGGCGAGCGAGCGCGGCGACGGCAGCTTCGGGATGTGGCCGGGCTCGGGCGCCGCGTCCGACTGGCTGAGCGCCTACGCGACGTGGGGCCTCGAGCTCGCGCGTCGCCACGGGGCCCCGGTCGATCCCGTGCTGCTCGGGCGCGCGCGCGGCAGGTTGCTCTCGACGCTCGCGCGGTGGGGTGAGCTGCCCGACGCCCGCGTCGACGCGCCGTACGCGCTCGACGTGCTGACCGACGCCCTCGGCCAGGACGGCGTCGACGCCGACTCGCTCGCCGTCGTGGCAGAGCAGCTCTACCGCGCGCGCGCGGGCACGCCCGTGTTCTCGCGGGCGTTGCTCCTGCACGCGATGGCCAGGCTGGGCGCGCCGCGCGCAGAGCTCGACGCGCTCGTCGCCGAGCTGACCTCGGGCCTGCACCTCGACGGCCCCGTCGCGCGGCACGTCGGCCGCGACGGCGAGCACCAGGGGAGGTTCGACTCCGAGACGCGCACGAGCGCGCTCGTGCTCCGCGCGCTCGTCGCCGCAGCGCCGCGTCACCCGCTCGTCGTGCCGCTCGCGCTCGGGCTCGTCCGCGATCGGCGCGCCGGCACGTGGCGCACGACGCAGGAGGCCGCGTGGGCGCTGCTCGCGCTCGACGATCTGCGGCGCGAGCGCGGCGACGCGGCGACGGTGGCCGCGACGGTGACGCTCGGCGGCACGACGATCCTCTCGCGGGCGCTCGCCCCGGGCGCGACCGACGCGGAGGCGCGGGTGCCGATGGCCGAGGTGGCGCGCGCGCTCGGGCCGCTCGGCTTCGCCGCGAGCGGCGGGACGCTCCACTACGAGGCGCGCCTGCGGTTCGCGCGGCGCGAGCTGCCCACCGATGATCTCGCGTCCGGCCTCGAGCTGCACAGGCGCTACACCCAGGTGTCCGAGAAGGCGCCGTCGAGCGGCGCGCGCGCCGTGCTGCGCGAGGACGCGACGACGTTCGCGGAGGGCGCGACGGTGCTCGTCCAGCTCGAGATCGTCACGTCCTCGCCGCGGCGCTTCGTCGTGATCGAGGATCCGCTGCCCGGCGGGCTCGAGAGCTGGGACCTCGATCTGTCGGGCGGCCCCCGCTGGCTGCGCCGGCTCGAGCGCGCACCCGCGACGCGGACCGAGCGCCGCGGCGACCGGATCGTGTTCTTCGTCGACGAGCTGCGACCGGGCGTGCACCGCTTCTCGCACCTCGTCCGCGCGACGCGCGCGGGCACGTACGTGACGCCGCCGGCGCGCGCCGAGGAGATGTACGCGCCCGAGACGTACGGCCGCACCGCCGCGCGCACCGTGGTCGTCCGCTAGGCGGTCGCCGTCGCGCTATCCGATCTCGGGTAAGCTCACGGGTCGCCGCGCGCGACACCCGCCATGACGATCCGACCGACCCTCTCCCTCCTCCTGCCCGCGCTCGTCGCGGGCCTCCTCCCGGCCTGCAGCAAGGAGGGCAAGCCCGACGCGAAGCCGACCGCCTCCGCCGCGCCCGCCGTGAGCGCGGCGCCGTCCGCGCCCACGCGGCCCGCGCTCGGCGCGTTCGCGAAGCTGCCCGAGCGCGGCGCGGGCGCCGACCTCGGGCCCGCCGAGCGGGTGAAGCTCGGGCGCATGCTGTACTTCGACGCGCGGCTCTCGAAGAACCACGACGTCTCGTGCAACAGCTGCCACGATCTCGCGAGGTACGGCGTCGACGGCGAGAAGACCTCGCCGGGCCACAAGAAGCAGCGCGGAGGGCGCAACTCTCCGACAGTGTACAACGCCGCCCTTCACTTTCGTCAGTTCTGGGACGGGCGCGCCGCCGACGTCGAGGAGCAGGCGACGGGCCCGGTGATGAACCCCGTCGAGATGGCCATGCCCGACGAGAAGCGCGTCGTCGACACGCTGTCCTCGATGCCCGAGTACGTCGAGCTGTTTGCAAAGTCATTCCCCGGAGAGAAGGCGCCCATCACGCTGAAGAACGCCGGCCGCGCCATCGGGGCGTTCGAGCGGCTGCTCGTGACCCCGTCGCGGTTCGACGCCTACGTCGGCGGCCGGGACGACGCGCTCTCGCCGGCGGAGGTGAAGGGCCTCGTCACCTTCATCTCGTCCGGCTGCACGGCGTGCCACAACGGCGCGGCGATCGGGGGCGGCTCCTACCAGAAGCTCGGCCTCGTCAAGCCCTGGCCCGACGCGAAGGACGAGGGGCGCGAGCAGGTGACGAAGCAGGCGTCCGACAGGCAGATGTTCAAGGTGCCGAGCCTGCGCAACATCGACAAGACCGCGCCCTACTTCCACGACGGGAGCGTCGCGTCGCTCGAGACCGCCGTGAAGCTGATGGCGCACCACCAGCTCGGCCGCGAGCTGTCGGACGCGGACGTGGCCAGCGTCGTCACCTTCCTGAAGGCGCTGACGGGAGAGCTGCCGAAGGAGCTCATCACAGCGCCCGAGCTGCCGAAGAGCACGGCGAAGACGCCGAAGCCAGACCCCCGGTGAGGGCCCTCGGGTCACGCGATGTCTTCGACGCCCCACGACGCTGTCATCTCTCCTGGCCGCTCGCCGGCAACGGCGCGCCGCTGCTTCTCATCCAGGGGACGGGCGTCGGCGGCGAGACGTGGCGCCCGCAGATCGACGCGCTCCAGGAGGAGTTCGCGTGCCTCTCGTTCGACAACCGCGGCTTCGGTGCGAGCCAGCCGCTCGCCGGCGCGCTCTCGGTCGAGCGGATGGCCGACGACGCGATCGCGCTGATGGACGCGCAGGGCTGGGAGACCGCGCACGTCGCCGGACACTCGCTCGGCGGGCTCGTCGCCCAGTTCGTCGCGAACAAGGTGCGGCGCCGGGTCCGGAGCCTCTCGCTGCTCTGCACGATCTCGAAGGGCGCCGACGCCACGACGCTGACCGGATGGCACCTTCGCATCGGGCTGCGCACGGCCATCGGGACGAAGCGGATGCGGCGGAGGGCCTTTCTCGAGATGGTCTTCACGGAGGCCGAGATCGCCGAGCTCAGGGATTTCGACGGCGCCTGCGAACGTCTCGCCTGCCTCTACGGCCACGACCTCGCGACGCAGCCGTCGATCTCGATGAAGCAACTGCGTGCGATGGCGAAGGCGGACGCGACGCCCTTTCTGCCGGCGTTCGCCGGGTTGCCGACGCTCGTCGTGACCGCCACGCACGACCGCATCACCCGGCCCGCGTGCGGCCGCGCGATCGCCGCGGCGATTCCGGGCGCGCGCTACGTCGAGCTCGACAGCGCGCGTGCCGCGCCGATCACGAGGTCGACGGAGCTGAACGCCGTCCTCCGCGAGCATCTCGTCGCCGCCGAGCGGGAGTGGCGGGCCGCGTCGGTCGCGGCCGGGTAGCCGTCCGTCGTCGTTCGCTCCGAGGACGGCGTCGAACGCGGGCGTCCATGGTCGCGGCGAGAGCGAGGCCGAGGTTGGCCGCGTCGGCGGCGGCGTTCGCGCGGGCCTCCACGTCCGCGAACGTCTCTGCGG